>JAKDSA010000076.1 GCA_030457025.1 Brevibacterium sp. | reverse complement strand
ACTGCGCGCCTACACCTCCGGTTCCGCGCACCTGCTGCGCTCGCACACCAACGGGACCATCCGCACCGGCCAGATCGCGAACCTCGCGCTGGCGAGTGCGAACCCCTTCGACCTCGACCCAAGCAGGCTCGCCGAGGTGCACAACGAACTGACCATCGCGGGTGGCCGCGTCGTCCACGACGCCACCACGAACACAGACACCACCGCAGAGCCCGCCACTATCGCAGAGTCCGCTGCAGACACACACGCTGAAAGGCAATCATGACCACGACAGCCTCGCCTGAGACAACGGCGCCGACACAGCTCGAACATTTGGAGATCCAGGGCGTGAAGAAGGTCTTCGGGAACGCCACAGCGATCGAGCGGCTCGACCTGTCCGTACGGAAGGGCGAGTTCCTGTCCCTCCTGGGCCCCTCGGGCTGCGGAAAGACGACCCTGCTGCGTATGATCGCCGGATTCGAGGCTCCCACTGACGGTGCGATCCTGCTCTCCGGCAAAGACATCGTCAGCCTCCCGCCCCACAGACGTCCCGTCAACACGGTGTTCCAGTCCTACCTGCTCTTCCCCCACATGAACATCGCCGACAACATCGCCTACGGACTCAAACAGTCCAAAACCCCGAAGTCGGAGATCGCCGAACGCGTGCGGGAAGTCCTCGCTCTGGTCCAGATGGAGGACTTCGCCGGGCGCAAACCCGAACAGCTCTCCGGCGGACAGCAGCAGCGCATCGCCCTGGCCCGCGCCCTGATCAACCGCCCACAGGTCCTCCTCCTCGACGAACCCATGTCGGCTCTTGACCGGAAGCTGCGTGAGGAGATGCAGCTCGAACTCAAACGTCTGCACGCGAACCTCGGCACCACCTTCGTGTTCGTCACCCATGACCAGCAAGAGGCACTGGCGATGAGTGACCGCATCGTCGTCATGTACGACGGAGTCATCCAGCAGATCGGCAGCGGGGAAGAGATCTACGAGGAGCCGGGCAATCGGTTTGTCGCGAGCTTCATCGGCAAGCAGAACTTCATCCCGGTCACCGTCTCCGAAGTAGGAGATTCGGGTGCCACCCTGCAGAGTAAGAACTCGGTGATGCACACGAGCGCGGTTGAGGCCAAGCCTGCCACAGCACATTCCTCTGCAGGCAGTGGACCGCTGCGTCAGGACTCTGCAGTTCAGGCCGCCATCCGGCCCGAGCGGATGCGAGTCACCGGACTCGATCCTGCCTCCGGGACAACGCCGAACACCGCACCCGGCACTGTCATCTCCACCTCATTCCTCGGCGATGTCGTCCAGTACATGGTGCGGTCGGGAACGAACGACGAGGTCCTCGCTCGAGTCCCGGCGGCGGGAGCCCGAACCTTCGACCAAGGAGATGAGGTCGCGTTGGCCTGGGACTCAGATGCGGTGGCGGTGTTCGCCGATGAGTGAGCCCTCCCCGATCAATGTCCTCGCACCGAACCACAAGGTCGACACGATCACGCGCCGAGCGGCTCTGGCCGGATTCGGCGTCCTCGGCCTCGGTGCGCTGACCGCCTGCGGGCGGAACACGACGATGGCCGCCTCGCCTCCGGTCGACGGCACGATCGAGTCGAAGCTCAACCTCTACACCTGGGGCGACTACGACTCTCCAGATCTGCTGGGGAAATTCCGCGATGACTTCGACGTTCTCCTCCAAGTCGACTCCTACGGGTCGAACGAAGAGCTCATCGCCAAGCTCTCCTCGAGCCGCGGCACCTCCGGCTACGACGTCGTTGTCCCGACCGGATCCCAGATCGACAGATTCGCCGGCCATGATCTGCTCCAGCCCCTGGACCTGTCGCTGATTCCGAACTTCTCCCACATGGACCCGAACTTCACCGACCAGGAGTTCGACCCCGGCAACAAGTACACGATCTGCAAGGCCTGGGGTACAACCGGCTATGCCTACCGCACCGACGTCATCTCCCGTGAGATGAACTCCTGGCAGGACTTCATCGATGCAGCCGGCGACGAGGCATCCGGACGGACCTCGCTGCTCTCCGACCCTTGGGAACTCACAGCGATCTCGCTGGCCACCCTCGGATACAGCCTCAATACGACCGATGACAAGGAGCTCGAGGAGGCGAAGAAGATCATCATCGACGAGATCGCGCCCCACGTACGCGCCTACTTCGGCAGTGCATCGACGGGCATGATCCAGGGCAGCTTTGACCTCATGCAGTCCTACAACGGCGATGCGCGGCAGGGGTTCAATGAGGTGGAAAATCCAGACGACTGGGAGTATGTCTTCCCGACCCCCTCAGCGAACCTGTGGATGGATTGCTGGGCGATCGCCACCGGAGCTCCACATCCCGATGCCGCACATGAGTTCATCAACTTCATGATCTCCCCGGAGAACTCCATGCCTCAGATCGAGTACATCGGCTACCCGATCGGGGTCAAAGGCTCGGAGAAGAAGGCCAGGAAAGCCAAGTTCGACAACATCGATCTCATCTTCCCCGACCAGAAAGTCCTCGATCGTCTCGAGGCCAGCATCTTCAACGAGGGCATGGCGGCACGGGTCGACATCCTCACCGAGGCCAAAAGGAGGTCGGGAGCAGCATGATTCCGCTTCGCAACAGAGTCTTCGGCCCTGCAGCTTTGTCGTTCCCCACATGGGCATACGTCGTCTTCTTCTTCATCATCCCAGTGGCGATGGTGATCTTCTTCAGCTTCGGCTACAAGCCCGACATCTACACTGCGGTGGCCACCGACACGCTCAGCTTCGACCGGTTCCCCGAAGCGATGACCCCAGCCTTCATGTCGACGTTCTTCGCGACCCTCCGGATCTCGCTCCTCGGCACTTTCCTATGCCTGCTCATCGCTCTGCCCTTCGCCTACTGGATCGCGGTGAAGATCGCACCGGCCCGGCGCAGTCTCGCACTGGCCTTGGTCATGGTGCCGTTCTGGACGAACTTCCTCGTCCGCACGCTCGGCTGGCAGATCATCCTCTCCCCCACCGGCTTCTTCTCCGAAGGACTGCTGGCACTGGGCCTGACCCAAGAGAGGATCGACATCCTCTACACCCACACAGCGGTCCAGATCGGAGTCGTCTACAACTATCTTCCGCTCATGATCCTGCCGCTCTTCGTCGCCATCGACCGTTCGGGCACCAAGCTGCGCGAAGCCAGCTACGACCTCGGCGCGAACAAGGTCAAGACCTTCTTCAAGGTGACTCTGCCGATGGCCATGCCGGGCGTCATCTCAGGCTGCCTGCTCGTGTTCATCCCGCTCAACGGCGACTACATCACGGCCACCGTGCTCGGTGGAGCGAGCGGGTCGATGATCGGCCAGCTCATCGCCGAACAGTTCAATTCCGCTCAGAACTGGGCACTCGGTTCGGCCATGGCTGTCGTCCTCATCGCCGCGACCGTCATCGTCGTGGGCGTCGGCTTCGCTCTGCTCAAGATCGGGCAGCTCATCGCGGCGAAGGCCAACAGTATTCCGATCTCGAACGGGAGGGTCTGACATGGCCTATACGATCCGCAAGCCGCTGACCGACAGGTTCCTCAACGCTTGGGGAATCCTCGTCTTCATGTATCTGTTCCTCCCGATCGCTGTCATCGTCGCCTACTCATTCAACAACGGCAAGGTTCTCGCGAACTTCCAAGAGTTCGGCTTCAACGCCTACGTCAGCGGCCTCGAGAACGACGTCATCGTCGCCACCGTGTTCACAAGCCTCCAAGCTGCCGTCGGGTCGGCGATCGTTGCGACGATCTTCGGCACCCTCGGTGGTGTCGCCCTGGCCCAGGCCAAGCGCGGGGTGTGGTGGGCGGTGGGCCTCACCGTCGCCCTCGGCGCGACGCTGTTCACCCCGGAGATCGTCGACGGCATCGCCTTCCTGCCATGGTTCGTCACCCTTGGTGTCGACTGGGGGCTGACTCCGTTCAATGACGGCATGGTTCGCCTCATTGTCTCGCATGCGATGTTCTCAATGGCGGTCGTGACCTTCATCATCCGTGCACGACTGGCCGGCATGAACCGTCAGCTCGAGGAAGCCGCGGCCGACCTCGGTGCGAATGTGTGGCGGAGGTTTCGCGACATCACTCTGCCGATCGCGGCTCCCGGCATCTTCGCCGGTGCCCTCATGTCGTTCACGCTCAGCTTGGACAACACGATCCTCTCGAGCTTCGTCCAGCTGCCGGGTTCGACACCGTGGCCGGTATACATCTTCGCGGCGGTCAAGGTGGCGCTGCGACCCGAGATCGCCGCGATCTCCACTCTCATGTTCTTGCTCACCCTCATCGCGCTCGGGGTCTGCGCCCTGGCTCTGCGCAAGACCGGAGGCAGCTCAACGGAGATCATCAAGACCATGGCCGGATGATCCCCAGACCCCAGGCCCGGGCCCTCGCCGAGGCGGGGCTCGGGTTCCGTGCGACCCACATCGGGGCGCAGACTTGCACACAGTTGCCGACAGACAGAAGGAGAAATGACATGGACGTCAATGCCGCATTGGCCGACGCCTCCACCGTGCCGTTCTGGCTCGACTCCGAGCACCGCCCGGAGCCCTTGCCACCGCTGAACCACGACTGTGAGGCCGAGCTCGTCATCGTCGGAGGTGGTTTCACCGGACTGTGGACTGCCCTGCAGGCGAAGGAACGCGATCCTGAGCGCCACGTCGTCGTCCTTGAGGCGAACACGATCGGGTGGGCCGCCTCGGGGCGCAATGGAGGATTCTGTGCCGCTACGTTGACTCACGGCTATGACAACGGCGAATCGCACCTGCCGCAGGAGAACGAACGTCTGGCGGCGCTGGGACGGGAGAACCTTGAGGCGATCGAGGCAGCCGTGGCCAAGTACAGCATGGATGTCGAGTTCGAACGCACCGGTGAACTCGACGTCGCCACCGAGGACTACCAAGTTCCCGAGCTGCGGGCAGCTCATGATCCCGAGGCTGGTTTCATCTTCTACGATCAGCAGGAGCTGGCGCAGATCGTGAAGTCTCCGACGTACAAGGGTGCGCTCTGGGACTCTCGCGAGGTGGCCATGGTCAACCCGGCCAAACTGTGCTGGGAGCTGCTGCGGGTCATCCGTGAACTCGGGGTCGAGGTTTACGAAGACACGAAGGTCACCGATGTCAGCGACCGGAAAACCTCGATGCAGGTCACGACCCAGGTGACTTCGGGCACGACGACGCCCTCCGGCACACACGCCTCCGGCTCACATGCCTCCAGTGGAGCTTCGAGGGTCACCGCCGAACGCGTGGCCCTGGCGACGAATGTCTTCCCCTCCCTGCTCAAACGGGCCAGCCTGCATACTGTCCCGGTCTACGACTACGCCCTGATGACCGAGCCGCTGGACGACGAACAGCTCGAGTCCATCGGATGGAACGGGCGGCAGGGCATCGGCGACTGCGCGAACCGGTTCCACTACTACCGGCTCTCGGCAGACAACCGAATCCTCTTCGGAGGATGGGATGCCGTCTACCACTATGGGCGGCAGGTGTCATGGAAGTACGACCAGCGCCCCGAGACGTTCGAGACCCTGGCCGAACATTTCTTCGACACGTTCCCACAGCTGGAGGGAGTGAAGTTCACCCACAAGTGGGGTGGGCCGATCGACACCTGTTCGCGGTTCTTCTCGTTCTTCACCACGGCCTATGGCAACAAGGTTGCCATGGCGGCAGGTTTCACCGGACTGGGTGTGGGAGCTTCCCGGTTCGCCGGCACCGTGATGCTCGATCTGCTTTCTGGGCAGGATACGGAGCTGACCCAGCTGGAGATGGTGCAGAAGATGCCTCTGCCGTTCCCTCCTGAACCAGTGGCCTGGTTGGGCATCAAGATGACGACGAACGCACTCATCAAGGCCGATGGCAACGAAGGTCGGCGGGGGCCACTGCTCAAGGCTCTCGACGCTGTGGGCATGGGCTTCGACTCCTGAGGCCCGGTGTCCGGACCGGCCTTGGTCCGGTGTCCGGACCGGGGGTGGGAGCCCCTCTCGTGCTTGATAGACTGATCACGAGCGCGGGAGGAACTCCCGAACACTTTCTTGAAGGAGCAGAACACGCATGGCACGTGTCGTCGTTGAGGTGATGCCCAAACCCGAGATCCTAGACCCTCAGGGTAAGGCGATCTCCGGTGGAATGTCCCGACTCGGCTTCACCGGTTTCGGTGAGGTCCGACAGGGAAAGCGCTTCGAGCTCGAAGTCGACGGTGAGGTCACCGAGGAGGTTCTCGCGCAGGCGCGTGAGGCTGCCGAGACGCTCCTGTCGAACCCTGTCATCGAAAACGTCGTGGCCGTTCGCGCCGCCGAGGAAGCCTGATGACGGCTGCCACCACCGACCCCACCATCGCCGAGGCGGGTGCTGAGTCCGGAGTCTCGATCGGCGTCGTGACGTTCCCCGGAACGCTCGACGATCGTGATGCCGCGCGTGCGGTTCGTCTCGCGGGTGCGAAGCCGGTCAACCTCTGGCACGCCGATTCCACCCTTGCCGGTGTGGACGCTGTCATTCTGCCCGGTGGGTTCTCCTACGGCGACTATCTGCGCTGCGGTGCGATCGCGGGCTTTGCTCCGATCATGGAGTCCGTCGTCGCTGCCGCCAATGCAGGCATGCCGGTCCTGGGCATCTGCAACGGATTCCAGATCCTGTGCGAATCGCACCTGCTGCCCGGTGCCCTCATCCGCAACGACCACCAGCATTTCATCTGCCGTGACCAGGAACTGGTCGTGGAGAACACGAATACTGCCTGGACCGGTGACTACTCACAGGGTCAGACCATTCGAATCCCGCTGAAGAACGGAGAGGGCGGGTTCGTGGCCACCGACGAGGTCCTCGACGAACTCGAAGGCACCGGTCGTGTGGTCTTCCGCTACCGGGGAATCAACCCCAATGGCTCTCTGCGCGGCATCGCCGGCATCACGAACGAGGCCGGAAACGTCATCGGACTCATGCCCCACCCCGAGCACGCAGTCGAAGCCGGCTTCGGGCCGGAAGACGGTGGCGGAATCGACGGTCAGGGATTCTTCTCCTCGGCCGTGCGCACACTCGTGAGCGGACGCTGATCCTCACCGTCTGACCTGGATTGGACATTTCTTCCTCCCCACACCGGTGCCGATGCATCCGGACCGAGACGCATCGGCTGTGAATATTTGTGGAAGCAGCCTTGCCGCCACGACCGACGATCCTCGGCCGGCGCTCATGTCCCGACAAGGGGCAGACGAGACTCATCCGACATGCCCGTGAGATGGTCATGATGCACCGCGGTGGTCACAGCCTGTGCACGCACTTCGGCCCCAGAACTCCGACTCGTGTGGTCGATGTTCCGGGGCCGAATGCCAGCTCGCGTCCGATGGTTCGCACCGTCGGGCCGGGAGTGTTCACCAACCCGACGGGGCACCGATCACGATCCGAGCTGTGCGCGGCGGCGGGCGAAGACTATTGTCGCCGCGCCGGCCAGGATGAGGGTTACTCCTGCTCCGAGACCCGTGAGCTCGGCGCCGGTGCGCGGCATCGAACCGGCGTTGCCGGAATTCCCTGCGCCACCGGAATCACCCGAGCCATCCGAACCCCCGTCGGATTCATCGGCTCCGCTGCCGGTGACGACGAATCGGCCTCCCATGCTCTCATCCAGACAGACGGCGACCGCCTTGTAGGTGCCGGCATAGGCGGCGGGATTGTCCTCGATGCCGTAGACCTGAACCGATGCAGCACCGTTTTCGTTGGCCTCAACAGTTCTGTCGTAGAGTTTCTCGCTGGGTTCGTGGCCCCAGACTTCGAACTGGACATCACTGCCGGGTTCGCAATCAGTGACGGTCATCGTGACGCCCTTGTCGCGGTTGACGAAGTCCTCACCGGGGACCCGTTCCGGGTCGATGGCGAGTTTGGGATCGACGACACCGTCGTCGGTCACAGTGAAGGTCGCCTCGGCAGCTTGGTCACCGCATGAGGCCATGACGAAGTAGTCGCCGACCCAGTTGGCACCGCCTTCACCTTCAGGGACGAATGTGGCGGCCCCGGCGGCGTCCTCTCCAGCCATCTGTGTGTCTTCCCAGACAGTGGTGTCGGGGTCGGCCTCGGTGCTGATGCGGAAGGTCACTTCTTCGTCGACGACGCAGTTGACCAACATGAGGTCGACCCCATCGGTGAAGAACTCCTGGAGCCCCTGCGTCGTGGGAGATAGCGTGAGCTCCACACTCGGAGCATCCTCGTCATCGGCCGCGACGACTTCGACGCTTCCGCTGAAGGTCTTCGACTCGTGGCCCTCACGTTCTACGGTGACCATGACGTCGAGCGTGTCTCCGGTCTTGAGTTCGGTGTTGCCCACAACGGCTCCGGTGAAGGGGCCGTCTTCCTCAACCGTGGTGGATGTGCCTTCACCGGGTTCGGCAGTCACGACATCACCCGCTTCGAGGGAGTCGATCGTGTAGCGGATTCCCTGGTCCGGGTCGCCGATCTCTTCAGCAGTCATCGTGGTCTTCTCGAGCGTGAAGTCCGCTTCGATCGGTTCGGATTCCTCGGCGCCGTCAGAACCGTCGTCGGCTGCGTTCTCAGTTGCGTCGGCCTCGGCGCCGTCGGCCTCAGCGCCGTCGGGGTCGGCAATCTCAGCGCCGCCCTGATCACCGTCCTGGCCCTGCTCCGCGTCACCCTGCGCATTGTCCGCTCCCTGGTCGGCCGCGGTGTCATTCTCGCCGGGATCGGCAGCGTCGGTGGCATTCCCAGCTTCCCCGCCTGGGTGCTGCGCATTCTCCTGCGTCGTCAGTTCGGACGGGAAGTCCAGAGAATTCGCAGCAGCCGGGCCGACTCCCATGGTGGAGACCGCCAATGCGATGCTTGCTGCGAGAGCCAGCCGTTTCATGATGATCCTTCCAGAGGCCTGGATGACTGCCGTACGCAGTGATGGAAGCGACCATACGTTCGCAGTCGGCCAGCGACCACTTTTGGTCATTTAGTTCATGACGGAAATGTGATCGAGACACGTGTGGATGGTGATCTCTTTGAGACATAGCTCGGGCACGTGAAATGATCGGCCATCGCTGTGTTGGAGCCTGTTCCCGCAACCACCACGTGTTTCCCTCTCGGCACGGCCTCGGCTGAGCATGAACGCCTGGCAGCATCCATGTCACGATTGCGCACATGCGGTGGTTTCGGCAGGAGAATCGTTATCCGCGAAGCAGATGAGTTCGGTCCCCCAGCCGAAGCGTCCGGGACCGAATCACCAGCTGCGATGACATCACCAGCCGCGACTGAGTCACGGGTCCGGGACCGTGTCGTCGCTCAGTGTCCTCATGTCGACGGAGCGTTGTCGACGCTTCGTTCAGTGCCGTCCGTGTCATCCGTGGGGGTGCGATCCTCAACGAGGATGCCGACCTCGGTCTCCGACTCGGCAAGCACCTCGGCGGTGAATTGCTCTTCCGCATCCTCGCCGCGGAACTGCGACATGTAGAGACGGTGATACGCCCCTTCCGCAGCCAGCAGTTCCTCATGGTTACCGTGTTCGACGATGGCACCGTCCTCCATCACCAGGATGGTGTGGGCGTCGCGGATCGTCGACAGGCGGTGTGCGATGACGAACGATGTCCTGTCCGTGCGCAGCGCTGCCATGGCCTGTTGGACGAGAACCTCGGTGCGGGTATCGACCGAGGACGTCGCCTCGTCGAGGATGAGCAATGACGGATCGGCGAGGAATGCTCGTGCGATCGTGATGAGCTGGCGCTCACCGGCAGAAACACTTCCACCATCGGAGTCGATGACGGTGTCGTACCCTTCGGGAAGCTGACGCACGAAGCGATCGACCATGGTTGCCTGGGCCGCAGCCATGACCTCCTCGTCGGTGGCGTCGAGCCGACCGTATCGGATGTTCTCTCGGATGGTGCCTTCGAACAGCCAGGCGTCCTGGAGCACCATGCCCACATGGGACCGCAGGTCCGCTCGAGTCAGATCCTGGGTGTCGGTGCCGTCGAGGAAGATGTGACCACCGGTGATCTCGTAGAAGCGCATCACGAGATTGACCAAAGTGGTTTTGCCTGCCCCGGTCGGTCCCACGATCGCCACGGTGTGGCCGGGCTCGGCGGTGAAGGAGACCTTCTCGATGAGCGGGGAATCCTCGGTGTAGCGGAAGCTGACCTCGGAGAACTCCACCCTGCCCGGAGTACGCGGCAGCAGTGTCTCCTGGGCGTCGTCGGGCTCTTCCTCTTCTGCATCAAGGAGTTCGAAGGTCCTCTCCGCCGAGGCGACGCCGGACTGCAGCATGTTCGCCACGCCTGCCATTTCCGAGATCGGCTGGGAGAACTCACGGGAGTACTGGATGAATGCGGTTGCATCACCCAATGTCATCTGTCCCGATGCCACTTTCAGACCACCCGCAACAGCGATGAGAACGTAGCTGAGGTAGGACACGAACTGCATCGCGGGCATGATCATTCCGGAGACGAACTGTGCCCCGGCCGAGGCGGTGTACAGGGACTCGTTGCGGCGGTCGAACTCTTCGAGCATGATCTCGTCGCGGCCGAAGGCACGGACCACGTCGAGTCCGGAGAACGATTCCTCGACATGCCCGTTGACGTCACCGGTGTGCTTCCACTGCGCCTTGAACAACTTCTGCGACCTGGTGCCGATGACGCCGGCGATGATCGCAGACAGTGGGAGTGCGATGAGTGCCAGCAGCGCCAGCTGCCAGGACACGATGAACATCATCACGCCGATGCCCAGGATGGTCAGTGCGGATTGGATGAGCTGAGAGAAAGCCTGCTGCAGTGCCTGCTGGATGTTGTCGACGTCGTTGGTCACGCGGGACATCACATCGCCGCGCTGCCGGGTGTCAAAGTATCGCAGCGGCAGCCTGTTGATGGTGCGTTCGATGTCTTCGCGGAGTCGGTAGACGACCCGCATGACGAGGGCGTTGAGGATGTAGCCCTGCGCCCACATGAGCATCGAGGCCACGAGGTACATGAGGAGCACGATGATGATGATCTGGCCGAGGGCGGTGAAGTCGATGCCCTGTCCGGGAACAACGTCGGCTGTGGCGAGCATATTGGCGAAGTCATCTCTGCCTTCAGCGCGAGCACCGGCGATGATGTCATCGATGTTCGCACCCGCAGGCATCTGCGACCCGATGACGCCGGAATAGACGACGTCCATCGCCTTGCCCAGCACCTTCGGGGCGATGACGGTGAGGACGACCGAACCGATGACGAGCAGGACGACGTTGATGAGCCCGAGCTTCTCCGCTGTCATCAGTCCGAACAGCCGTTTGACCGAGGGCCAGAAGTGTTTCGCCTTCCTGGCTGGAGTGTCCTCGAACATGTCCCCCTCGTCGCTGTGAGGCAGCTGTTCCTCTTCGGCGATCTGCGTCGTGTCGGGGTCGGCCATCGTCGTTGCCGCCGAGGTGCTTGATTTCGTCGACTCGTTGGATTCGTTGTCCGTCATGTCAGTTCACCCCTTCCGAAGCCAGCTGGGATTCGACGATCTCCTGGTAGGTCTCATTTGCGTCGACGAGTTCTTCGTGTGTGCCGCGGCCTACGATCCTGCCTTCGTCGAGGACGATGATCTGGTCGGCGTCTCGAATCGTCGAGACTCGCTGGGCCACGACCACAACGGTCGAATCGCCGGTCGTGTCCTCCAGGGCGCTGCGCAGGCGGGCGTCGGTGGCCACATCGAGTGCTGAGAACGAATCGTCGAAGACAAAGATCCTCGGCTTGGCTGCCAGAGCTCTGGCAATGCAGAGTCTCTGCCTCTGTCCGCCCGAGTAGTTCGTGCCGCCCTGGGCGACGCCTGCCTCGAGCTGATTGGTCTTGTCTGTGACGAAGTCGTCGGCTTGAGCCGTCGTCAGCGCCTCCCACAGCTGAGTGTCTTCGGCGAATTCGTTTCCGAAACGCAGATTGGAGGCGATCGTGCCGGAGAACAGATACGGCTTCTGCGGCACCAGGCCCACCAGCTGCGCCAGCTGATGCCTGTTGAAGGCGCTGACGGGGATGTCGTCGATGAGTACCTGGCCCGACTGCGGGTCGAGCAGACGGGGGATGAGGTTGACGATGGTGGACTTGCCGGCGCCTGTGGCACCGATGATCGCAGTCGTCGTTCCTGGCTGCGCGGTGAAGCTGAGGTTCTCGAGGACGGGAACCTCAGCCCCGGGGTAGCCGAAGGTGACATTGCGAAACTCGAGCTCACCTCGGCGAGGGAGTGCGTCGACTCCCTTCGGGATGACCATGGATGTGGTCGAGTCGAGGACTTCAGAGATGCGTTCGGCGCAGACGACTGCGCGGGGAATCATCATCATCATGAACACACCCATCATGACGGCCACAAGAATCTGCAGGAGATACTGCAGGAATGCCGTCAATGAACCGACTTCCATCTGGCCTGCGTCAACGCGGTGGCCACCGAACCAGAGCACGGCGGCGGTGGCCAGATGGAGGATCATCATGATCGCGGGGAACATGAGCACGAAGAGGTTGCCGACCTTGACCGATGTTTCCGTCAGCGCCCGGTTGGCGAGAGCGTAGCGGTCGGTTTCGAAGGGTTCTCGCACGAACGCACGGATGACCCTGATGCCGGTGATCTGTTCGCGGAGGACTCCGTTGATGTCGTCAACCTGTTCCTGCATCCGGCGAAACAGCGGCATGAGCAGGTAGACGAGGATGCCGACGACGATGAACAGCGCCGGCACGGACACCCACACCAGCCAGGACAGTCCCACGTCCTCGCGCAGTGCCATGATGATTCCGCCGATGCACATGATCGGAGTGGAGACCATGAAGTTCAAGGTCATGAGCACCAGCATCTGGACCTGCTGGACGTCGTTGGTGTTGCGGGTGATGAGGGTGGCGCTGCCGAATCTGCCCACCTCAAGTGTCGAGAGCTCGTCGACCTTGCTGTAGATGGCGCGCCGCAGATCCCGCCCCACGCCCATGCCGGTGCGGGCGCCGAAGAAGATGGCTGTGACGGCTGTGACGACCTGGACGAGACAGACGATGATCATCGTCATGCCGGTCGACCAGATGAAGTCGGTATCGCCTTTGGCGACTCCCTGGTCGATGATCTGCGCGTTCAGGCTCGGCAGGAACAGTGCCGCCATGGTTGCTGCCAGCTGCAGGACGACGACCAGAACGATGTAGAACCAATAGGATTTGGCGTATTTCAAAGACAGGCGCAATAGGGCCACAGTGGATGTCCAGAGAGATTAGTAGTTCGCAAAACGGCGTTGAGATATTCGAAAGCGCAACAGGATATCTTACATGCATTCCCCTTCCGAGCAATAGATCGACCCGTCCCTCGTGTCCGTACAGTCCACCACGCGGCACTGACACGACCGGGACGAACCGGCTCCGACCTGGGCAGTGGCTCCGCGTGCCTCCTCGCTAATCGCACGGACACCTCTAGTCTTGAAATCATGAGCACAACTTTGCAGGATCTCGTCAATCGCGCCGTCTTCTTCTCCACCGAGATGCAGACGCACTTCGGCGCACTCATCGCCGACGCCGAATGGGAGGTCGATTTCACCTCCGATCCGCATCTGACCTTCACCTCCGATGACGGAACTGTCCTCCGTGGGCGGCCGCACCTGCTCGGCTCGGAATCGAGTGCGCAGAGCACCTGGCTGTGGGGTTGGGACAACGTCAACGATTTCCCCGAGGCAGTCGTCGGACTCGCCCACGACGTTCGCAAGTTCGGCGCTGCCGAGGATGTCGCTGAGTTGATCACGGAAGAGCTCCCGCTCGACGAGGAGCTGGCGCTGCGGCTGACGCTGGCGTCCAAGGAGGCGACCGGGAAGTGGGCTCACTATCCTGCCGCGGCAGGTGCCGGCACGACTGTCTGGCTGCTCGTCGACGCTCCGGAGCTGACCCTGCCCGAGCCGCAGGTCAAGACCACGGTGCGGGCCCTCATGCAAGGGCTGACGCAGACGACCGTGACTGACCATCGCGTCGCGCTCGAGGCATATGTGGCCAAGCGGGGCATTCCCACCACAGCACTGCCCGAAACCGGCCTGCGGCTGCTCTTCGCCGATGGTTCGGCTGATCTGTCCTTTGACGAACAGCAACGGATCTCCAACTGCGAAATGGGCACACCTCTCGAAGGTGAGGCGGCTGAGCAGTACGCACAGGCCACCGGTGCGCCTGCCCCGGCTGCCGGTGGTGCTCCTGCCGCCGCGACTGGCGAGATACCGGTTGCCCCCACGCAGAGTCCAGTCTCTGAACCGACGGCGACGGAGCAGCCTGCCACCGACGATTCTGCCGCTTCCGACACAGGACCTGCTGCCTCGGCATCGACGCCTTCGCCGTCACTGGCGGAGTCCACGACCGAGACACCTCGTCCGACTGCCCCGACAGCACCCCCCGCCGAGGCGGCCGCCGGTGACGAGCGTGACTCCGCTTCCTCTCGCCCCGCGTCTGCCACCGAATCGGAACAGCCGACGAGGTCCGAGGAAGAGCCTGCGGCCTCGTCTGCCGAAGAGGCCCAGCACGGTGATGATGAGCCGGCTGAGGCAGAGGCCAAGGCCGAGGAGCCGAAGAAGAAGAAGGGACTGTTCTCGAAGCTCTTCGGACGTTGATCTGCCAGTGCCGCGTGTGCCCGTCATCGGCTGATGGGCACACGCGGTTCCCAGCTGAAGTCACGGTCGAAGAGGTACCGACGTTCCGGGTCGGGCATCAGAGTTGCGTCAAGACCCTTGCCGGTCGGTGTGCCCCCGCCCGAATCGTCGGTGGTGGAGTTGAGAGTCACTTCCTCCACGTAGTCCCTGACGAGCCCTGGAGCCCTTCTGCTTCGCGTCGACCTTCAGCATGACTTCGTTGCCTCCGTCCACACTGTAGGTGCCTTTCTGCAGGCTGCCATCCGCACATCGCGGGCTTCGTCGGCTGACCCATCGTCTGTCGGTCGGCCGAAGGCTGCCTGGACGAGTTGCGAATCGCTGAAGTCGGGTTGGCCGCCGCCTGGGGCCGTGTAGACGCCTGGGAGCTCGCTCGGATCATCGAGTCCGTCCCCAGCGTCGGCGATACTTCCCAGCAAGGCACCCGAACCGAAGCAATCATGCCTGCGAGCTGGTTGACGGGCACGTCGAAGGTCGGTTGAGCTGGAACACAACGGCCGTGTCGATCGCGGCGAGGATGGCCCCAGTCACGACATGGGCCGGGAACAAGAGGAACGGCAGCGGCCGCCACCTCGGCAGACCGGCGACGGAGCCTGGACAGCCGGAGAGAAGGCCATGAAGCGCCAGAGCAGGCCCATGGGGCTCATTTCACTTGGGCTAAGCGGAAAGGCAGGAGCGCACCCAGCAACCACCACGCCCACCAGGAACACACCTCGACCACACAAGACGAAGCCATCCCGATCCCGCGTGCGCAGCCCCACCCGTGAATAGCAAAAAAG
>JAKDSA010000014.1 GCA_030457025.1 Brevibacterium sp. | reverse complement strand
GGCCGGCTTGAAGGAAAGGACAAACGGAGAACATGCCAGACTCGCTGGCGATTCGCGTCGAGAACCTCGACGTGACGATCAAGCACAAGAATATTCTGAAGGAGCTCAGCCTCATCGTCGAGCAGGGGAGCTTCCACGGCATCATCGGTCCTAACGGAGCCGGCAAGACCACACTGTTCGACACTGTTCTCGGCTTCCGCCAGCCTACCTCCGGGAGTGTTTCCCTCCTCGGGCAGAATCCGCACCCGCGACGCCCGGAGCTTCTGGCCCGAATCGGAATCCAGCCGCAGAAGACCGCATTCTTTCCGAAGGCTCGGCTGCTGGAGCATCTGCAAGCCGTGGCCGACATCTTCGGTGCCCCCCGTGCTTCGGTCAGTGCCCTCATCGACGCTCTCGACCTTGGTTCGGCGGCGAAGACCAAAGTGGAAGACCTCTCCGGTGGGGAAAGCCAGCGGCTTGCTGTCGCCTCCGCGCTCGTTCATCAGCCAGATATCGTCTTCCTCGATGAGCCCACTGCCGGCTTGGACCCGGCCGCTCGCCAGAACCTCGTCCACCTTCTCCAATCGTCCGATGTCCTCGACATGACGACGCTCTACACCACCCATTACCTCGATGAGGCCGAACGGCTCTGCGACACGGTCTCGATCGTCGATGACGGGAGAATACTGCGCACCGCCAGCCCGTCCCGTCTCATCGCCGAGGCAGATCTGGGAGCAACCATTCTGCTGCCTGCCGCCCTGCACCAGGCTGATGCTGTCGAAGGGCTCTCCGGCATCGTCGCTGCTCGGGTCACCGGGGACGGAGTGGAGGTCCGCACCCCGGATACTGCAACCGCTTTCGCCTCACTGTCTGAAGCCGGTATCGACACAGGCTCAGCGCAGGTGCACAACGGCCGGCTGGAAGATGTCTACCTGCAGCTCACCGGAAAGGACTACGTCGCGTGAACCGCTTCCGTGCAATGTCAAGGATGATGCTGGTCTGCGATCTCCGTGACGCACCCACTCTCATCTTCACCTTCCTCGTGCCTGTTGGACTGCTGATCGCATTGGTGCTCTCCTTCGGGGACATGCCATCAGCCTCCGGTGGAGACTCGGTCAACGAAGTGAGCTCGAACGTCGTAGCCTTCGGTACTGCTTTCGTGGGAATCTTCGCTGGGGCCTCGCACCTGGCGTTGTGGCGGGAGAACGGGATGTTGCGTCTGTTGAGGGCTTTCCCCATTTCGACAGGAACGATCCTGCTGGCTCAGGCCGTAGTGGGAGTCATGTTCGCAGTTGCCCAGGCTCTGTTGCTTGTTGCCATCGGCACGACACCGTGGTTGGGCATGACCCTGCTGGCCACCGCCCCGGCGGCTCTGGTTCCCATCGTTCTGGGGTATCTGATGTTCTTCTTCCTGGGTGTCCTCATCGGCATCCTCGTGCCTTCGATGGCCGGAGTCTCGATGCTGGCGATCCTCCTGGTCATCCCCCTCGGCTATGCAGGTGGGGCGATGATGCCGATAGAAGGACTGCCGGACTGGCTGCAGACTTTGGCTCCCTTCACCCCGATCTACCATTTGCGGGAGGCCGTGACCATGCCGTTGGTGGATGTGGGCACATGGAGTGATGCTGGAGTGGGCTGTCTCTATCTGATCGTCGTATCAGCTGTGCTGTTCATCCTCGTCCGTGCTCTGATGCGCTGGAGGTGAACAGATGACACTGAGCTGGCCGCCGACCCCCGCCCCTCGAATGTGGCGTGCGCCCTCCGGATACGTCTGCATCCCTCACTGGGCGATGAGGAACGCTGAGCAAGCTTATGAGCAGTGGTCGCGTACCCGTGAGGAACGGATCCATGGCCTGATGCAGTGCGGTACCGCCGAGACGCTCAGCGATGCCCAGCCGTGGCAGCATCTGGGCGAGGCCCTGGCAGCGATGGCAGACCACCTGGCCGCAGAGGATTCCCGGGATGTTCCGATCTGGGAGATGGAGTTCAGCGGTCAGATCCGTCGGGGATCGTTCCGTCCTGAGCGACAGCCGCCAGTCAGCACCACCGATGTGAAGTTGGATTCCGAACCGGATCGTCTCGCTGGAGGACAGGATAGACGCCTACGCAGATGCGCTCTCGATGAGATCGCCTTGGACGAGAACATTCTGGTGAATCAGGTGGCCTCCTACTTGGGCCATCCGGTGACGAACGCGGTAGGTTGGACGACTGTTGCCCCCGTGACTGGTTCGACTCCGAACTGGAATCAGACTGAGGTTCGAACTCTCTCCTGGTCGGGCCACGCCACCTCGTACCTCAGGAGTCGCACGGCAGCTCTGGTCGAGGGGATCGAGCGTCGGGTGGGCGCCCTGCAGACTGCGGGGGTCACAACTCTGGCCTGTGGGAAAGACCTTCCAGGTCGGGTCATCACTCCCGAAGACTTTCCGCCTTATCCGGAGGACTTCTATCGCTATCGGGGCGTACACTACTCGGAAAGCGAGATCCACGAATGGGTGCGGGGACGCAGCCTTGTGACTGATGAGCCGGTGTGGTTTCCGCGCGAGTACATCTTCTACGGGGAGCAGATGGCTCACCACCGGTGGGCTTTATCGACGTCATCCGGGTGCGCTACTGGTTCCTCCACCGCCGAAGCGGCCCTGTTCGGATTGCTGGAGCTCCTCGAGCGCGATGCGTTCCTCGCCTCTTGGCACGGTCAGATACCGGCTCGACGCGTTGACCCGGAATCCCTTCCGGGTATGGGCCCCGTCCTGGCTCGCGCCCGCCTGCTCGGATACGAGATCGAGACCGGCTTCTTGCCCTCGCCGACGGGTATCCCGGCAGCCGTGGCTGTCGCCTCCTCACCGGAGATCCGAGCGCTCGGTTCAGCCTGCCACCCAGATCCCGTCCGTGCGCTGTCTCAAGCCGTTGAAGAAGCGTGGACGTATCTGCCCGAACGGGTTGAAGCGGTCCGGGACAGGGCGTCCCAAGTCGCCGCGGTCGTCGCTGACTCGAACCAGGTGACCGATATCGAGGACCATCCGTTGGTCTTCATCCCCGGACAAGATCCCAGCTACGATGAGATCTGCGGCACTGGTCGAGCTGTGCATTGGGAACAGGCTGTGACGGAGATGGGCGATTTTTCAGCCTTCCAGTCGGCTCGGGGCCTGCTTGAACACCTCGTCGGAGTTCTGGAACGGGATGGAGTGGAGACCTTCGTGCACATACAGACGTCGGAGGTCGAACGCAGTCTAGGTTTCGACACCGTGATGGTCCTGTCACCGGATCTGCTGCCGATCGACTTCGGGTGGGGAAATCAGCGGGCCTTGTCCTCGTCCCGGCTTGCGGAGCTGACCCAGCGGTTCACCGGGATGTCTCAGGCTCCCCGGCTCCTTCCACATCCTTTCTCCTGAACCATCTAACCCCTTTGGCCCCATGAATAAGAATACGAACGGTATCATCCGTCTGCTGATCGTCTTTGCGATCATGTACCTTGCTCCTCTCGCCTGGTCGCCGAGTCTCTGGCACCTCGTGGGCTGTATCGGGCTTTTCCTCGCTGTGCTCGCAATCTCAGCAGTTGTTGTCATCCACGGTGGCGCAGAGGGCAGAACTCCGACGAAGCAAGCTCTGTCGGCCCTCGGCTTGACCTCGGGGCTTGAGTTATTGGCCGTGATCGGAGGGCTGGCTGCCGGGTTCATCTGGCAGATGTGGTGGCTGCTGGGAGCATTCCTTCTTTCCTCGGTGCTCCTGCACTTCTCAGCCATGACATTCGCCTTCCGGCGGACGGTCGATTTCTTTCTCCTTCCGATTGCTGCTGTCGGAGCCGCTATCGCGTGGCTGGCTAACCATGAGAACCCATGGGCAGACTGGGGTTATGCGGGCGGATTGGCTGCCGGAGCGTGTATGAGCTATGCTCTCGCCCTGGTGTGGGAGCGCCGACGGAAGCGGGGCTGTCAGGCCGAGTGACCTCGCGAGATCATCGACGCATCCGATGAAGACGACTGGGAGGACGCGGATGCAGAACCGACCACGGTTGAGGAGCTATCTGCTGACTTGGAGAGTGTGCTCAAGGTCGATGATGTGGAAGTCACCGCGGTTGCCGATGACATGGAAGCACAGTTCAGAGACATGATCGAAATGTCGGCGTGACCTGGGCCCCGTTACCTTTTAAGTAGCCCCAACATCCGTCAGGATAGAAGGGGTCGCTGGCCTGAGGGCCTCGGCATGATTTATGCCCCCAGTCATCATGATCCGGGGGTCACCGAGGTTCGAAGGCACCAGGGAAATCGCTGATAGGGGCCAGAACCACTGACAGACCCACGAACTTCGAGGGTCATGTCTGGAGTCCGACCGTAACGTGGATGCCGAACCATGGAGCCACCCAGCACCACCGGCCAGCCGCATCTGTCCCAGGTGTCGGCAACGCTGGGCCCAGTCAGTAGACAAGGCTTGTGTCGACCGATCGAAGCTCTCGCGCGCCACGCTTTTGGGCCTTGAAGGCCGTTGTCAGCGACAAGCTGAGCAACCATGTGATCGCGAAGAACCTGGCCACGCCGTGGAACACCGTGTGTACGACCGTTCTCGATCTCGGCCGAAGGCTCCTCCTCGCCGATGCCTCCCGGCTTGATGGGTGTCTACGATTGGCGTCGATGAGCATTGCTGGTCCCACCGTGGCATCGACCGGTGGGTGACTGTCATCGTCGGCCTCAGAGCTGAGCGACTCCGCAAGATGAGTGAAGCCGTTCAGGACAACTACGAGGCAGGCTATGCGGACATTGACGTTCGCGGGTGTTCTACGATGAACGCAAGAACCTTGAATTGACGAAAGCTGAACTTGCCCCTCTTATGCACATCTCGCAATCTGCCATCGCTCGCTTCGAGAACGGAGCAGCGGCTTCCTCAACTGGCATGTTGGAAAAGGTGGCGCGGGTTACACACGAACGATGGCAGTGGTGTGAAAACACCCCGGCAGATCAGATAGTTGAGCTGCTGGGCTTTGCATATGTTAAATGGGTGTCACCTGTTCAAGAAGCGTCGAAACGCAGAAGGTTTGAACACCACAGAGAGATTTGACCGTTGACTGCGCGCTAGGAGCCAGGGTCGCGAGCAGTTCCGTTTCCGAGTCCGGACCCTACGAGTTCACGCGGATGACTTCCTCCTGATAGGGCGCAATGATCGTGCCGGAGATCCGCATGTCGAGCAGCAGGAACTTCCGTTCGTCGACAGGAGTCGCCTTCCACTCCTCAAACACGTCGAGGTCTTTAAGCGTTCGAACAGCCACACCACGCCCTCCGGCCGCGCTGCCCAGAGCAGCGAAGTCGATCTCATCGATGAGCATCGGCGCCTTGTTCAGCCCCTTGAGACCGTAGAGGTTCACCTCCGCGCCATATGCAGCGTCGTTGAACACCACGGCCATGCCGCGCCCGCCTGCCGAACGGATGGCCGTGTCCAGATCCGACAGCGCCATGGCTCCGCCACCATCTCCGGTGGTGAGAACGATCGTGGAATCCTGATTGGCGCGAGCCGCCCCCGCGACGCTGTGCCAGCCGAGGCCGATCGATTGGAAGGCTGTGCCGACCATCGCCAGACGGTCAGGGGCACTGGGTTCCCAGAACATGTTCGCCCAGGCGATGAAGTGCCCGCCGTCGGAGACGACGACGCGGTCCTCGGGCAGGATTTCACCCAGCCGCGCGGCGGCGGCACGGGGATCGAGGCGACCGTCCTCGGCGAATTCCGTTCCCATCGGGTAGGCCCTGTCGGCAGTCGTATCCACAGCCTCGCGCCACCCGCTGGCATACGCACCGGAGGTCTCGAGGCGAGAGGTCAGTTCGGCTGCTGCAAGGCGAGCGTCTGCGCGGATGAAACCACCGACACGAGCGTTCGTCGCCCGATCATCCGTGTCGATCTGCCACACGGAGGTCGAAGGATGGAACAGGTCGCCGAAGCGCATGGTGAACTGGTTGAGCGAGGCGCCGAAGACCACAGCGACATCGGCCTCGCGGATGCGCCCCATCGCCTCCGGGGCTCCGAACCCTCCGGCCACGCCGAGGTCGTACTCGGAGTCCGGGAAGACGTTTCGGCCCAGTGCGGTGGTAGCCGTCAACGCTCCGGTGGCCTCTGCCAGGGCGCCGAGTTCCTCCTCTGCACCTGCCAACCACGCACCTCGACCAGCGAGCAGGACTGGACGTTTCGCCTCGGCGAGGGCAATCGACAGACGATCAAGAGAGGTCCGTGCGAACTCGGATGCCGGAGCCAGGGGAGTGGGGTGCCCAGGTCCGGGAACCGAAGGAATTTCGCCGATGTCGAGTGTCGCGACATCGTAGGGGATGGCAAGGACCACCGGCACCCGATAGGTCAGAGCGTGTTCGATGGCGGTGACTGTCGCCGCGGCTGCATCGACGCGGCCCACGGTGTAGGTGCGCACACCGACGGCCGAGGCCATGGCGATCTGGTCGACGTCCCAAGGGCGCGGGCCAGACGTCGGTTCGTCACCGACGACGAGGACGAGCGGAACCTTGGCCTGCGCGGCTTCGGCCAAAGCGGTCAGTGTGTTCGTGAACCCGGCACCGTAGGTTGTTGTCGCCGCTGCGATCCTTCCGGAGGTGCGGAAGTGCGCATCGGCTGCGACGACGGCGCCGGCCTCGTGCCGGACGGCAGTGTAGGTCGCCGAGGTGGAGGTGAGCAGGGCGTCGAGGAAGTAGGCGTTGCCATTGCCCATGAGTCCGAAGACTTCGGAGATGTGGTGGGACAGAGTCTGGGCGACGTGCGCAGAAGTGTGGGCCATGAGGGTCCTTTCGCGGATGAGATATGGAAGCACGATCCATATATGTCTCACACGCGGGTCTTCGCGGCTTCGCGCTCCTTTTTCGAGCGCCGGCTTTGCGGCAGCAACCGGATTCGACGTTGGCACCGGCCTGACAACATCGAATATAGGCGATGGTGGGCCCTGAACCAAGTCTGGTCTGTGACGTCGAGCGGATACATGTGCTGGTCAACGAGCGATGCACAGGTTGAACGTCGAGAAACGCACGTGCACAGAGGAGTCTCGGCGCTGCGTGCGTTTCTCGACGGTGGCCCGGCCAGCGGCCGACCCCGGTGCGGGTTCAGGCCGCTGACGGCAGTGGTTTATCGGCTCAGGCGCTCCTTCCACTCGGCCATGACCTCCGGCGGCGTCGGCTTCGACACCAGTGAACCGATGACGTAGCCGAGCAGCGATGCGATCAGTCCCAGGTAGATGGCCTCGTTCGAATAGATGCCCATGGTGATCATGATGACGATCGTCGTGAGCGCGCCGAGGAGCATGCCGGCCATGACGCCGACGATCGTGCCGCGCCTGAAGATGAGACCACCGAGGATGGGGATGAACAGCCCCGCCACCAGCAGGTTGTACGCGACCGTCAGTGCCTCGACAACGCTGGGCATGATGTTGGCGAGGATGAGGGTGACGACGCCGAGGCCGATGAGGTAGATGCGGGAATCGCGGACCTCGTCGCCGGTCTCGCGGATCAGCGACCTGACCAGAGTCGACTTCGGAGCCTCGGCGTCCGCGCCCTCAGATGCAGCTCCGCTGGTTCCCGCGCCCTCAGGTGTCGGACCACCCTGCACCGAGGCGGCCGCATCGGCAGACGGTGGAACGATGTCCTTGCGGGCCAGCAGCGGTTCGACGATGTCCTGACGGCACACGGTCGAGGCCGCCATGAGTGAGCCCGAAGCCGTCGACATCATGGCCGCCAGAGCCGCGGCGAGCACGAGCCCGCCGACCACAGGCGACATGGCGGCGTCGACGACGGTGACGAAGACATCGTCCTGGACTTCGATGCCGGGCACGATCTTCGTCGCTGCCATGCCGATCAGCGCGCCGGCTACGGCGTAGAGGAGGCAGTAGACGCCTGCGGAAAGGCCGCCCCACTTGGCCACACCAGGGCTGCGTGCGGTGAACACACGCTGCCAGATGTCCTGGCCGATGAGCAGTCCCAGCGTGTAGATGAGGATGTAGCCGAGGATCGCCTGCCACCCGATGCCGACCGGACTGGTCTGTTCGGCCGGCAGCGAGGCGAACAGCTCACCGATGCCGCCGGACTTGCTGAGCACGATCGGCAGCATGATGAGGAAGATGCCGATGGTCTGGATGAAGAACTGCACGAAGTCGGTCAGCGTGATCGACCACATTCCGCCGAGCATCGAGTAGAGGATGACGATTCCGCCGCCGATGAGCACCGACCAGAACTTGTTGAGGTCGAACAGGGCGTGGAAGATCGTCGCATAGGCGACCGTCGATGTCGTCGAGATCATCAGACCATAGGCGGTCATGATCGCCCCCGACACGAAGCGGGAGCCCTTCCCGTAGCGCAACTCCAGCATCTGCGAGACCGTGTAGATCTCCAGCTTCTGGATCTTCGGAGCGAACAGCAGTGACAGCAAGATGATGCCCAGGCCGATGCTGAAGACCAGCCACATCCCCGACAGGCCCGAAGTGTAGCCGAGGCCGACACCGCCGATCGTCGAAGCGCCGCCGAGGACGACCGCGGACATCGTGCCCGTGTACAGCCACCCGCCCAGGCGGCGACCGGCGACGAGGAAATCGTCCTGATTCTTCGCCTTGTACCGGCCCCAGATTCCGAATCCCACCATGGCGGCGAGATAGATGATGACGACTAGAGAGTCCACGTCGACCCTTTCCTGAAGTATTGGGTGAGCAATCCACTCAGCTGGTGCCTCAGCACCCGACGGTGATGTGAATGGTGGTCGGAATGTCCTTCTCGAGCGCCTCGGCGACGGCGGGCGGCAGCATCTCGTCAATGTCCGACTCAGCGATCGTGACTCCGGCCCCGCCCATGGACTGACCCAGGGCGGCGAAGTCGGGACGCGCGAGCTTGACCGCGAAGGGCTCCATGCTCCGGTCGACCATCTGAGCTTCGATCTCTGCGTACCCGCCGTTGTCGACGATGATGAAGGGAATCCCGAGGCCCAGCTCGCTCGCGGTCATCAGCTCCTGGATCGAGAACATCGCTGCCCCGTCCCCGAGGATGCAGGCGACCGGCCGCGCGTCATCGGCCAGTTTCGCACCGACGGCGGCAGGGATTCCGTATCCCAAGGTCGCAAAGCCGGGCATGTAGAGCAGCTGGTCGGGTGTGCCGGCAGTCAGGGCATGCACGGATCCGTCGTAGGTGACCTGGGACGAGTCTCCGGAAATCACAACAGAGGGCCCGGCGCCCTGTTCGACCAGGCGGGTGACACGAGCGCCGATGGAGTCGAAGTCGAAGTCCGCGCCCCATGAGTCCCGTATAGCCGCGACCCGGTCGGCTCCGCTTCGTGTGCTGCTCGTCCCCGTCGCCGAGGTGGGCATCCCCGTCGCCTCGACCGACCCCGCCGAGGTGGCCGTGGCCGCCCCCTGGTCCAGCTCGGTCATCAGCGCGGTGAGGAACTCACCCGCGTCGGCGCAGGCGAGGATGTCCCCGCCGAGGTTCTTGCCCAGCTGGTCCGGGTCGATGTCACAGCGGATGACGACCTGGTTCGAATCCGAGTCGCGGACTCCGGCCGCTGTCTGAGCACCGATGAGTCCACCCCACAGGTCGGAGTCGGCGAGTTCGGAGCCGAGGACGACGAGCACGTCGGCCGCCGCCGACTCGGCCTGGACGCTGGGAAAGCGCACGTTCGAGCCCAGGGACAGCCGATGAGTCTCGGAGACGATGCCCTTGCCGTTGGCGGTGGTGGCCACAGGGGCATCGAGGAGCTCGGCGAAGGCCCTGACCTCGCCACTTGCCCTGCGAGCTCCGCCACCGGCGACGATGAGCGGACGTTTCGCTGCGCGAACCGCCTCGGCGGCACGAGAGACGACCCGCGGATCCAGGCCCGGACGGCGGCCCGAGAACGGGGTCGGCACACTGCCGTTCCAGGCACCCTCGAGCACGTCGAGTGGAACCTCGATGTGCACGGGACCGGGGCGGGACGAGGAGAACATGGCGAACGCCTCGGCGACGGCCTGGGCGGCACCTTCGGCCGTGCGAGTGCGCTGAGAGGAGACCAGCAACCGGTTCAGCGCACCTGAGGAGTCCTTCGTCTCGTGCAGCATGCCGACATCGGCGCGCTCCAATCCGGTGGGAACACCGGGGGAGAGGATGAGCATCGGACGTGACTCCGCATACGCCGTCGCCGCGGCCGTGATGACATTCGTCAGACCCGGACCCGAGGTGGTGATGATGACACCGGGCTTGCCGGAGACGAGGAAATACCCGTCGGCACCGTAGCCCGCACCCTGCTCGTGGCGGGGAGTGACCGCGCGGATGCCGAACTCGCTCAGGTGCCGGTAGAACTCGAGGTTGTGAGTGCCGGGGATTCCGAAGATCGTGTCGACACCGTGCGCGGCCAGGGTCGCGATGACGGCCCGACCGCCATTGCGGAAATTCGCACCGTTCGATCCGGTGCCCGGAACAGTCTGGGCATGGTGCTCCGTGGTTTCTTCTGCCATGATCAGGCTCCGAGCGCTTCGCCGCTGGGGCCCGAGGGACCGGTGAGACCGTTGGCCTCGGCGGCCCACAGGGAGAGCATTTCGTAGCCGACGTGGGCGGCGGCGAGACCCGTGATCTCGGCATGGTCGTAGGCGGGAGCTACCTCGACGATCTCGGCGCCGACGACGTTGAGTCCCTGCAGTCCGCGGATTGAGTTGAGCAGTTCGCGGCTGGTCATGCCTCCGGCCTCGGGGGTACCGGTGCCGGGTGCGGCGGCGGGATCGAGGACGTCGATGTCGACGGACAGGTAGACGGGTGCATCGCCGAGGCGACTGCGCATCCGAGCCACGACCTCCTGGACGGAGGTGAACTGGTAGTCGTCGCTGCGGATGATCTGGAAGCCGAGCACGGCATCGTCTTCGAGATCCTTCTTTCCGTAGAGAGGCCCGCGGATGCCCACGTGCATGCATGATTCGAGGTCGAGCAGGCCTTCCTCGCTGGCCCGGCGGAACGGAGTGCCGTGCGTGTAGGGAGCGCCGAAGTAGGTGTCCCAGGTGTCGAGGTGGGCATCGAAGTGCAGAACCGCGATCTTGCCGTGCGTCTTGTGCAGGGAGCGCAGGTTCGGCAGGGCCAGAGTGTGATCGCCGCCGAGCGTGAGCAGCTTGGCTCCATCGGCGCGCATCTCATCGGCGGTGCGCTCGACCTCTGAGATGGCCTCATTGATGTCGAAGGGATTGACGCCCAGATCACCGCAGTCGGCGACCTGCTGCCAGGTGAACGGGTGGACGTTCGTCGCCTGGTTGTAGGGGCGCAGCAGCTTCGAGGACTGGCGGATGTGGCTGGGTCCGAATCGGGCGCCCGGGCGATAGCTGACGCCGGCGTCGAAGGGAACGCCGAGGATCTTGACGTCGACCTTCTCGCCGGGCCGCTGTGCTTCGACCTCATCGAGGCGCGGCAACAGCCCGAATGTCGGTGGTCCCGCGAAACGTGGTGTCTGGCTGTAGTCGGCTGGTCCCAGGGGTTTTGACGACATTGGCTCTCCTTTGAAGTGGTGCTTGCTTTCAGCGGTGTGTGATTGCCATCAGCCTAGGACGTAGCTCACACACCACACATATCCACAGTGGAGCAATTGATGTCACGAGTATCCATAACGGATAACATGGTTCTCATGGTTACTTTGAGTCAGCTGTGGGCACGTCAGGAGCTCGCGCTCGAGGTCGTCGTCGATTCGCCGAGCGCCAGGCTGGAAGATGTCACAATCGTCCACTCCTCGGAGTTGCCCGAGGTCGACGAATGGTTGGCCGGGGGAGAGGTCCTGCTCACGATCGGCGTCGGTCAGGACCTTGGCGGCGACGGTGTGGCCGACTATGTCGGCCGTCTCAAACGCGTGGGAGTCCATGCACTTGGCATCGGCCTGGGTTCCGCCCTGCCGTGGCAGGTGATCCCTGCGGCACTGCTCGAACAGGCCGCAGCCCAGGGACTGGCCCTGTTCGGGGTCCCCGAGCCGGTTCCGTTCGTGGCGGTCGTCGATGCCTTCACTCGAATGCGCGAGGAGGAGACGACCCGAGAGCTCTCCCGGGCCAGCAGCGCGGGACGGCGGTTCGCGACCGACCTCGCGCACCAAGGGCCCGCCGCGCTGGTCGACGATCTGGCCAGCACTCTGGGCACCGGCGTTCGGTTCGTCTCACCTACAGGCAGGGGTCTGACCGGCGGTGACGCCGAGAATCTGATCCGGCATGAGCTGATCGCCGAAGCCGTCAAACCTTCCCTGGCACCGCGACTTCTGCGCACCGAGTCGGGCATCGTGGAGGCCGTTCCGGTGGGAGACGAGCAGGTTCGGGGATGGATCCTCACGCCCGCCGAGGTGACTGGAAATTCCCGCACCCGTGCCCTGCTGCTCTCCACCGCAGCGGCACTGCTCAGCCTGAGCATCACCGAGGAGTCGCCTCGGCGATCGGTTTCTCGGCTTTTCACCACTCCTTTGGGGGCCGGAGGGGCGCGTGCCGAATGGAGGCAGCAGACCGGACTGGCCCCGGCATCGCGAGTGAAGTTCACGGTCTTCGGCGGCGTGCGCGGTGAGGTCCCGGAGACGCTGCTGGGCGATCTGGGTGCCGGGACCCTACTGGCCCGTGCCGGGTCGATGATCGGCGTCATCGAAGCCGGTACCCAGAAGGCCGACCTGAGCCGTGACGATGTCGCCGAATCGGCAGCGGATCATGCAAGCGTGGTCGATCGGGTCGCGGAGGTCGCCGGGCTGGACAGGCTGTTTGCGAAATCGATCCCACTCACTCAGATCCACCACACATGGACGGTGTGGCGAACGCAGCACGAAGGCGCAACCTCGGATGTGCGGGCGCTGCTGTCGTCGATCGATGAGTCAGCGGCGCAGAGGTTCGTCGACCGAGTCCTGGGCACGCTCCTCGCCTCGCAGGATGGACGGGATCTGCTGCTGACCTTGCGATCCTTCATCGCTGCCGGGGGAGTGAAGGACACGATCGCGGCCGAACTCGGCATCCACCGGCACACGGTGCGTGCGCGAATGGCAAAGATCGAGACGCTGTTGGGCCGGGATCTCACACGGGCAGAATCGGTCCAAGCAGTGGCTCTGGCTCTCGAACTCGCGGAACTCTGAAAGGCACCCCGGCTTGGTGGGCTCAGCCGGCTTGGTGGGGCTCAGCTGAAGTGCTCGGAGTGGAAAGCGGCGGCAACCGCGAGTACCCGGTCGAGGCCCTCCTGCTGACCGATGCTGATGCGCACGCCGTCGCCGAGGTTGCGCACAGCGACAGCCTGCTCGACGCAGGCATCCTCAAACGCTGACGACAGCTCGCCAAGCGGCAGCCACACGAAGTTTCCCTGTGCCTCGGGCACATCCCAGCCCTGATCGCGCAGTGCGTGGGCGAAGTCGTCGCGAACGGCTGCGATCTCCTTCGCCCGGACGTCGACCTCATCGCTGTGACGCAGCGACTCCAGAGCGGCAGCTTGGCTCATGTCGGTGACTCCGAAGGGGATGACGGCCTTGAGCAGCCCCTGGATGACGGCTTCATGAGCGTGCGCATATCCGACCCGCAGGCCCGCCAGGGCGTGGGCTTTGGAGAAGGTCCTGACCAGGACCACATTGGGATGATCGGCCACAAGATCGACGCCGTCCACAACTGACTCGGCGGTGGCGAACTCCCAATAGGCTTCGTCGAGAGCGACGAGCACATTCTTCGGCACCTGTGTGAGGAACCGGCGCACCTCCTCGTCGCGAAGAGCTGGTCCCGTCGGATTGTTCGGCGAGCAGAGAATGATGAGACTGGTCCGATCGGTGATCGCTGCGGCCATCGCATCCAAGTCGTGTCGACCGTCCTCGCGCAGCGGCACCTCGACTCGCTTCGACCCGGCCAACCCTGTGGTCTGGGGATACATCTCGAATGACGGCCAGGGATAGATCGCTTCCGTGGTGGCGTCCGAGGTGATCTGGGTCAGTGCCACGAGCAGCTCGCTGGCGCCTGTGGTCACGACGAGTTCGTCGATGCTCACGCCAAGGCGCTCGGCCAGATCCGTGCGCAGAGCCAGTGCCGCATCATCGGGGTACAGGGCGGGGTCTTTCGCATGGGCGACCATGGCGTCGACGACCGCCGGCAGCGGCTCGAGGCAGTTCTCGTTCGAGGACAGTTTGAACGGGGCGAGCCCCTCGATTCGCTTGGGGGCCTTCCCCGGAACATACGGCGGGAAGGTCTCCAGCGAGGCTCGCAGCCGTGGGGTCGAAGGGCTGCCAGCTGAGTTGTCCGGAGAGTTCATGGACTCATGATTTCACAGTCGCCTCACCACGGCTTGTCCGGGGCAGACCGACCTCCGTCGCCGCCGGGGCCCGGCTGTTGCTGCTGACGCTCCGAGTCCTCGCCTCGTTTCTTCAGCTCTTCGCGCTTCTTCTCCTCTTCCGACTTCTCTCCCGAGCCGTTTGAGCTCTCATCGCCCTCGCCGGAGTCCTGTTCCTTCTTCGAGTCGTCTCCGGAGTCTCCGCTCTGCTGATCGTCGCCGTCGGAGTCGCCGCTGTCGGCGCCCTCGTTCTTGGCTTGTTCTCCCTTTTTCTTGTCTTCGACGCGCTTCTTCGCTTCGTTGCTCTTGTGCTTCTCTTCGCTCTTCTTCGGCTGGCATTCCTCGGGAGCGTCCTCCAAGGTTTTCAGCGCGTGGTCGTAGAGCTCATCCGACTGGTCGGAATCTTGGTCAGCGACTTCGTCGGCGAGCTTCTCGTAGACGAATGAGAGATTGATCCGCACCGCGCATTCGTCACGGACAGGGGTGATCTCGAGGGCGGATTCGAGGTCGTTCCGAGCCGGTTCGAAGTCGCCGACGGCCGCCTCTGCTGTGCCGCGATTGTAGTACCCGATGTGGCGTTGGATGGGACTGAGTGTGAGGAACGCGGTCGACGCCTTCTTCGCTCCCGGGAAGTCGTTCGACGCGTACCGGACCTGTGAAGCGGCCCCGAAGTAAGCGGTCACCGCCACGTAGGCGAAGACGATGAGAAGCCCGAAGCCGATGACGAGGTTGATGCGTGTGAGGACGCGCATCGTCGACCAGGTGGCCGTGATCCGGTTCATGGCTGACCCCCTCGACTCCGGTGGCCGACTCGTCGCCGACTGGGTTGGATGGTGCGCAGTCGCAGCAGTTCACGGACGCCGAACACCATCTCGACTGCGATCCACGCGAACACGAGGATCAGAGGGACCCAGAAGTATTCGTCGACAGTGACTCGGCCATCCTTCTTGACCAAGGTCTGGTCGTACTTCGGTGCTGTGTACACGCTCGACATCGAAGCTGCGCCGTCACGGTGGCGGTATTTCACACCTAGGTCGCTCGCAATCTGTTTGAGGTTCGTCTCGTCGATCTTCGAGATCCCGGGATTGCCCTGTCCATCGCGAATGTAGTCATCTTGGGCTGCCCCGTTGCCCGTGGAGTCGCCGCTGCCACCAGGATCTCCGGGATCGCCGAGGCCGGGTTCGTCTCCCTGCCCCGCACCGTAGCCGAAGGGCTGGGGTTCCTTCATCTTCCCGCCCCGGCTGGTGCCGTAGCCGAACACCGCGCCGCTGTCGATGCGGGAGGCGAAGGACGACCAGGAGTCGATCGAGGTCTGCGCGGTCTGCTCGCCGTCGCCGAAGTAGAAGACGAGGCTCTGGTTCTCTGGACGATCCTCCTGATTGGACTTCATTCTCTTGTCCAGCTCAGCACCCGCCTCGGTGATGGAGGAGCCATTCGAGTTCAGGGACATCTCTGGGCTGAGGACATCGACGGCGGAGGCGAACGCCGCATGATCGGTCGTCAGCGGCATGACCGTCGCTGCGGTCGAGGCGAAGGAGATGATGCTCAGCCTGGTGCCGGGGAACTGCTCCGCCAGCTCCAACATGTCCTTCTTGACCCCTTCCAAGCGGGTCTTGTCACCGTCGTAGTCCTCGGCGGCCATCGACGTCGTCGTATCGACGAGGAAGTAGACGTCGGCGGCTGCTTCGTACTCCTCGGTCGAGGACTTGATGGGAAGGCCCGGCCTGGCCAGAGCGAGTGCGAGCACGGCGACGATGCCCATACGTGCGAACCATTTCCAGCGTGGACCGTCCCCGCGAACAGCCGGAATGATGCACACGGTCAGCAGGGCGAGGACGATCAATCCCCATCCGAACCAGGTGAAGACGGGATCGAAGATCATGATTTCGTCCTCCACGCCAGAACGAAGACACCGGCGAGGCCGAAGACCGCGATCCCGAGGGGAACGGCGGGCATGTCATGGACGATCGTATAGGAGCGGCCCGGAGTGTTCTCCGCCTCCTGGCTCTGGATCTCGGCGACGATGCGATCGATCGTCGACGCCGAGCCCATGTCGAACTGCTTGCCTCCGGTGCGATCGGAGACCGATTTCAGTTCTTTGGTCTGTGGGTTGGTGAGCACTGATGGGGGAGAGAGGCTGTAGACCCTGACATCCGAATCCACGGCGATGTCCGTGGCCTCGTCGAGTTCGAACAGGGGATCACCGGCGAGCATGTTGTCGGTGGCGAAGACGATCGAACGCGAGCGCTTCTCGTCCTGACGGTCGAAGTTGTCCACGCAGGAGACGAGCCCGTCACCGATGAGTGAGGAGCCGCCGATGTTGGGCGGTGAGGTCGACCACGAGTAGTCGGTGCCTTCCGAGCCCCATGTGCGGAAGCCCTCCTCAGCTTCCTCAAGATAGTTCTGGACCATGTCGTAGTCATCGGTGAGCGGGAACGCGGAGACCGCGGTGGAATTGAACACGGTCATCCCGATGCGTTCACCGTCGAACCGGTCGACGATCTCCTGGTAAGCCTCGAGGAGGTCGGCGTCATAGCCGAGCATCGAACCGGAAACGTCGAGGCAGAGCATGACGTCGCGCAGCTTCTTCTCCGGATTGACGGTCTCGATCCAGGCGGGCCGGGAGATTCCGGCGAGTGTGGAGATGCCGGTGAGGGCGATGACCGCGAGGAAGGCGACCGTTGTGATCATGCGGGTCCGCATGGCTCTGCGGAAACTCGGCAGGCTCGTCATACGTGCGCTGTGTGCCACAGCCAATGACGACGCGGTGGCTTTGGGTCTGCGGAAGAAGAAAACTGCGGCCGCGGCCAGAACAAGGAGGATGAGGGCCAGCCACCAGAACATCAGGACCATCGCGTCACCAGCTTTCTGGCGCCGGCGATCTGCGGTCCCAGATCGTTGGCATCGTCCTCAGCGAATTCTGCTGTGTAGAGGCCCGACAGGGAATCTGCGAGGTCGTCGAGGCCTGCCACAGCCGCGTCACGGTAGGTGAGGTGTTCGGCCTTGACACCCCATGCGTCACGAGCGAACTCGCGCACGATCTTCGCCAGCTCATGAGCCGAATCACGCACATCGGTCTCTCCTGCACCCAACTTCGACTCCACCTGGGCGATCCGAGACATGTAGGTGCTGCGGACAGGAATGGGAATCCGCGGCCGGGTCTTGATCCCCGAACCCGCTGCCGCGCGCAGCAGTGGGGCGAACAGGTTGAGGAGGGCAGCCAGCAGAACGACTCCGGCGGCGACATACCACCAGACCGAGATCTGCAGGGGCCCGACGAGCTCAGCGGGACCCACGACGGTGCCTCAGCAGAAGGGTGTGGAGAGCATCCAGGGCCTGGTCCGGGTGCGCTATTTCGGTGTGTGAGATTCCCAGTTTCGAGAGCAGATCGATTCGGTGCTGCTTGCGGCTCGCCTCAGCGGTCAGAAATTCGCTGCGCACGTTCGGGTTGGTCATCACAGAGGCGGGCAGGCCGACGTCCGGTCGGGAGACGTCGAACGGCGCCGAGGCGGCCGGCAGTCCCGCAAGGTCCGCGTCCGTGATCGTGATCCACAGAATCTCGTGCTGGGCACGCAGGCGTTTCATCGTTGCTTCTTCCCTCGCACCGAGCGGCGCCTGGTCGGAGATGACGACGACGAGCATCCGGTGATCGATGTGAGAGGCGATCCACTGCAGCTGCTCATCGATCGAACCGTCGCTGTCGGTGCCCGCCTCGGCGAGGATCTGCTGCAGAAGGTTCTCCAGATGGGCTTCGCTGCCCTTGCGCGGGGAGGCGGTGGTGCGCTGTGCGCTGCCGTGGATGAGCATGACGTCGTCACCGTGGCGCACAGCGAGATAACCGGTCATTCCGGCCATGAGAATTGCCAGCTGGCGTTTGTCGATCCCGGCCGAGGACACGGCGTCGAAGTTCCGAGACGAGTCGACGACGAGTGCGAGGATGTGCCTGCGGTGGGCGACATAACGTTTGACCAGCGGGTTCGAATGTCGGGCCGTTGCCTTCCAGTCGATGTCGCGGATCTCGTCGCCGGGTATGTAGTCACGCAGATCATCGAAGTCGAGGCTGTGTCCGTGGAAGACAGAGGAGTAGTCTCCGTCGAGGAGTCGTCGGGTGCGACGGTGTGCGTGGATGGTCATCCGCGCCTTGATCCGATTGAGCAGAGTAGTCATCGATGCACCTGCTCAGGGAGTGGGAACAGCCATGAGGAGGGCATCGACGACCTGTGCGCTCGTGATGTTCTCCGTCGCGGCTTCGAAGTTGAGTTGGATGCGGTGGGCGAGGACACGATGGGCGAGATCCTTGATGTCCTCGGGGATGACGTAGTTGCGGCCGCGGATCATCGCCAGGGCGCGCCCTGCATTGGTGAACCCGATCGAGGCACGGGGGCTGGCGCCGTATTCGATGAAGGGGGCCAGTCGACCCAGGTACTTCGCAGTGTTCCTGGTCGCGTGGACGAGTTCGACGAGGTACCGGCTGATCGACGGGTCGATGTAGATGGTGCGTGCGTAGCTCTGCAGCGTCACCACATCGTCGAGATCGCACGAGGGCTTCGGCACGGAGTCGCGATCGAAGACTCCAGAATCGAGACGGGACAGGATCTCCATCTCCTCATTGGGGTTCGGATGGGTGAGGAGGTCCTTGATCATGAACCGGTCGAGCTGAGCCTCCGGAAGCTGATATGTGCCCTCCTGCTCGATCGGGTTCTGTGTGGCCATGACGAGGAACGGTCGCGGGAGTTCGAACCGCTGGCCGCCGATCGTCGTCTGCTTCTCCTGCATTGCCTCGAGCATGGCGCTCTGCGTCTTCGCCGATGAGCGGTTGATTTCGTCGAGGAGGACGATATTGGCGTGCACCGGGCCCAGGACCGTGTTGAATGAGCCTTCGTGGGCGTTGTAGATCTGTGAGCCGATGATGTCGGAAGGCAGCAGATCCGGGGTGCACTGGATGCGGGAGAACTTTCCGTCCACAGCGTTGGCCAGAGCTGCGGCCGCGGTTGTCTTGGCCAGGCCGGGAACACTCTCAAGGAGGAGATGGCCGTTGGAGAGAAGGCCGATGAGCAGGCTCTCTCGCAGACGCTGCTGTCCGACGACGAAATGGTCCAAATAGGATTCCAGACCGCCGAGGACCGACTGTGCGTGTGCAATCTCTTGAGTGTTGGCGGGTGCCGTTGCCGTCATGGTGGGGCCTCTCGAATCTCAACTGGCTGACAGATCAAGCATATGGGCTCACCCTGACACGCGTCTGGACTCTGTCGTGTCAGTACCGACACATAGTCTTCGAGGCCAGCTCGGAATCGACGTCTGGAATGGCGCTGGGAAGGAGGTTGGAACGACCTTGGAATCGGACCTGAGGAGACCGGAAACGGAGTCGAACGTGACACGCCGAAGAAGCGCCCACAAGTGAAATTTTTATCTGTGGACAAGTGTTGAAAACCGTGTCGGGCGAAGTGACCAAACACGGCATTTCGGTGCCGTTGCCCAGCGTCGGCGCAGGTGATCGAACTACATGGGTGTCGTTCATGACTTGTGGATGACTGTGGACGTTTTGAACACAGGTTGTGGACAGCCCGAATAACACTGGTGTAACACTGGATATAGGGGTAGAGTCGAACCCGAACACAACATCTAGTGGTCGCCCCCACGGGCCTGATCTGCGTGATATTCGTCATTGCGGAGGTCATGAACGATGTGGGCGAGCCGTGAAATCTAAGCCAGAGTGCAGAATTGAGGAGTCGCAATGATCACCGTGTACACCAAGCCAGCTTGCGTCCAGTGCAATGCCACCTACCGTGCGCTCGATGCCAAAGGGCTGAAGTACAAATCGGTCGATCTCAGTGTCGATGAGAACGCCTTGGACGTCGTCAAGGCCATGGGCTACATGCAGGCTCCCGTCGTTGTCACCGACAACGACCACTGGTCAGGTTTCCGTCCGGACAAGATCGCTACCCTTGCCGGAGAGCAGACTTCGGTTTCCGTCGTGGCCTGACATGCTTCTGGTTTATTACTCAGGCAGTTCTGAGTTCACCGACCGCTTCGTCGGCAAGCTGGCGCACCCGTCCCGACGGCTGCCGCTGCTGACAAGGGATGAGACGTTGACGATCGACGAACCATTCGTCCTCGTGACGCCCACCTACGGAGCCGGCCCCAATAGTGGTGCCGTGCCCAAGCAGGTGATCAAGTTCCTCAATATCGAATCGAATCGCCGCCACCTCGTCGGCGTCATCGGTGCCGGAAATACGAACTTCGGCGAAGATTACTGTCGCGCGGCACGCAAAGTGGCCGCGAAATGCAATGTACCCGTGCTGTACCGTGTCGAACTCCTCGGAACCCCAGAGGACGTCGAAGCAGTGAATTTAGGATTGGACAAACTGTGCGCGAGCTCGCTGAAGACCGCAATGTAGAAGACATCATCCGCGAAGAGACGGATCTTGACTACCATGCGCTCAACGCCATGCTGAACCTTTACGACCAGGACGGTCGCATCCAGTTCGAGCGTGACAAACAGGCTGCCAGGCAGTACTTTCTGCAGCATGTCAACAACAACACCGTCTTCTTCCATGACCTCAAGGAGAAGCTCGACTACCTCGTCGAGAAGGAATACTACGAGCCCGAAGTTCTCGACCAGTACTCCTTCGAATTCATCGAAGAGCTCTCGAAGCGTGCCTATGCGCAGAAGTTCCGGTTCCAGACCTTCCTCGGTGCTTTCAAGTTCTACACCTCGTATACGCTGAAGACCTTCGACGGGAAGCGCTACCTCGAACGGTTCGAAGACCGTGTCGTCATGGTCGCGCTGTTCCTGGCTCGCGGCGATGAGACACTGGCCAACCAGCTCGTCGATGAGATCATCACCGGTCGTTTCCAACCGGCCACGCCGACTTTCCTCAACGCGGGCAAGAAGCAGCGCGGTGAGCTTGTCTCCTGCTTCCTGCTGCGCATCGAAGACAATATGGAGTCGATCGGCCGCTCCATCAATTCCGCACTGCAGCTGTCCAAGCGCGGCGGCGGTGTGGCTTTCGCTCTGACGAACATCCGCGAGTCCGGTGCACCGATCAAGAAGATCGAGAATCAGTCCTCGGGTGTCATCCCGGTCATGAAGCTGCTCGAAGACTCCTTCTCCTACGCCAACCAGCTGGGCGCACGTCAGGGTGCCGGTGCCGTCTACCTCCACGCTCACCATCCCGACATCTACAAGTTCCTCGACACCAAGCGTGAGAACGCCGATGAGAAGATCAGGATCAAGACCCTGTCACTGGGCGTCGTCATCCCGGACATCACCTTCGAACTGGCCAAGCGCAACGAGGACATGTATCTCTTCAGCCCCTACGACGTCGAACGTGTCTACGGTGTGCCGTTCTCCGACATCGACGTGTCGGAGAAGTACGAAGAGATGGTCGATAATGCCGCCATCAAGAAGAAGAAGATCAACGCACGCGAGTTCTTCCAGACTTTGGCGGAGATCCAGTTCGAGTCCGGCTACCCCTACGTCATGTTCGAGGACACGGTCAACAAGGCCAACCCGATCGACGGCAAGATCATCATGTCGAACCTGTGCTCTGAGATCCTGCAGGTCTCCGAACCCAGCCAGTACGACTCCGATCTCGGCTACGACGTCGTCGGCAAGGACATCTCCTGCAACCTCGGTTCGCTCAACATCGCTCTGACGATGGACTCGGAGAACTTCGGACAGACGATCGAGACCGCGATCCGCGGACTGACGGCCGTCGCCGAGACCTCTGACATCCAGTCGGTTCCCTCCATCGCCCGCGGCAACGATATGTCACACGCCATCGGCCTCGGTCAGATGAACCTCCACGGCTACCTTGCCCGTGAACATGTCTACTACGGTTCAGACGAGGGACTCGACTTCACGAACATGTACTTCTATTCTGTCGCCTACCACTGTGTGCGGGCGTCGATGGAGATCGCGAAGGAGCGCAAGTCCGCCTTCGCCGGATTCGAGAGGTCGAAGTACGCGACCGGTGAATACTTCGACAAGTACACCGACGAAGTATGGGAACCACGCACGCAGCGTGTGACGGATCTGTTCTCCGAGGCAGGTGTGCAGATTCCGACGCAGGACGATTGGCGCGAGCTCAAGGCCGCAGTGGCCGAGCACGGCATCTACAACCAGAACCTGCAGGCTGTTCCGCCCACCGGTTCGATCTCCTACATCAACAACTCGACCTCGTCGATCCACCCAGTGGCCTCGAAGGTCGAGATCCGCAAGGAAGGCAAGATCGGGCGTGTGTACTACCCGGCGCCCTTCATGGACAACGACAATCTCGAGTACTACCAGGATGCGTACGAGATCGGCTACGAGAAGATCATCGACACCTATGCCGAGGCCACGAAGCACGTGGACCAGGGACTGTCGCTGACCTTGTTCTTCATGGACACCGCGACGACTCGCGACATCAACAAGGCCCAGATCTACGCATGGCGCAAGGGCATCAAGACCATCTACTACATCCGGTTGCGTCAGCTCGCGCTGGAGGGCACCGAGGTCGATGGCTGCGTATCCTGCATGCTGTGACCGATGAGTTCAGCGGATCGGATCGCACCAGTCCGCTGAACTCATCACCCCGTGCCTGCGCATTCAGCGGGCACGGGCTCAAGACATTCTTTGTCTGCTGGGCAGACCACATGTACGTGCGACGTACCTGTAACTGGGAAGAGAGATGGAAACGTTGAAGAATCTGACTTTGGCTTCGCATGTCGACGCCATCAATTGGAACCGCGTCGTCGACCCCATCGACGATGACGTCTGGGACCGCCTGACAGGCAACTTCTGGCTGCCGGAGAAGGTGCCGTTGAGCAATGACGTCCAGTCATGGGCAACGCTGACCGAAGAGGAGAAGACGCTGACGATGCGTGTCTTCACCGGTCTGACTCTGCTCGATACGATTCAGGGCACCGTCGGTGCGATCTCCCTGATTCCGGATGCGGTGACTCCGCACGAGGAAGCCGTTCTGACGAACATCGCGTTCATGGAGAGTGTGCACGCGAAGTCGTATTCGTCGATCTTCTCGACCCTGTGCTCGACGAAGGAGATCGACGAGGCCTTCCGCTGGTCACGTGAGAACACCTACCTTCAGGCCAAGGCCGACATCATCCTCAGCTACTACCGTGGCGATGACCCGCTCAAGCGCAAGGTCGCCTCCACTCTGTTGGAGTCGTTCCTCTTCTACTCCGGCTTCTACCTGCCCATGTACTGGTCAGCACACGCGAAGCTGACGAACACGGCCGACCTCATCCGCCTCATCATCCGCGACGAGGCCGTGCACGGCTACTACATCGGCTACAAGTACCAGAAGGGCTTGGAGTCGCAGTCCGAAGAGCGCAAGCAGGAGCTCAAGGACTACACCATGAACCTCATGTTCGAGCTCTACGAGAACGAGGTCGCTTACACGCATGACCTCTACGACTCAGTGGGTCTGGCGGAGGACTGCAAGATGTTCCTGCATTACAACGCCAACAAGGCTCTGATGAATCTCGGATACGAAGCGATGTTCCCGAAAGAGGTCACGGAGGTCAACCCGGCCATCCTCGCGGCTCTTTCGCCCAACAGCGACGAGAACCACGACTTCTTCTCCGGCTCCGGTTCCTCCTACGTCATCGGCAAGGCCGAGAACACGGAAGACGACGACTGGGACTTCTGATCCGAGGACCGGGACGTCGTCCGTCTCGAATCTGACCTGCCCTGAATAACGAGAGAGCGACCTGTCGAAGCCATCTGGCGGCGACAGGTCGTTTCTTTCTCATCGCTGCGACCGGCAGGCGGTCCACTGTGATCCGGAGTGAAACACACCCCGCCCCACCCCGCCGCGTCTTGTCTCGTCGTTGCGGCCAAGCCGTCTTCGCCGGACTTCGACTCTGCTCTCAGGCGGCCTCGCGCGCCTCCCGGGCTGAGGCGACGTCGTCGACGATTGCGGCGATGTGCTGCATGCTCGCGATCAGCGAACCGTAGAGAGGCCAGGAGCGCTCAGGGAGACCATCATCGTCGGCCATGTTCACCGACAGCTGTTCGAGCCGCTTGAAGATCGGTTCGACCTCCGCATCGGGGTCGGCAATCGCTCGACCTGCATCCCGGACGATGGACGTCCATTGTTCGCGGAAGCGGGTATCCCATTCGCCGTCTTCATATGATCCCTCGCGCAGAGTCCGAGTCAGATGGCGCAGATGGGAGATGCCCTCATCCACCCGCTGCAGTATGTTCTCGTAGCTGGCGTCCTCTGGTGATGTCTGGGAATCCAAGGCTTCGCCGGAGGGGTTGCGCTTTCGGCGCAGTCGGTTACGTGGATTCGCTCGTTGGCTTTCACGAGCAAACTTGACCGACTGCCACGCCGAGTTCAACTCTTGGCTCATTGATTCGGTCTCACGAAACCAGTCATCGGCATTGGTTGTGTCCCAATCCTGGTCCAGCTCATCTGCCATGTCGATCAGCATGTCACCCATACGCCGGTTGATGCTGTCGACGTACCGTGCTGCCTGCTGATCCCGCAGCGGCGGAATCACAAGGAGGTTGACGACGATGCCGACGGCAATGCCCAGGCAGAGTTCTAAGATGCGTTCCCCGAGCAAGGGCTGCTGGCTGTCGAAGCCGCTGCCGAGGACGAAGATTCCCGTCGTTGCGATCGCCACGCCTTCATCACGAATCCAGGGAAGACGTGCAGCGGCAAGGCCGACCAGGAGCGCGAGAGCAAACGTCCAAATGCTCACACCCAGGTAGTTGCCGATCACGAAGGACAAGGCAACACCGAGGGTTGAGGCGATCGTCGACTGCGCTCCGCGAGACAGTGAGCGGTGGACGGTCGCATGAACTGTCAACAGCGCCGCCCACGGTGCCAGGAATGGCATCGGCGAGTTCAGAATATAATCCGACAGCCACCAAGCGCCGGTTGCCGCGATGACGGTCTTGACGATCTGGAGAAGGTCGGTGACGACATCGGGCCGTTTGGCCAATGGTGATAGCTGTTGCCGTGAGTTCTGCTGCAATGGTCATCCCTTCGGGCAGAAGTGCATGGAGTTGTCACCTTACAGGGAACGCACGGCAGGCGGCCTGACCTGCACGAGCGAGCTGCGGAAGGCGGCCAATGAAAATGCCCGACATTCCTGCAGGTGGAACCTGCGAAATGTCGGGCAGAGGTCAGACGGTCGTGGATCTTGCGCTGCTTAAAACCCAGCAGTGCGAAGAAGCATCCGACAGCCGATAGTGCTCAGGCCGCAGCCAGTGGCGTGATCTCACGCAGCGACGAGCCAGTGAACAGCACGACGCGGCCGGTGGAGTCACTGATCGTGATCTTTCCGTTGCGTGTGCTGATCGTTGGATCGATCAGTCCTGCGTGCTCAACAGCACGCTGAACCCATTGTGGGAACTGAGTCATCGTCCCCTCCTTTCTTAGCTACTTCGTCGAAGGGCATGCATCAACGCATGCCGATCTCATTGTTTTCCTGGTGGTGACGGGGCAGTCACCGGGGTGCAGGCAGCCAACCGATAGCATCGGACGGTGGCCTGCTGAGATGTCACCGTGGTGTGGGTCAATCCTTCACGGCGGGGGATCTGCGACTCGAAGTGAGACAGTGTCCAAGGCGAATCATTTGCAATGTCGAACCTGAATCTGAAAGCTCATCGTGAGCGACGTGTCATCGTGCTCAGTGGATCAGATGGTTCAATGAAGCCGGACAACTTCGAGCGCAAGTCAACAGCTTAACCGCATCGGGAACGAGAAGTCAAAACAGCAGTGCGGACGTGCAGGGAAGCGCCGACAGGAGAGCACCGTGCGGGGGAGCACCAGCAGGGTATGGGAGCAGACTGCGTAACCGGAGCAGAGCGTTGTGATCGGGTGGATCAGCGGGAGGACTTGCCCCGGCGCAACCTCAGCAAGATGATCAGCGCGGTGACCAGAAGCGCTGCCGCAACAGCCAGCATGCCGGCAGAGAGCAGCTTCTCATTCGAGACGCCGAGGGTCGTTGCCGAGGACGTGGACTCAGATGCCTCTGCACCGACACTCGAATCCATCTCGGCGCCGACCGAAGCTGTGTCGTCGGATTCGCCGCCGCCGGCACCGCCGGCGTCGCCCTCCGACGCCGTCGGATCGGCACTTGGTGTCACCGTTTCCCCGACCGGAATCGTCTGGAGGGACTTGGGGTCCTTCTGAGCAAAGTCCCATTCGAGCAGGTCGACCGCGGCCTGGCGGGAATGGTTGTCGACGCCGAGCATTGTTGCGACCACGCGGTGGCCGTCACGTTCGGCAACGGCGATGTAGGAGCCCTTAGCATGCCTCGTGAACCCGTTCTTCAGGCCGAGCCCACCGTCGACCTGCCCGACGATCTTCGTATGATTCTGAATTTCGTAGCCCTTGAACTTCTCCTTGGTGACGGGATTCTTCCCGCCTGGGAACTTGGATGTCTCGGTGCCGATGACGCTCATCAGGTAGTCGTCCTCGCACACCGCCCACGCCAGCTTCATCATGTCCGAGACCGTCGTGTACTGGTCCTTGTCATCGAGGCCCGAGGTGTTGGCCGCTTGGGTGTTCGACATGCCCAGGTCTTCGGCCTTCTCATTCATCAGGGCGACAGCTTTCTCCTGCCCGCCCGCGGCTCGTCCGAGTGCGTTCGCGGCATCATTGGCGCTCGACATCAGCATGGCATGGAAGAGCAGATCAACCGTGTACTCGTTCTTCTGCATGAGACCGACCTTGGTGCCATCGATCTCCATGTCCTCGAACGTCGCCTCCACCTTCTGCTTGGGATCGTCGAGCACCTCGACAAGAGCCAGAGCAGTCAGCAGCTTGATCGTCGACGCCGGCGCATGCTTCTTGTCGATGTCATGCGCTGCCTGAAGTTCTCCAGTGTCGAGGTCTCCCACCAGCCACGCCGTGCCCACCGGCTGCGGCGGCTTCGCTCCATCGCCGAGGTCGGCCGGAGTTTCGTAGACCTTCTCCTGCTTCTCATCCGGCTTGGCGTCCGCATGTGAGGCCCCGGGGGAGAACGCCAGCTGAGCCCCGACGAGCAGAAGCGCGAGAGCGGCGCCGAGGATGAGACGCACCCCTGCTCCGGGCGAACGCGGATGCGCTGCTGCCGTCATCGAGGCAGGGAAAGGGTGGGGAGAAAACATGCGCCCCAGTCTACGACGAAGGAGAATCCGACGTGCTCAGGAAAACGCATGCGATGGAGCACAGCAATTCCACAGTTCACGTCAGGCTGAGCTGGTTCAAACCTGTCCACCCTGACGTGGACTGCAGACAGCGCGCCCGAACACGGAAACTCCCGAACAAGCGAGACGTCGCGGGAAACACGAAAGACAGCGCGCACGAAAAGCGGCCGCGCACGAATAGTGCACGGCCGCCTCGGCGATAGGGGATGTTGTATCCCTCCGGCTACCTTGACCCACAAAAGCGCTGTGTATGCGCCGCGCTTTTGTGGGTCAAGGTAGCCGAAGACGCGATCAGAATGCGCGCTGCAGGACTGCCTGCTTCACCTCGGCGATGGCCTTGGTGATTTCGATGCCACGAGGGCAGGCTTCGGTGCAGTTGAAAGTGGTGCGGCAACGCCACACACCTTCCTTGTCATTGAGGATCTCCAGACGCATGTCTCCGCCTTCGTCACGCGAATCGAAGATGAAGCGGTGCGCGTTGACGATGGCCGCCGGACCGAAGTACTGACCATCGGTCCAGAACACAGGGCACGACGAGGTGCACGCAGCGCAGAGGATGCACTTGGTGGTGTCGTCGAAGGCCTCACGCTCTTCGGCCGACTGCAGACGCTCACGCGTCGGCTCGTGGCCGGAGGTGACGAGGAACGGCATGACCTCGCGGTAGGACTGGAAGAACGGCTCCATGTCGACGATGAGGTCCTTCTCCAGAGGCAGACCCTTGATCGCTTCGATGGTGATCGTCTTGGACGTGTCGAGATCCTTGAGCAGGGTCTTGCAGGCCAGACGGTTGCGACCGTTGATGCGCATGGCATCGGAACCGCACACGCCGTGGGCACAGGAGCGACGGAAGGACAGCGAACCGTCCATCTCCCACTTGATCTTGTGCAGGGCGTCCAGCACTCGGTCGGTGCCGTGCATCGTGACCTTGTACTCTTCCCAGTGCGCCTCTTCGTCCTGTTCGGGATCGAAGCGCGCGATCTGGAAGGTGCAGTCGAACGATTTGATCGAACCGCTGTCGCCGGCGACGTGGTCGGGCAGGTCGATCTTCGAGGCCGGCTCCGGGGTTTCGGTTGAGGTATCGGTGCTCATCAGTACTTACGCTCCATCGGCTGGTAACGGGTGACGATGACGGGCTTCGTCTCCAGACGCATACCCTTGATGCCGTCGGTCTCGGAATCAGGATCGAGGTACGTCATCGTGTGATGCATGAATCCTTCGTCGTCACGATCCGGGAAATCTTCCCGGAAGTGCCCACCGCGTGATTCCTTGCGGTGGATGGCGGCGACGGAGATGACCTCGGCGAGTTCGAGCAGGAAGTTCAGCTCGACAGCCTCGAGGAGGTCGAGGTTGAAGCGCCTGCCGCGATCCTGAATGCCGACGTTGTTGTAACGTTCACGCAGTTTCGCGATCTCGTCGAGCGCTTCGCGCAGTGTCTCGTCAGTGCGGAAGACCTGGACCTTGGCGTCCATGAGTTCCTGCAGATCCTTGCGGATGGCGCCGATGCGTTCGGTGCCATCAGAGGTCCGCATCTTCTCGAGCAGTGCGACGGTGTCGCCCTCGGCGCCCTCCGGCAGCTCGACGAAGTCAGCGGTCTTCGAGTACTCTGCGGCGGCGATGCCGGCGCGCTTGCCGAAGACGTTGATGTCGAGCAGCGAGTTCGTGCCCAGGCGGTTCGAACCGTGGACGGACACGCAGGCAACCTCACCGGCGGCGTAGAGGCCGGGGATGACGTTGTCGTTGTCCGCGAGGACTTCGGCGCCGATGTTCGTCGGAATGCCGCCCATGGCGTAGTGCGCGGTCGGGAAGACCGGGACAGGCTCCGTGTAGGGCTCCACCCCGAGGTAGGTGCGGGCGAACTCGGTGATGTCGGGCAGCTTCGCATCGATGTGCGCGGGTTCGAGGTGGGTGAGGTCGAGCAGGACGTAGTCCTTGTTCGGTCCGCAGCCGCGGCCTTCGCGTACCTCGTTGGCCATGGACCGGGCCACGATGTCACGAGGAGCGAGGTCCTTGATCGTCGGGGCGTAGCGTTCCATGAAGCGCTCACCCTCGGAGTTGCGCAGAATCGCGCCTTCACCGCGGGCGGCCTCGGAGAGCAGGATGCCCAGACCGGCCAGACCGGTCGGGTGGAACTGGAAGAACTCCATGTCTTCGAGCGGGATGCCCCGGTTGTAGGCCACAGCCATACCGTCCCCGGTCAGGGTGTGCGCGTTCGAGGTGGTCTTGAAGACCTTGCCCACACCGCCGGTGGCGAAGACGACCGACTTGGCCTGGAACAGGTGGATCTCGCCGGTGGCCAGTTCGTAGGCGACGACGCCGGCCGGACGGCGGACCCCGTCGACCTCGGTCATGGCCAGGTCGAGGACGTAGAACTCGTTGTAGAACTCGACGCCGTGCTTGACGCACTGTTGGTAGAGCGTCTGGAGGATCATGTGACCGGTGCGGTCGGCTGCGTAGCAGGAGCGGCGAACCGCCGACTTGCCGTGGTCGCGGGTATGACCACCGAAGCGACGCTGGTCGATCCGACCCTCGGGGGTCCTGTTGAAGGGCAGACCCATCTTCTCGAGGTCGAGGACGGCGTCGATCGCTTCCTTGGCCATCACCTCGGCGGCGTCCTGGTCGACCAGGTAGTCACCGCCCTTGACGGTGTCGAAGGTGTGCCATTCCCAGTTGTCCTCCTCCACATTCGCCAGAGCGGCGCACATGCCGCCCTGGGCGGCACCCGTGTGCGAACGGGTGGGGTAGAGCTTGGTCAGGACTGCGGTCCGAGCCTGTTGGCCCGATTCGATCGCTGCGCGCATTCCGGCGCCACCGGCGCCGACGATGACCACGTCGTATTGGTGTACCTGCATGTTTCTCCTTCTATGCGGCCGAGCAGAACGACGCCAGCAGTGCGGGGTCGGCTCCGGCCGGGCAGGGATCGAATGTGAAGATGACGAGCGTGCCGAGCACGATCACGATCACCGAGGCGATGTAGAGGACGAGCTGGAGCGCCATCCGGGTGCGGGGCTTCTCGGCATAGTCCATGATGATGGTGCGCAGGCCGTTGGTGCCGTGCAGCATTGCCAGCCACAGCATCAGCAGATCCCAGATCTGCCAGAACGGACTGGCCCATTTGCCGGCCACGAACCCGAAGTCGATGGCCTGGACGCCTTCGCCGACCCACAGGTTCACGAAGAGGTGGCCGAAGATGAGGATGACGAGGACGACGCCCGAGATGCGCATGAACAGCCACGCGAACATCTCGAACTTCGAACGTGTCGACTTGTGCCGCGAGTAACCGGTGCGCGGAGCCGGGATCGATGTTGTGCTCATGTCATCCTCCGAACGTGTGCATCAGCTGGCGGGGGATGAAGGCGATCATGATGATGAGCCATACGACGATGACTCCCCAGAACAGCTTCTTCTGATTTTTCGGTCCGCTCTTCGAGAAATCGACGAGAATGACGCGAAGACCGTTGAACGCATGGAATGCGATCGCGGCAACGAGTGCGATCTCGCCGATGGCCATGACCGGAGTCTTATAAGTTCCGATCACGGCGTTGTAGGCCTCGGGTGAGACGCGGACGAGTGCAGTATCGAGCACGTGGACCAACAGAAAGAAGAAGATTCCGACGCCTGTGACGCGATGCGCGACCCAGGACCACATTCCTTCATTTCCTCGGTACAGAGTGCCCGTAGACGCTTTGGCCACGGAGCATCCTCCATCTTGGATTAATCGACTGTGTACATCAAGAAACTACGCCGAACGCCGCCTGGTTGCCAGTCGAGCCGAGCCTGAGCGTGGTGGATCACATTAAGTTCCTGGCAGTTCCCTCATAGTCATCTGATTCCGCCGCCGCGAAATTCAATTACGGAACAATCATATGCCCTAAACATTTGGTTTGCCGGGCTGACCTGGCCAGTCGGGATCCTCGCCGAGGCGGTGCCGGGCAGATCGCGGCGATGTGAGGGCTGAGAGCGGCCGGAGGGAACGTTCCGGTTCTCCTCGCCCCGACACGGCGGACAACATCGGCGAGAGAGTGCCCGAACTTTGAGACACTGATCATGTGAACACCCACTTCCACGCCATCATCCCCGCCGGCGGATCCGGAACTCGGCTCTGGCCGCTGTCGCGCAAGACATCGCCGAAGTTCCTCCACGACGTGCTGGGCACGGGGAAGAGCCTGATCCAATCCACCTGGGACCGTGTCGCTCCGCTCGTCGGGCCCGAGCACGTGTGGGTCGTGACCGGTGAGAGTCACCTCGACCAGGTCGCGAAGCAGCTGCCCGAGATGCTGATGCACAAGATCCTCGCCGAACCGTCCCCGAAGGACTCGGCCGCGGCGATCGGGTTGGCGACCATGCTCATCGCGAAGGAAGATCCCGAGGCGATCGTCGGCTCGTTCTCCGCCGACCACTCGATCACCAACGTCGACGAGTTCCGGTTGGTCATCGACCAGGCCTGCGTCGCCGCCGAGACGGGGGACATCGTCACCGTCGGCATCATGCCCCGCAACCCGGCCACCGCCTACGGCTACATCGAAACCGGTGGTCTGCTGGGCCTCGAGGGCGCGCCGACCGCCAGGCGGGCCATGGCGTTCGCCGAGAAGCCCGCCGCGAGCACCGCCCGCGAATACGTCACCTCCGGCCGCTACCGCTGGAACGCCGGCATGTTCATCGCGAAGGCCTCCGCACTGCTGGAGGTCCTCGAGACCGAGGACCCGACCCTGCATGCGGGTCTGTCTCGGATCGCCGAAGCATGGGGGACCGAGACCCAGGCGGAGGTGCTCGCCGAGGTGTGGCCGGGCTTGGAGAAGCGGGCCATCGACTACGTCGTGGCCGAACCCGCTGCCGCAGCCGGTCGCGTCATCGTCATCCCCGGCGACTTCGGCTGGGACGACGTCGGTGACTTCGATTCGGTGGCCCGCCTGCGCCAGCCGGTGCCCGGTGAGCCAAGCGGAGTCATCTCCATCGGCGGCAACTGCGAACTCCTCGAGATCGACGCCTCCGGAGTCGTCTTCTCCGAGTCCGAACACCCGCGTACGGTCGCGATCGTCGGCCTCGACGACCTCGTCGTCGTCGACACCGAGGACGTCCTGCTCATCACCTCGCGCTCCCATGCTCAGGATGTGAAGAAGGCAGTCTCAGCCGCCGGTGAACGCGGCCTCGACGATCTGCTGTAGACAGGCGGTGAATTCGGTCTGCGTGACCGGAGGCCACTGAGCCCCGGCGACGGTCGTCGGCTGCGGAGTGTGTCGAAATTGGTCGCAGTGCGCCCAAATGTGACGCTGAGTGCTTAGCATTGCAAGCAATGTCTCAGATATCCCAACCGCGCCCCCACGGCGTCGCGCTCCCCGAAGGACCAGACGTGATCAGCTCGACCATCGCCGAGATCGGTGCAGAACTCATCGATTTCCGCCGCGACATCCACGCACACCCGGAACTGTCCTTCCAGGAGTTCGACACCACGGACAAGATCGTGAGACGCCTCGAAGCCGCGGGTCTGAGACCTCGGCGACTCGAGGGCACCGGCGTCGTCTGCGAAGTCGGGGAGGGCCCCGTCGCCCTCGGCCTGCGCGCCGACATCGACGCCCTGCCCATCGATGACCTCATCGCCGAGGACTTCGCCTCCACCGTGCCCGGTGTGGCCCACGCCTGCGGCCACGACGTGCACCTGACCGGTCTCATCGGTGCCGGCATCGCTCTGCAGCGTCTCCACGAGTCCACTCCCGGCGGCCTCGGCGGACGTGTGCGATTGATCTTCCAGCCCGGTGAGGAGGTCACTCCGGGTGGAGCACTGCGCATCATCTCCCAGGGCGTCCTCGACGACGTGCCCGAGGTCTACGCCGTCCACTGCGACCCCAACGTCGATGTCGGTCGGATCGGCTCCCGCATCGGCGCCATCACCGCAGCCGGCGACACCGTCATCATCCGCCTCTCCGGTCACGGCGGCCACACCTCCCGGCCCCATCTGACCGAGGACCTCGTCTACGCGCTGGGCAAACTCGCCACCGACCTGCCCTCGACACTGGGCCGACTCATCGACCCGCGCCACGCGATCTCCCTCGTGTGGGGCGAAATCAGCGCCGGACATGCGGCCAACGTCGTGCCCAGTGAAGGGATCCTGCGCGGAACCCTGCGCTGCCTCGACGTCGACGGCTGGAACCAGGTCGCCGAGGTGCTCCCGGAGCTGGTCGAGCGCATCGCCGGCCCGTACGGGGTCGACGTCGACCTCGACCATCGCCGGGGTGTGCCACCGGTGGTCAACACCGAGGATCAGGTCGCACTCATCGAGTCCGCGGTCCGCGGCGAGCTCGGCGAGAATTCCGTCCAGCTGACCCCGCAGTCGATGGGTGGGGAGGATTTCGCCTGGTACCTCACGCACTGTCCCGGCGCGCTGGTGCGCATGGGCACCCGCACCCCCGGGGGCACGACCTACGACATCCACCAGGGCGATCTGCTCATCGACGAGGGCAGCGTCGAGATCGCCGCCCGCATCTTCACCGCGACCGCGCTGAAGGTTCTCGAACGCAGCTGACACCCCCTCGGGGAATCGAGGCACTCCCTCAGCGACTCAGGGCACTCCCTCAGGGACTCAGGCAGAACCGATAATCTTGGAGACATGAGAGTGAAGGTCATGAGCACGGTGCTGGGCGCTGGCTTCAGCGCATTGAGTCTGATGGCCCTGAGCGCCTGCTCGGTAACGGCTCCCGAGCCCCTCGAAGACGCCACACTCGGGTGCATGATCTCGGCTCCTGCAGGTTTCGACGATCATTCCACCGGGGCACTGACCCTGGCGGAGACGGAACTGGCACGAGCAGCGGGACTGTTCTCCGCGACCTCGAGTCAGCGGGTCTCGAACTCATCGGCCACCTCGGCGGCTCTGCAGAGGATGAGCGATCAGGATTGTGCTCTGAGCACCGTGGTCGGGCCGGGCGGGGCCGACGAACTCGCTGACCACGCCAGGAGCAATCCCGATGAGATCTTCCTGGGAGTCGCAAGTGGGCACCAGGACTTCCCGGACAATGTGCTCAGCATCGATTTCGACCTCGTGCCTCCGGCCTTCATCGCCGGTTACATCGCTGCGACCGCGAGCGAAACCGGCGAAGTCGGTGCGCTCGTGTCCCAGGGGTTCCCGCAGGCGGAGACGATCCTCGCCGCGTTCGACGCCGGAGTCGACCTCTACAACGACGAAGCCGATGAGGACGTGGACGAGGTGAAGTCCTACCGCGGGTCCGCGGTCGATGAACGAACCGTGGCAGACACCAGAGAAGAGGGACGGGCCTTCTTCGAAACGGCGCATGACTCGGACGTCGATGTCGTCGTGCCCTTCGGATCGGCGGCGTCGATGGGCGTGGTCACTGCCGCCACGGAGAAGGTGCAGTCGCTGCGCACGGAAGAGCCGAAGGAGGGCGGAGAGGACACGATCCTGCCGAAGATCATCTGGTACGGAACCTCAGGGGCCTTCAGTGACACGATCATTGCGACGATCGAGCCGAACATCCGTCGGGGCCTGCGGAGCATGTTCGCCGAATGGCCGCAGAGCAAGAACCCCGATGAGGCGGCCCAAGCGTCGAAGGAGGACCCCGTCGATATGGGAGGATTTCTCGTCACCGATCGCCACTACAAGGGCGCGATCGACAACGGCGGAGTGGGGATCGCCGCCGAAGACGGGTTCCTCAGTCGCGTCTCCGATGCGGGGCGCAGCATCACCGATCTGCGGGAGAGGATCAAGAGCGGAGACATCGATCCGGAGAAATCCTGAGTGTCATGGATGGTGACATCGTTGGCTCCGGCTGGTTCTTCCATCGTTCTCGCACACTGATCCGATAAGCTGTGCGGGTGTTGAATAATCCCGCCGGAGTCGCAGCAGACGACCCGATCCTGCAGTTGCCCAAAGTCTCCCTCCACGATCACCTCGACGGTGGCTTGCGCCCCGCCACGATGATCGAGCTGGCCGCATCGATCGGCCATGAACTGCCCGCCACCGAACCGGAGGCGCTGGCCAAGTGGTACCACGATTCCGCGAGCTCCGGTGATCTGGTTCGCTACCTCGAGACCTTCTCACACACGGTCGCGCTCATGCAGAACCGTGAGGGTCTGATGCGGGTGGCTAAGGAGTGGGTCCTCGACCAGGTGGCCGACGGTGTGTTCTACGCGGAGGCCCGCTGGGCCCCCGAACAGCACCTGGAAGGCGGGCTCGAACTCGATGAGGTCGTCGAAGCCGTGCAGGAGGGGCTCGAATCCGGAGTGATCGAAGCCTCGGCCGACGGCAAGTTCATCCGCGTCGGGCAGATCATCACGGCCATGCGTCAGGCGGACAACTCACTGGCCGTTGCCGAACTGGCGATCAGGCACCGGGAGAAGGGATCGGAATCCGGCGTCGTCGGCTTCGACATCGCCGGTCCGGAGAACGGATTCCCGCCCTCGGCGCACCTGTCGGCGTTCAACGCGCTCCACCAGGCCTATGTGCCCGTCACGATCCACGCCGGTGAGGCCGCAGGCAAGGACTCGATCCACGAGGCTCTGACCATCTGCCATGCCCAGCGCATCGGCCACGGCGCTCGCATCGTCGAGGACATGGACATCGTCGAGGGCGAAGGTCAGCTGGGCAGCCTGGCCGCCTGGGTGCTCGATCAGCAGATCCCACTCGAACTGTGCCCCAGCTCCAATCTGCAGACCGACATCGGCGGCACCATCGCCTCCCACCCCATCAGCGGACTCAAGGACTTGGGCTTCGCAGTCACCATCAATCCCGATAACCGGCTGATGTCAGCGACTTCGGTCACGCGTGAGATGCGTCTGCTCGTCGACGAGGCCGGCTGGACCCAGACCGACCTCGAATGGGCCACCGTCAATGCGGTCACCGCAGCGTTCCTGCCCCTCGATGTGCGCGAGCGCATGCTCGACGAGATCCTCATTCCAGGGTTCTCCCGGGTGGACATTTGAGTTCTGGTACGTCGGGGGCGGCGGGGCACGGTGTTCCGACCCCACGCGCAATGCTGCTCGTCGTCGTCGTTCTGGGGATCCAGGTGCTGGCCCTCCTCGGATCCGCTCTGTCGTTCGTCCTCACCGCCTTCAGCGCAGGTGCACTGGCCGGTTCACTGCTGGGGCTGGCTGTCATGTTCGTCATCTTCGCCGCCGGTGTGGCCGCTGCTGCGCGGGGATCGTGGAAACTGCATCGCTGGGCCCGACCAGCGGCGATCGCCTTCGAACTGCTCGTCATCGTCTTCGCCTTCAGCGTCATCGCCGGATCCCTGTGGCTCGGCTTGGCATGCTTGGTCACAGCGCTCGCCGTGCTTCTGGGCTATTTCCTGCCCTCGGTCGTCGACGCGTACAACAGGGCACTCGAGGGGTGAAGCGCGAGTGCAGTCGCCCGCGCTGCAATGGACGGGAGCTGCGGAAGCGCTACGCCCCTGACAGCCCGTTCAGATGTCCGGCGGTTCCCATCTCTGCACGCTGGCGGCCTGCGCGGCCGTGAACCTCGACGGCACAGCGGTGAAGACTGCGTCGCGAAGTCCCGAAAGCACCGGGGACTGGATCTGGAAGACGGCACCGAGCAGGCGCGACTTCGCTGCTATCGACTGGCTGCGCCTCCTCCGCAGCCGATCGTAGAGATGAAGTTGCCGATCGATCTCAGCCGCAGCAATCTGGGCCGCGGCATCCGTCGAGTCCGAGGCGGTCTCGATCACCGGTGCCAGCAGCGCCGTCAGGGTCGCGGCGTCCTCGAGCGCCTGCCCTCCACCCTGCCCCAGGTTGGGAGTCATCGCATGCGCCGCATCGCCGAGGAGGACGATGCGTCCCCGATGAAACGTCGACAGGTCAGTGGCGAGGTCGGAGATCGCGGTGCGCTGGATACGCTGCGCCGGCGTCGCTTCGATCAGTTCGGCGATCGGTGCGTGCCAGCCGGAGAACAGGTCCCGCACTGCGGCCTTGTCATCGGCGAAGCTGGCGTCCTTGGGCATGTTCGCAACCGCGAACCAGTACACGCGTCCGTCGATGAGTGGCGCAATGCCGAAACGCAGGCCTCGACCCACGGTCTCACCAGCGGCTCCTCTCAGATCGACGGGACGATCGGTGATCCCGCGCCAACATGAATAGCCCGAATAGCGTGGTCCGATTCCGGGCTCCACGGTGTCCCGCACCTGACTGTTGACCCCGTCGGCGCCGATGACGAGGTCGAAACGCTCCACAGATTCCGTCGGACATCCCACCGGCGCCTTAGACGAGTCCGATTCGACCCCAGACCGGATCGTCACCGTTCCATCGATGCTCGCCGAGGTGACTTCTGCAGAGGTGCGCACCGTGCCCTCCTCGAGGGCATCGAGCAGAACCCTGTGAAGATCGGTTCGGTCGACGATTCGCAGCTCTCCGACGCTGTCGCTGGGGATCTGTGCAATCCAGCGTCCGTCTGGTCGTCGTTGACCCGCGGCGAAGGACTCGGCCTGCTTGTCCGTAATCGCGGCGAACTGAGGACCGAGCCCCAGCGATTCGAGGGCCCTGAGCCCATTGGCGAAGACGGACAGACCCGAACCGCCGGCACGCACCTCGGCGGCTCTTTCGAACACCGTGACCTGTGCCCCGGCTCGCTGCAGACCGGCGGCGGTGGACAGTCCGCCGATGCCGGCTCCGACGATTGCAATCCTCATGGGGTTCTACTGCTGAAGGTACTCGCCGCAGGCCTCGGTGAGGAAGTCGCCGGCGACGCCGCCCTCTTTGTTGAGGCTGATGGCGGTCTTCTGAATGCCCCACCAGACCTGGGGTGAACCGCCCCACTGCTGCCGGAAGTCCTCACGCTTGTCCGGGTCATCTGCCAGGTCCTGCGCGGCGAGCGAGATCCGTTCCTGAGCATCATCGGCCGTGCATCGAGCCTCGTCATCGGGGCCCTTCGGGTCGAGTTCCGGAATGTCATCGGAGTCCTTCGTCGTCAGGGTGTATGCAGACCCGCCGATCTCCTCGACGGTGAAGGTTCCCTGGATGAGCAGGAAGGGCGACTTCTCGGCGTCGACGTTCTCGGCATCGACGGTGACACTGACACTGTCCGGGGTATCGGCGGTGACGGTGGCCTCACCGGAATCGGGCACGGTGGGGTTGGCGGTGTGGACGTAGACCTTGAGGTAGGCCTCGGACTTGCTCTGGCCCGCCTCGGCGAGGCCCTGCCACAGGGGATCGGAATCCTTCGCGCCACCGGGGGAGGAATCGACGATGGAGACCTCCGGAGCCTCATCCGGGGTCTCGATCGGAGTGACTTCTTCCTTGCTGACGGAGGGGCGCTGTTCGGGGCGGGTCTCCTCCGAGGTGGGAACGCAGGCTGTCATCGTGGCCAGCACTGCGGCGGTGGTCAGGAGGGCAAGGGAGCGAATTCGCATGGTTCCTCGAGGGGTGGTCGTCGTGGCGGTGCCGAGCAGGGGCTCGATCTCGCCTTCCAGCCTAATCCGAGAGGCCGCGGTGGACTCGGTGGACGCGCTGATCTGGGGTCGATTGCTCGGTCCGGGTGTGACTACTCAGCGCGGCTGGACATGAACTCGCTCAGGCTGGACCTCTGTGCTCCGGATTCGTCGAAGTTCGTCTCATCGAGCCACTGCACGTAGGCCGCGCGCAGGCGGGGCCATTCGGAGTCGATGATCGAGAACCAGGCGGTATCGCGGTTGCGGCCATTGATGACGAGGTGCTGTCGGAACAGGCCTTCGACGGTGAAACCGAAGCGGGTCGCTGCCTTCTTCGACGGGACGTTGTCGTTGTCGCACTTCCACTCGAAGCGCCTGTAGCCGCTGGCGAAGACAAGGTCGGCGACGAGGAAGAGCGCCTCGGTGGCTCCGCGAGTGCGTGCCAAGCTGGGCCCCCACAGGATATTGCCGATCTCGACGACACCGTTGTCCGCGTCGATGCGCATGAGAGCCTGCCGGCCTTCGGCTGCCCCGGTGCTGCGATCGACGACGGCGAAGAACATGGGGTCCGGTGATTCGGATGCCGTGGTCATCCACTCATCGAAGTCAGCGCGTTCGATCTGCGGAGCCTGGGGCAGGTACCGGAAACGCTCGTCCGATCCGTCTGCGGAGGCGGCAGCGAAGAGCGAGTCGGAGTGCCGTTCGGCATCGAGGGGTTCGAGGTCGACATAGCGGCCGTGGATCGTCTCCCGCCGAGGTGGCTCCACACCAGCCCAGTCGGTGAGGTTCGCGTCGGTCATGGTTTCTCCTTCTCGTTCGTCATCGAACTCGTCCACCGGTTCATCTCCGCCGGCCGTCGGCTCCTACCGGTTCGGGCTCAGCTCTCGTCTCCGTCGAATCCGGTGGAGAGCTGTCGCAGCAGTGAGGCGAGCTTGCGGCGTCCAGCCGGAGTCAGGTCGCCGAGGATTTCGCGCTCCTTGACCAGCAGATCGGCCAGCGCCGAGTCGACGGTGGCGCGGCCGTCGGCGGTCAACCGCACGAGCACACCTCGGCGATCTCCGGGATCGGGCAGTCGTTCGACCCATCCGGCAGTGACGAGGCGATCAATGCGGTTGGTCATCGTGCCGCTGGTGACCAACGTCTCCTGCAGCAGAGTTGAGGGAGAGAGCTGGTAGGGCTCGCCTGATCGGCGCAGCGCAGAAAGCACGTCGAAGGCCCAGCCTTCGATGCCGTATTCGCTGAAGCTCGACTTCCGCGCCAAGTCCAATTGGCGAGCCAGACGGGAGACGCGGGAGAGCACCTCCATCGGTGACACGTCGAGGTCCGGGCGCTCGTGGCGCCACGCCGCGACAATCCGATCAACCTCGTCCATGTTCCGATTTTACGTCCAGATCAAGATTCTTTGCACCAAAGATACTTTTTCTCGAGATATTTCTTACGTATTGGCTGATTTGGCCTGCACGTTTGGATGGACGGGGTCACTTGGGAATAAAGTGGTCATGGTTGTTGCATCCGTCAACGCACCTGCGGGGCCAAAAGACCCGGCAGTAGAAACGAAGGAATACACGTGGATCTTTTCGAGTATCAAGCACGTGACCTGTTCGAGAAGCACGGAGTGCCCGTGCTCAAGGCCCAGGTCGCGACGACACCAGAAGAAGCGAAGAAGGCAGCAGAAGACCTGGGCGGCGGAGTAGTCGTCGTCAAGTCTCAGGTCAAGATGGGCGGTCGCGGCAAGGCCGGCGGCGTCAAGGTTGCGAAGAATCCCGAGGAAGCGGAAGCTCGCGCCAAGGACATCCTGGGTCTCGACATCAAGGGCCACATCACCGAAAAGGTGATGATCGCCGAAGGTGCAGACATCGCTGAAGAATACTACTTCTCGGTTCTCCTCGACCGGTCCAACCGCACCTACTTGGCGATGTGCTCCAAGGAAGGCGGAGTGGAGATCGAGCAGCTCGCCGAGGAGCGCCCCGAAGCGCTCGCCAAGATGCCAGTCTCTGCCATCGACGGAATCGATGCTGCGAAGGCCGAAGAGATCGCCAAGGAAGCAGGATTCGACGCAGAGACCGCCGCTAAGGTGGCCCCAGTGCTGATGTCCCTGTGGACCGTCTTCGAAAAAGAAGACGCATCGCTGGTCGAGGTCAACCCGCTGGTCAAGACCGGTGCAGGTGACATCATTGCGCTCGACGGAAAGGTGACTCTCGACGAGAACGCGGACTTCCGTCACGAGGACCACGAGGAGCTGCGCGACATCAGCGCAGAGAACCCCCTCGAGCTCAAGGCCAAGAAGCTCGGCCTCAACTACGTCAAGCTCGACGGCGAAGTCGGAATCATCGGAAACGGTGCCGGACTCGTCATGTCGACCCTCGACGTCGTCGCCTACGCTGGCGAGAAGCACAACGACGTCAAGCCCGCCAACTTCCTCGACATCGGAGGCGGCGCTTCTGCAGAGGTGATGGCCAATGGGCTCGACGTCATCCTCGGCGACGAACAGGTCAAGTCCGTCTTCGTCAACGTCTTCGGCGGAATCACCGCCTGTGACGCAGTGGCCGACGGCATCGTCAAGGCTCTTGAGATCCTCGGCGACCAGGCGACCAAGCCGCTCGTCGTCCGCCTCGACGGAAACAACGTCGAAGAGGGCCGGGCCATCCTCAAGGAAGCCGCGAACCCACTCGTCACCCTGACCGACACCATGGACGGTGGAGCCGACAAGGCCGCCGAACTGGCTGCTGCCAAGTAAGGAAAGGTCTTTACTCATATGTCTATCTTCCTGAATTCCGATTCGAAGATCATCGTCCAGGGCATCACCGGCGGCGAAGGAACCAAACACACTGCGCGCATGCTCGCAGCGGGATCCAACGTCGTCGGCGGTGTCAACGCCCGCAAGGCCGGCACCACCGTCAACCACAACGACAAGGACGGCAACGACGTCGAGCTGCCCGTCTTCGGTTCCGTCTCCGAGGCGATGGAATCCACCGGTGCTGACGTGTCCGTGGCCTTCGTGCCGCCTGCATTCTCCAAGGATGCGGCCATCGAAGCCATCGACGCCAAGATCGGTCTGCTCGTCATCATCACCGAGGGCATCCCGGTCCAGGACGCAGCCGAGGTCTGGGCTCGTGCGCAGGCCGCAGGCAATGCGACCCGCATCATCGGACCCAACTGCCCCGGCATCATTTCGCCCGAGGCTTCGCTGGCCGGCATCATCCCTGCCAACATCACCAAGAAGGGCAAGCTCGGACTGGTCTCCAAGTCCGGCACGCTGACCTACCAGATGATGTTCGAACTGCGTGACCTCGGCTTCTCCACCGCCATCGGAATCGGCGGTGACCCGGTCATCGGCACCACGCACATCGATGCGCTCGAAGCCTTCGAAAACGATCCCGAGACCGAAGCCATCGTCATGATCGGCGAAATCGGCGGAGACGCCGAAGAGCGTGCCGCCGCGTACATCAAGGACAACGTGTCGAAGCCGGTCGTCGGCTACGTCGCGGGCTTCACCGCTCCCGAGGGCAAGACCATGGGCCATGCCGGCGCCATCGTCTCCGGCTCCTCAGGAACCGCTGCGGCCAAGAAAGAAGCCCTTGAGGCTGCAGGCGTGAAGGTCGGCAAGACCCCGACCGAGACCGCTGGCCTCATGCGCGAACTCCTCGCCTGAGTCGTCCTCGCCCGATGAAGGGTCCTGGCGACAGGACCTGAATTCACAACAGCGCGGTCAATGTGCGCACGTTCAGCATAAATGCTGGGCCTCTGCACTTTGACCGCGCTGTTGCGTGTCTGGAGGCAGTCCGCCGCGCCGGCAACTCGCCACAGCCACGCAGCACTCCAGCCACGCAGCAAGTGAGCGTCACGTGCGCCCGCCGAAGCATCGCGCCCCCGGAGCATTGATTCGCCCTCGGACTTGCTATCCCTCCAGTCCGTGCAACGAGGACTCCCGGCGGCAGCAAAACGCCCCTTTGCAACGGGCGGTTTTGGAACGGACTGTGCGGGGTCGCTGCGGGAGGCTAACCTGAACCTGTGAATGACCAGACACCGCTGTCCCAGAACCCACCAGCCGACCGCAACGCGGGCCCACCAGCCGACCGCAACGCGGCCCCACCCGCCGGCCAGGCGTCGACGCTCAACCCACCGCCAGTCGACACCTCGGAGTCGGCCCATCCGCGCAACTTCGGCTCCGACAATTGGGCCGGCGCCCACCCGGAAGTCATCGCCGCCATCACCGAAGCCAACGTCGGACACACTCCCGGCTACGGGGGAGACCCCTGGACCTCGCGCTTCGGCGAGGTCATGAAGGGCCACTTCGGTCCGTCCGCCCAAGCGTTCCCGGTCTTCAACGGCACCGGCGCCAACGTTCTCGCGCTGCAATCTTCGCTGCCCCGCTGGGCGGCTGTCATCACTGCCGCGTCGGCCCACATCAACTACGACGAGACCGGTGCCCCGGAGAAGGTCGGTGGGCTCAAAGTCATCGGCGCCCCCACCCGGGACGGAAAGCTGACGCCCGAGATCATCAACAGTGCCGTCCTCGGCCGCGGCAACGAACACAATGCTCAGCCATTAGCAGTGAGCATCTCCCAGTCGACCGAGTGGGGCACCACGTACACGCCCGATGAGATCCGAGCGATCGCCGACACCGCGCACGGCCTCGACATGATCCTCCACGTTGATGGCTCCCGACTGGGCAACGCCGCCGCACACCTCGACACCGACCTGGGCGCCATCACGACTGACGTCGGCGTCGACATCATCAGCCTGGGCGGGACGAAGAACGGACTGCTCGGCGCCGAGGCGATCGTCGTCCGCAACTCTGAAATCGGGCAGGGGATGAAGTTCCTGCGGAAGATGAACCTGCAGCTGTCATCGAAGATGCGCTTTCTCTCTGCCCAGCTCAACGCCCTCTACGAGGGTGAACTGTGGCGCACCTCGGCGAATCACGCCAATGCCATGGCCACACGGTTGGCAGATGGCCTCGCCGAGGCGGTTTCCCGTGGTCGTGCACCCGATGTCTCGACCGTCGCCCCAGTCGAATCCAACGTCGTCTTCGTGCACATGCCTGCCGACGTCGCGGCACGGGCGAGGCAGAGATTCGCCTTCGCGAATTGGCCGATGGCGAAGGACGTCGTGCGTCTCATGTGCGCCTTCGACACCACAGCCGACGACGTCGATGCCCTGATCGCGGCCATCGCCGGCGAGTAGGGAGAAGCCGTGGACGGCCTTACTTGTTCCTGTCGGCCTTGACGGAGACGACGGGGACGTCGGAGTCGAGGATGATGCGCTGCGCGGTCGAGCCCATGATGAGTTTTCCGACGGGGGAGCGGCGACGCGAACCGATCACGATCATGCGGGTGTCCTCGGTCGCCTCGGCGAGGGCGAGGAGCTCCTCTACGGGATCGTTGCCGCGCAGGAACTGCAGGATCTCATGGGAGACCTCGGAGGACCGCAGCGCCTCTTTGAGCTCGTCCATGTCCTGATTCGTCGCCACACCGCGTTCGTCGGGAGTCTCTCCGATGCCGGCGTTGAGCACGATCACGGTGTCATCGAAGGCCTTGGCCTGATCGATGCCGAACGTGACTGCGGCCTTGCCTTCGGGCGAGGGGGAATAGCCGACGAGAATTGTCATTGTCTCTCCTGATACGACACTGGACGAAGCACCCTCAATTAGTAGCACATATGCGCACCACTGCGCTCTGCCAGTCTGCGTCCATCCGACTAGACTGTTCGAATGCCTGCCACCCTGCTGCCTCCGGATTCGCCTGCCCACCGACGCAGTCAGGATCTGCTGGAACAGTTTCCCGAGCTCGCGAAGATTCCGGGGTTCCCCCAGGCCAGGATGCTCACCGAGTATGTGCTGGGCCGACGCGGAGGAGAGCTCGATGTCTCCGGGCGTGCCACCGAAGGCATGTTCGTGGCCGCCGAGGTGGTCGCCGGTCTTCCGCACGAGATCCTCGTCGTCGATGATGCTCAGGGACTGCAGTCGCGGCTGCTGAACGAGATCGCTCCCGTTCGCACCTACAACGACAGGATCGACGAAGCCCGCACCGTCGCCGAGGTGGCCGATCGCACCAGCACCATCGACGATCTCGCTGGCCTCGGAGCCGAAGAGTCGGGTGCCGAAACGGGCGAGCAAACGCAAGCCGTGTCGGGTGAAGGGCATGAGACCTGGGCGATCGTCAACGCTCCGAAGGCCACCCAGGCGTTGGCCGAGACCATTGCCGCAGTCCAGGCTCATGTGTCCACTGTCATCGTCGTCGGTCGCAGCGACTCGATGAGCCGAGCCGTGAACAAGGAGTTGGCGCGTGGATTCGCCCGCGTCGACGTCTCGCCGGGGGTCGGCAAACACCGCATGATCATCGGCAGCCGCCCGCTGTCCTCGCCCACCCTACCGAGCTTTCCCAAGCACGGCACCATCAACCATGCAGCCACCGGCCCCATGCCGGTCAGGGCCCATGGAGCCTGCTTCTCCGGAGTCAAGAGCGATGAGGGCTCGGCCGCGCTGCTCGAAGCTGTGGCCGCGGAAGTTCAGTCCGCCGAGGCGGGTTCTGGTTCACCGACGTCTGTCCTCGACCTTGGCTGTGGCAACGGGTGGCTGCTGGCTGCAGTGATGCAGGTGACGGCGGCGGTCAAGGGCACCGGCGTCGACGTGTCGAAGGCGGCGGTCGCCTCGGCGAAGTCGACTGCGGAGGCAAACGGACTCGAGATCGGGACCATCCTCGCTGATGCCGCTGATGCCGCTGATGCCGCTGATGCGCGGGCTGTGACCGCGACCGGATGTGGACTGATCGACGGCGGTTATGACCTGATCCTGCTCAACCCGCCCTTCCACCAGGGCACGATCATCGAGACCGACACCGCCGCCGGGCTCATGCGCACAGCCGCAAAGCTCCTGTCTCCGGGCGGGCAGATCGTCACCGTGTTCAATTCGCACCTGCGATACCGCGAGAGTCTGGAACGTTTCATCGGCCCGAGCCAGCAGGTGGCGCGCACCCCCAAATTCACGGTCGTCCGCAGCCGACCTGTCTGATCACGGTGTCCCGCCATTTCACACTGGAATGACGGAGCGTGTGCGAGTGCTCCTTGACAAGTAAACCCACATGTCAGTCCTTGGCGGTACCGAACCGCGCCGACAGGACCTCGGCCGTGGCACCGACTCCGACCGCAGCAACCTCGCGGGGTGGACCTTCGGCGACGATCTGGCCACCGTCTGGGCCCGGGCCGGGGCCCATGTCGATGAGCCAGTCGGATCCCGCGGCCAGTTCCATATTGTGATCGGCGATGAGGATCGTGTCGCCTTCGTCCACGATCTGGAGGAAGAGCTGACCGAGGACGCGGGCATCGTCGGGATGGAGGCCGTTGGCGGGTTCGTCGAGGATGAACAGGGTGCGCTCACGCTTCTTCCTCGCCCGCATGACGGACGCCAATCGCAGACGCTGGGCTTCACCGCCGGACAGGGTCGCAGAGGACTGCCCGAGCAGGAGCCCGCCGAGGCCGACCCTCTGCAGGATCTCGAAGTGCGCACTCAGCCCCAGTCGCTCGGCGAAGACTGTTGCCGCCGCGTCGATCGAGAGTCCGAGCACCTCGGCGATGTTCCGGTCTGCGACCGTGACCTCCAACGTCGCGTCGGTGAACCGCTGTCCTTCGCATTCCGGGCAGGTTCCACTCGAGGCAGGCAGGTGGACGAGGTCGATGGTGATGAGGCCCAATCCCTCGCAGCGCGGGCACCGTCCACGAGCGGTGTTGAAGGAGAACTGCGAGGCGGTGAAGCCTCGGTCCTTGGCCAACGCGGTCTTCGCGAAGAGGCTGCGAATCTTGTCGAAGATGCCCAAGTAGGTGCCGATGACCGAACGTGAGGATCGTCCGATGGTGGACTGATCGAAGCTGACCACCCGGTCGAAGACGCTCAGGCCGGTGGCGCTCGCCCCAGCGAGTCCCTGCGTCTCGTGAGACCGGGCGTGGGCCTGCTGATCGTCATCACCGTCGAGTGGGGCCGCGCCCGAGGTCATCGCGAGGGAGGCCACCGAGCGCAGAACCGAGCTCTTGCCCGAGCCGGAGACGCCCGTGAGGGTCGTGCGCGCGCCGATGGGAAATGCGAGTGTGAGGTCATTGAGGGTGTTGGCCGACAGTCCCTGGCAGCGCACCCAGCTTTCGAAGTCCTGCCCGTGGAGCCACGGTTCGTTCGAGGCGAGGTTTCGCAGGCGCACGGCGGTCGAGCCCTCACCTTCGAGAGCCTCGGCGACAGGGCCGGAGAACATGAGCTGGCCTCCGCGTGCACCTCCGCCGGGACCGAGCTCGATCACCCAATCACAGCGGCGCACGATCTCCATGTCATGCTCGACGAGGATGACCGTGTTGCCGGCATCGCGCAGGGCCTCGATGTGGGTGAAGAGATGATCGGTGTCCTTCGGGTGCAGCCCCGTCGAGAGCTCGTCGAAGACGTAGACCATGCCGTGGAGCCCACTGTGCAGGTGAGCGGCCAAGCGCAGGCGCTGCAGTTCACCGGGCGACAGCGTTGCCGCTGACCGTTTGGGCGGCAGATATCCGACGCCGAGGCGCTCGATCACGTCGGTGCGTTTGTCGAGTTCGTCGAGGAGGACGTGGGCGGCCTCATCTGTGGCTGCGGAGAATCGCTTCGATTCGCTGGGGCCGCGTTCGAGATCGGCGGCGATGGCGGCGCTGATCGTCACGGCCAGGTCTGTGAGACTGCGGTCGGCCACCTCGGCGATATTCGCCCCACCGATCGTCACCGACAGTGCCGCGGGATTGATGCGGCTGCCCTGGCAATCGGGGCAGAGATCGTTGCTGAGGAATTCCTCGGTGCGCTCGCGGACAGTGGCGCTGCCGGTCGTGACCATGGTGTCGAGCAGGTACCTGCGGGCGCTGCGGAACTTGCCTGTGTATTCGCGGGCCACGTGGTCGAGTATCTTCTCCGGTTCGACGGTCACCGATGGTGTGTCCTCCGTGGTCAGCAGCCAGGTGCGGGTGTCAGCGGGCAGGCGCTTCCAGGGAATGTCGACGTCGATGTCCATGGCCTCGACAAGGTGTTTGAAGTTCCGGCCCAGCCATCCTCCGGGCCACGCGGCGATGGCGCCCTCACGGATGGTCAGGGTCTCGTCGGGTACTGCGGCGTTGAGGTCGATGTCATGGATGCTGCCCTTGGCCGCACAGGTGGGGCAGGCGCCTTCGACCGTGTTCGGGGAGAAGGCCGAGGCAAGCAGACGACCCTGGTTCGCGGGGTAGTCGCCGAAGCGGGAGAACAGCACCCGCAGCAGATCCGAGACCTGTGAGAGGGTGCCCACGCTCGAATTCTCCGGAGGTGTCGTCACAAGCTGCTTGACCGCAATTGCCGCGGGCAGCCCCGTGATCCGATCGACTTGGGGCGCGGCGACCGCGCCGAGGAGGTGTCGGGTGAAGGGCGAGACCGATTCGAGGTAGCGGCGTTGGGCCTCGGAATAGATGGTGTCGAAGGCCAGAGACGATTTCCCCGACCCGGAGACGCCGCAGATGCCGATCAGCTGGCGATGGGGCAGCGAGACGGAGAAGCCGGACAGATTGTGCTCGCGAGCACCGACGACGCCGATCTCTTCGGTCATAGTGTGGCCTCTTCCTCTCGTCCGGGCGCAGCGGTGAGGCTGCACCCGGACCAGAGTATCGCGGTCAGAGACGTGCCCGATATGTGCGCCGCGTGCTGACCTGATCCCAGACGACGAGGACCCAGATTGCGATGACAGTGATGATCTGCTGCACCTCGGCGCCCGAGGTGCTCGTCAGGTCCGGGTGCAGCACCTGCTGTGTCAGCAGTGCGATGGTGAGGAAGACGGCGATGGTCACATCGAGGATCGCGCCGGTGATGAGCAGTGCGGCGCTCGCCGAGGAACGGACCAGCTTGATCGCTTCGAGGACGGCCATGAGTGCCAGGAAGCCCCAGTAGCCGAGCAGCCAGCCTGCTCCCAGATCCGGATCGATGAATGTCTCGCCGTTGTTGAGATGTCCTACGTAGACAAGGGAGGTCGGGATGAGTGGGATCAGCGCCAGAAGGACGATGAAGACCAGGTTCAAGATCGCCTCGGCGCGGATCTGCGAACCTCTGACGTCCCTTCGGTGCAGATCATCGACGCTCCACGGTTCTGACCTGGCCCCGGGCAGCTTCTCTGTGGCTCCTGTATCCATGTTGCGGTCACCGAGCCCGATGAGGATGGTGATGACGGCGAAGGCGGTCAGCAGAGCCGTGACGGTGCTGCCGATCGTCTGACCCAGCAGCGCACCCAGCTGGACCTGCGGCGTCGTGGCGATATGAACGATGACATTGGTGAGCACTGACAGCACGGCCACGGCCGGCAGCACCCACCGCAGCGACCAGATGAAGAGCGGATAGGATGTCGGTCCGATGAGATGCTGTGGCGAGTTCGTATACTCCCGCGAGAGCAGAACCGGGTCACCGAGTTGCTCGAGCACCTCGCGTTCGGCGACGGTCTGCGAATCGGTCGACGGGCCGCCGTCACCGAGGCGGGCCTCGACCATATCGTCGATCGTGGCTCTGATCTCTGCTGCGATGTCGTCGCGCGACTTCTCGGGCAGATGCTCGATCACTGTGTCGACGTAGATGTCGGTGAGAGCACTCATGGTGTCCCTTCTTTCCAGAGTGTCGTGATGCTGGAGTTGAGCCCCAGCCATTGGGTGTGAAGTGCGGCGGCCACCTCGGCGCCGCCGGCGGTGACGGTGTAGTACTTGCGCGGGCGTGCCTGCTCCGTGTTCCATTCGGCGGTGAGCAGGCCCTGCTTCTCGAGTCTTCGCAGCAGCGGGTAGAGAGTGTTCGCCTCTGTCGCGATGCCCGCCTCGGTGAGGGTGGCCAGCAGTGAGTACCCGTACTGCGGATGGCGACAGGCGACGAGGCTGGCGAAGACGACCGTGCCCCGCCTCAGCTCCTGCTCGTGTGTCGCCAGTGCCTGTTCTTCATCCTCGTTCATGCTTCACACAATAGTGTGTGACACACACTATTGGAATAGCCGGGGTATGAATACTGGGTGGAGGGAGCGCGTAAGCGAGCGCTGCAAACTCATTCTCATCGGCGGTATGGGCAGCATCGATTTCTGAAATTCGGTACGCATATGTGTGAAAATGCGGGCATGGGGATAAACGTAGTTTCACCGGATGTGACGACGACCGCCACAGAGCAGCTGAGGGCCGAGATCAGGTCCGTCAGTGAGATTCTCGGGACGATGGCGCTCAATATTCCGTCGTACCAGCGCCCTTACACTTGGGGCATCAGAAATGTGGACCAATTGGTCAGTGATATTCGTCGTTTCATGAGGGCTGGCCACTACCGAATCGGTACGTTCATCCTTCATCCGCTGTCCTCGGAGCAAACGAGCGAGAGCGTAAGTACGGCAGGCTCGATCATGGACATTGTTGATGGGCAGCAGCGTTTTCTCACCTTCGCGCTGATCATTCACGCACTTTCTGAGCGTTCAGACCGAATCGACGAGGATCTCTTGGCAGAGTTGCACCTCGGAATTGACCGCATCACCATCCCTGTCCGTCGAGATGGACGCAGTGAAAGGAATCTTCGTGAGAACTTCGTGCATCTCAAACGGGTGATATCACGATGGAACCCTGAGGAACTGAAGAAGTTCACCGAGTTCTTCCTCAAGCAATGCTCCGTCGTCGTCCTTGTCGTACGTGACCTGGATTCGGCCTTCCAGATGTTCGACTCCCAGAACACCCGTGGGCGAGAGCTCTTCCCGACCGACCTCCTTAAGGCATATCACCTCCGGGAGTTTGGCCGGACCAACTCGTCCCGCGAATCCATGCTGGACACAGTCAGGGAGTGGGAGGCTGTGCCGCCTGAGGAGATCAACCACGTCATCGCCGGTGTCCTGTTTCCCATCAAACAGTGGACGGCCAACAGTTCTGTTCCGCGAAAGGGCTTTACATCGGATCACATCGGTCACTTCAAAGGCGTGAGGGAAGGTGCGACAGGCAATGGTCAGTTTCGGTGGGCTCATCCAGTGCTGATGGCCAAAACGACAGCGGACCGCTTCCGGCAGGAGAACGCCACTCTTCTGCGTCACGGCGTTGTCGAAGAGCTCGAATTTCCCTTTCAGCTCACAAGCCCCATTATCGATGGTGAAATGTTCTTCCGGATGGTGCACCACTACGTCGGTGAAACACGGCGGGCTGGGGTCCGGTGGGCACAGGACGAAGTCTCATCGGAGAATCCTTCGAAGCACGACCCTCAACTCGACTCTGTCTTCGAGATACTCGGCGAGCAATCGACAGGCACCGGCAATCGATATGTACGCGAGCTCTTCGACTGCCTACTGATCGCCTACCTGGACCGGTTTGGCTGGTACGAGGTGAAAACCGCAGCAATTGCCCTTGCCCAATATGCCTACCTCATTCGTGTGCACCTTCAGCGCGTCCAAATCAGTTCGGTCGACCTGCATGCGCGCAACGTCCACCACCGAGTGGACGATGACGACGGGAATCTCTTCGCCAGTATCGCTCGAGCCCTGGATCCGGAGGTCATACTGTCGCGTCCGAAACCTAGGCTGGCGGAGGATGTCACCGTGCCTCAAACTCTCGTGAATCTCTACTCGGCGGTCATCGATGTGCCGGACGAGGAGGAGCACAGCTCATGAGCACTACTGCGAGCGCGGATTGGCTTCGTCCGATGAGTGTCCGCGACATGTTCGAATCAGACTCGTATCGAGTTCCGCTCTATCAACGCTCCTACGCATGGACCGAAGCGGAGATCCACACATTGCTGCGCGATATTCGAGATGCCCGGCTCGACAGCCGGGTACAGGCGGCGAATCACGAGACGCGAGATTACTACATCGGCTCTCTGGTGGTGAACACCGAGCGGTCTGCCGAAGGCGTTGTCTATGAGGTTGTGGATGGGCAGCAGCGGCTGACAACGCTGTTCATCATACTGTCTGTCGTGCCGAGCATCTTGGACAAGGGCCTCAGCGAGCGCACCGGCAAGCTGAGTGGCCGGCTCACTTTCGAAGGCCGAGCAGGAGCAGGGGATGATCTGCTACGTTTGGCCCGCGATGGCAAAAGTGCGATCGAGCGCTTGTCAACGGATGGGATTCGACATGCTGCCGGACTAGTAGCGACAGCTGCAGAACGAGCGCGCGACGGCGTCGATGAGAGGGCAGCGACTCGGACACAACCGTGGTTCTCTGCTGAAGATCTTGGATACCTGCTCGACAACGTAAAAATACTGCGATCCGAACTTCCTCAAGGAACCGACCTCAATCATTACTTCGAAGTGATGAATACCCGAGGCGAGCAACTGGAGAAGCATGAGATTCTGAAATCCCGATTGATCTCGGCTCTCGACGATGCAGTTGACCGAGAGAACTTCTCTCAGGTATGGGATGCCTGTACTGTGCTCGACCGGCATATCCAAACCCAATTTCCGACAAAGAAGGTGTCCGGGCTCCAAACGTCCGTACGTGATCAAATCTTCGGACGCGACTGGGACCGTTTGACACCGGGGAATGGGGACGAATTATTCGGTGTCCTCCGAGACGTCCGCGAACAGACCGCGCGTGATCAGGTCCATGAGGATATCTGCCTATCGGACGTGCTCACCATGAGCGTCGACCGAGCGGACCAGGGCGAGAATGGCGATGAGGAATCCGATGGGAGTGCCTATGGAGCCATCATCGACTTTCCGAATCTGCTGCTGCATGTGCTGAAGGTTCAGCAGAAGGAATCGTTCTCCTGGGCGTCTGACCTCGATGACAATGGTGGAGAGGTCAGGCTCGAGGATAAATACCTCCTGTCGGAGTTCGCCAGGGTCGGGCACATCAACGCCGAATCAGTGCGCAATTTTGCTTTTCTGCTGTTGAAGACTCGCTTTCTTATGGATACCTATGTCATACGGATGCAGAAGACTACAGCGGGAGACGACGAGGAGAATTGGGTTCTGCAGCGAGCGTTCAAGTATTCGTCAGCCAAGACAAAGAGGCAGCTCAGTGCCCGTTCCACCTTCAGCGCCGTCGATCAGCAAGCGGACGACAACCTCGGCGATGATGCGTCTCAGAGGCGAGTACTCATGTTGCAAGCGATGTTTCAGGTCACGGATACGCGCCGGGCATCAAAGTACTTCCTTTATCAGTTCCTCGCTTGGCTGCATAGCCAGGAGGATTCGTCACGTATTGACGGTGAAGCTTTTGCCCGGCATATTGAGTCGCTCGCGCATGATCGACTTCGAGCGCTATACACCGAAGCGACTCTGCACAGTGGCACACATGTGCCGAACTTTGTTTTCAACGTGCTCGATTACGAGCTCTGGCGGCTTGTGCGGATTGCAGGCACCAACGAGTTGGATCAATTGCTCGGGACAGACACTGTCGTTGCTCTGAGGAAGTCCGCTTCACACTTTCGGTTCCGCTATCGGACATCCGTCGAGCACTTCTATCCAGTGATGCCGACGGCAGAACAAGGGCACCTGGGGCTCCCGAGCGAACTCAGCAACCACTTCGGAAACCTGTGCATCATGTCCCGCTCGGAGAACTCCCGACGCAACAATCTCATGCCCAAGGCCAAGGCAGAAGAGTTTGCGTCCACTGGGCAAAGCCTCAAATTCCAGCTCATGGCGGAACTGTCTCTGAGGGCTCCTGAGTGGAATACCGACCAGATCCACACTCACGGAGCCGAAATGGTGGGAGTGCTTGAGCACGCTCTCGAAAATGAGCCGGACGTCCTTCCTTGGTGAAGTCGAGATCCACCGACAGATCTGTGCACCGACGATGTTTCGACCCCTAATCCGCCAACTCGAGCACAGGAGTCGGACGGCGGAAGCCGCGGGTGACGAAGGCGAGGTACCCGATGCCCAGGAGCAGCCAGATCGCACCAATGAGCAGCGTGCGCGGCGAGAGGCTCGTCCACAGCCACAGGGTGAGGCAGAAGCCGATGCCGGGCAGCACGATGTAGTTGATGATCGCGGCCGATCCGCGACGTTTCCCATCGATGATGAAGTGTTTGATGACCGAAAGGTTGACCGCGGAGAACGCGATGAGCGCACCGAAGCTGATCATCGGTTGAGGCCCATGTCCTCGGCTCTGCCCTCGACATCATCGCCCCCGTCGACCTCATCACCCACGATTCTGCGGATGAGCGGTTCTCCGAGATCCGTGCCGCCCTCGACTCACGGTTCGCCGAGTCCTCATCGGCTGTGGGCGCATTCGACCTCGGACTGCGAGCGCTCATCACGGGCCTGCGACTGGAAGTGAGCGACCTGTGAATGATCTGCCGCTCGAGCGCTTCTGGTCGCATGCGCGAGAAGCCGCGCCGGAGCTGCCGGTGCAGACGCCTGAGGCATGGGCATTCGGGGCGACGCCGGCACACGCCGATGAACTCCTCGCGCTGGTCCTCGACGGGACGAAGACGGGAACCGCCTCGGCGCTGTGGGATATGGAAGCTGAGGGCGAATCCGCGCCCGAGGTCGGAGAAGCCAGCATCATCCTCGACGCACGCGACGTTCCGCGGGCCGTCATCATCACCACCGCAGTGGAGATCGTTCCCTTCTCAGAGGTCAGCGCCGAGCATGCTCATTCCGAAGGCGAAGGGGAGCGGACCCTGGACGCCTGGCGGGAGATCCACGAGCACTTCTGGCGTCGGTATGGGCAGAGCTCCCGTGGCTTCAGCAACGACATGCCGATCGTGTGCGAACGATTCCGAGTGGTATTCGCTGTCTGAGCACCGGGTGTTGGAGCGATGAGCCTCGCGGGCCCGGAGCAGAGAGCACAGAACGACCTTTCGATCCGCTCAGGTTCTCCGCGCTCAGGCCCGAGTCGCTCAGGCCCGAGTCG
>JAKDSA010000075.1 GCA_030457025.1 Brevibacterium sp. | reverse complement strand
TTACTGCTCCGGACTCCTGCGCGGGCGGATATTCTCCGAGCGCAGGGCGCGTTCCAGCAATGAGTCAAATGACGTGGCCACTTCTTCTGCCGGTTTGCCGGGCCAAGAGTGGATCGGGCGGGCAGAGCCCTGGGCCTGCTGCATCACTGCACGTTCAGCCAGTGGCGGATTGAGGACCAAAGGCCCGAACATCTCACGCATCTCACTGATGCGATAGTCATGTTCGTTCGAACCCGCACGAACCCGATTGACCACGAGACCCAGTGGCTGGACGTCGGAGGTGCCTCGTTGGCGCAGTTCGTCCGCCGCCCGAAGCGCGCGATCGGCGGCCGCCACAGAGAACAGACTGGGCTCTGTCACCACCGCGACCCTGCTGCTGGCCGTCCACGCGGTGCGCGTGAGCCCGTTGAGGCTCGGCGGGCAGTCGATCAGAACGAGCCGATAGCCCTGTGCGACCCGAGTCAGCGCGTCTTCAAGGCGCCGCAGATACCTCTCTGACAGTGAGGGTCGGTCGAACTCCGCAGCTCTGGGCGAGCCGGAGATCACGTCAAGGTGGCCGAGCTTATCGCCCACCCACCCGGAGGGGATGATCGCCTCGGACAGGATTTTCTGGGACTTGGGAGCAGCGAGCACATCGGCGATGTCGACTCGCGTCGAGGTCGGAACATCGAGGCCGGTCGAGGAGTCCGCTTGCGGATCCATGTCGACGACCAAGGTCGGAATTCCCCGATTGTATGCGGCCGAGGCAAGACCGAGTGTCACGGACGTCTTACCGACTCCGCCTTTGAGGCTGCTGATACTTAGGACAAGCACTCTCCTACGTTAACTTATCCGGCCGGGCTGAGCAGTCACGACCACGCCGGGCGTGGCAGCTGACTGAAGATGGCCCCCTGCCGAAGATGGGACCCCCTGTATTCGAGTGCTCCAGGTCACTGAGTAGAGTGGTTCCTCGACAGCCCGTCGACTATCGCCTCAGGGCGATCGATACAGAAGTGAGAGACACAGATGTTCTCTAAAGTTCTTGTGGCAAATCGTGGAGAGATTGCCGTTCGCGCGTTCCGCGCAGCGTACGAACTCGGCGCCTCCACTGTCGCTGTTTTCCCGTATGAGGATCGGAACTCCGAACACAGGATGAAGGCCGACGAAGCCTACATGATCGGCCAAGAAGGCCACCCCGTTCGTGCCTATCTCAGTGTCGAGGAGATGCTGCGTGTCGCTCAGGAATCCGGAGCCGACGCCATCTACCCCGGCTACGGCTTCCTGTCGGAGAACCCCGACCTAGCACGAGCCTGCCATGAAGCAGGAATCACCTTCATCGGTCCCAAAGCCGATGTGCTCGAACTTGCCGGCAATAAGGTGCAGGCTCTGACAGCCGCACGCAACGCCGGAATTCCCGTGCTCGATTCGACTCGTCCCTCTGCCGACCTCGCGCAGCTGCTGGCCGATGCGGAAACCATGGAGTACCCACTCTTCGTCAAGGCCGTTGCCGGCGGCGGTGGGCGCGGTATGCGCCGAGTTGCCGAATCCTCACAGCTGGAGGATGCACTCAAGGCCGCGATGCGTGAAGCAGAGGGAGCCTTCGGCGATCCCACGGTCTTCATCGAACAGGCGGTGCAGCGCCCGCGTCACATCGAAGTACAGGTTCTCGCCGACAATGACTCGAATGCGATCCATCTCTTCGAACGTGACTGCTCCGTCCAGCGCCGGCACCAGAAGGTCGTTGAGATCGCACCGGCCCCGAACCTGGATCCTGCCATCGCCGATGCGCTGCACTCCGACGCGCTGAAGTTCGCCGAGGCGCTCGGTTACCAGAATGCGGGAACCGTCGAGTTCCTCCTCGAAACAGATGGCCCACGCAAGGGCCAGCACGTCTTCATCGAGATGAACCCGCGCATCCAGGTCGAGCACACAGTCACCGAGGAGATCACGGACATCGATCTTGTCGCGTCTCAGATGCGCGTCGCCTCGGGAGAGACCCTGGCCGAGATCGGTCTGGCTCAGGACGAGATGCGGATCAAGGGCGCGGCCCTCCAATGCCGGATCACCACTGAGGACCCGGCCAATGCGTTCCGTCCCGACACCGGGATCATCACCGCGTACCGCTCCGCCGGCGGTGCCGGTGTGCGACTCGACGGAGGAACCGTCCATGCCGGTGCCTCCGTCAGTGCTCACTTCGACTCGATGCTGGTCAAGCTCACCTGCCGTGGGCGATCATTCGAGCAGGCGATCTCCCGTGCCCGCCGGGCTCTGGCCGAATTCCGGATCCGCGGCGTATCGTCGAACATCGGATTCCTGCGAGCCGTACTGGAAGATGAGTCATTCATCGCCGGCGACCTCGCGACCTCATTCATCGAGGAGCGCCCGCAACTGCTCGACGCTCGTGTCAGCGCCGATCGCGGTTCGAAGATTCTTGACTACCTGGCCGATGTCACGGTCAACCGTCCCAACGGCGAACCCAGCGTGCGCATCCGCCCGGGGGAGAAGCTTCCTGACATCGACCTCGGCGCAGATCCGAAACCGGGAAGTCGCGATCGGCTCCTCGAAGCGGGGCCGGCCGGCTTCGCTCAAGCACTGCGCAATCAGACCCCGCTGGCCGTCACAGACACCACGTTCCGTGACGCTCACCAGTCTCTGCTGGCCACCCGTGTGCGCACCCGGGATCTGCTGGCAGTTGCCGGCCACGTCTCGCGCATGACACCCGAGCTGCTCAGCATCGAAGCCTGGGGCGGGGCCACCTACGATGTGGCCCTGCGCTTCCTCGGCGAGGATCCTTGGGAGCGTTTGGCTACGCTGCGCTCAGCGGTGCCCAACATCAACCTGCAGATGCTCCTACGCGGTCGCAACACAGTCGGCTACACCCCGTACCCGACGCAGGTCACCGATGCATTCGTCGACGAAGCGGCCCGGACCGGCATCGACATCTTCCGCATCTTCGATGCCCTCAACGACGTCGAGCAGATGCGTCCTGCCATCGAAGCCGTTCGCGCCACGAACACGACGGTCGCCGAGGTTGCCCTGTGCTACACCTCCGACATCCTCGATCCGCGCGAAGAGCTCTACACGCTCGACTACTACCTGAAACTCGCCGAGCAGATCGTCGGCGCAGGTGCCCATGTGCTCGCTATCAAAGACATGGCCGGACTCCTCCGCCCCGCCGCCGCTACGAAGCTCGTCACGGCACTGCGGGAGAACTTCGACCTCCCCGTCCATGTTCACACTCATGACACCGCCGGTGGTCAGCTGGCCACGCTCTGCGCGGCAGCGGCAGCCGGGGCCGACGCGGTCGATGCGGCATCTGCCGCCATGGCCGGGACCACCAGTCAGCCGAGTCTGTCGGCTCTGGTGGCAGCGTTCGAGAACACCGAACGTGACACCGAGATCAGTCTCAACGCCGTCAGCGACCTCGAACCGTATTGGGAGTCGGTCCGCAAGGTCTACGCACCTTTCGAATCCGGGCTGGCAGGACCCACCGGTCGCGTCTACCGGCACGAGATCCCGGGCGGGCAGCTGTCCAACCTGCGCCAGCAGGCCGTGGCGCTGGGACTGGGGGAGCGGTTCGAGGAGATCGAACGCATGTACGCAGCAGCGGATGCGATCCTCGGCCACCTCGTCAAGGTCACACCCTCGTCCAAGGTCGTCGGAGACCTCGCACTCCACCTCGTGGGTGCCGGCGTCGATCCCAAGGAATTCGCAGAGAATCCCGACAGGTTCGACATTCCGGATTCGGTGATCGGCTTCCTCAGCGGCGATCTCGGTGATCCTCCAGGCGGCTGGCCCGAACCGTTCCGGACGAAGGCACTGGCAGGTCGCACACACAAGGCTGTGGCAGAAGGCCTCGCACCCGAGGATGCGGCGGCCCTGGAGACCCCGGGCACGACTCGCCAGGCAAAGCTCAACGCGCTCCTGTTCCCTGGTCCGACTAAGGAATTCGAGCAGATGCGGGCCAACTTCGGCGATCTGTCCGTCGTCGAGACCTCGGAATACCTCTATGGCCTGACTGCGGGCGAGGAGCACGCGGTTGAACTGTCGAAGGGCAAGGATCTCCTCATCGGAGTACAGGCCATCAGCGGCACCGACGAGCGCGGCATGCGATCGGTGATGTTCACCCTCAACGGTCAGCTGCGACCGCTGCAGGTTCGCGATCATGCGGTCGAAAGTGATGTCAAGACAGCTGAGAAGGCCGATCCGGCAAACTCAGGTCATGTCGCCAGCCCGTTCGCCGGTGTCGTCACGCTGCAGGTTCACGAGGGTGACCAGGTCGAGGCCGGCGCGACCGTCGCCACGATCGAGGCCATGAAGATGGAGGCCTCCATCACCACTCAGATGGCTGGAACGGTCTCGCGTATCGCCATCGCCGACGTCCAGCAGCTCGAAGGCGGAGACCTCGTCGTGGTCGTCGATGGCTGAGCGCGACATTCGCCTGTGGGGCGACCCGGTGCTGCGCAGTCCGTGCGCACCGGTCACGGTCTTCGACGAAGGGCTCAAAGCACTGGCCGATGACCTCGTGGACACGTCTCTGCCGGAGGGGAGGGCCGCTGTGGCGGCACCGCAGATCGGCGTTGGCGTGCGGGCATTCGGCTATGACCTCGACGGCCGTACAGGGTATGTCATCAACCCCGAGGTCGTCGAGGTCGGGGGGCAGCTGCGCGACATCGAGGAAGGCTGTCTCTCGGTTCCGGGCCTGTTCTTCCCCACGCCGCGTTACGAGTTCGCTCGTGTGCGCGGCGTGGACGCGGAGAACTCCCCGGTCGAAATCTCCGGCACGGAGGTCTTCGCGCAGATGCTCCAACACGAGGTCGCCCACCTCGACGGGCGGGTCTACGTCCAGACTCTGCCCAAGGAACGTCGCCGAGAAGCCATGAAGGCCATCCGCGGCTCGGACTGGTTTCTGGCCAGACAACCGTGACACACAGGATTGAACAGACAGACGCACACAGAATAAGGAGCAGCAGATGAGCATTCAACGCACCGCCGTCATCGGCAGCGGACTCATGGGCGCCGGCATCGCCGAGGTGCTCGCGAAGGCGGGCCTCGACGTCATCGTCCGCGAGATCAACGACGAAGCCTCGGCCGCGGGCCGTGCTCGCATCGAGAAATCCCTGGCTCGTGCCGTCGACAAGGGAAAGCTCGACGCCGAGGCCCGTGATGCGGCCTTGGGCAAGCTGCGATTCACCACCGACATCGGCGAGCTCGCCGATCGGCAGCTGGTCATCGAAGCCGCCAGTGAGAATGAGGACATCAAGAAGTCGATCTTCGCCGAACTCGACAAAGTCGTGACCGATCCGGACGCGATCCTCGCCTCGAACACGTCATCGATGCCGATCATCCGATTCGCACAGTCGACCTCACGTCCGGAACGGGTGCTCGGGGTCCACTTCTTCAACCCGGCCCCGGTTCAGCCACTCGTTGAGATCGTGTCCTCCGTCCTCACCTCCGATTCGGTTCGTGACACTGTCACAGAGTTCGTCGCCGAGGTGCTGGGCAAGAACCCGGTCCACGCAGAGGATCGTCCCGGATTCATCGTCAATGCGTTGCTCATCCCATTCCTATGCAGCGCGATTCGCATGCTCGAGTCCGGGTTCGCAACCAAGGAAGACATCGACGCGGGAATGGTGGGCGGTTGCGCACACCCGATGGGGCCGATCAAACTGGTCGACCTGGTCGGACTCGACACCTGCCTGTACGCGGCAGAGAGCATCTACTCGGAGACCGGCGATCCTGCTGCCAAACCACCGGTGCTGCTCTCACGCATGGTCGATGCCGGCCTGCTGGGCGTCAAGTCCGGTCGCGGCTTCTACGAGTACTGAGACTTTCCACAACAGCACAGTCGAAGAGCTCCTGGACGGTTTTCACATCCGTCCGGGAGCTCTTTGATTTCGGGCCTGAGACGGCCAGTCGCCGAGGCGAGGGGACCTGACCTCGACGTCAGCCGGCCATGAGCTTCTCATAGCTGGCGAGCTTCACACAGGCGACGAGGCCCTGTGCGGCCAATTCGACTTCGTCAGCGGTGGGCATAGTCGGGGCGATGCGAATGACGTTGTTGAGCGGATCCAGACCATAGGGATGGGTGGCACCGGCCGGGGTCAGCTTCAGCCCCGCCTCGGCGGCCAATTTCACAATCCGCTCCGCTGTTCCCTCCACGGTGGTCAGGGTGATGAAGTATCCGCCCTCGGGCTCGGTCCACTGTGCCAGGCCCCTGCCTCCCAGCTCCCGCTCAAGGGTGTCCAGGACGGCATCGAATTTGGGTGCGATGATCTTCGCGTGCTGACGCATGTGCTCTTCGACGCCCGCGGGGTCGGAGAAGAAGCGCAGGTGACGAAGTTGATTGACCTTGTCAGGACCGATCGAGATCTTCGAGAGGTTCGCCCGGAACCAGCCGATGCTCTCGGGCCCTGCGCCGAAGAAGGAGACTCCGGCTCCAGCGTGGGTGATCTTCGACGTGGAGGCGAAGATCCACGGTCGCTCCGGGTGTCCGGCCTCGGCGCAGATGCTCAGGATGTCAAGAACTTCGGGATGCTGATCGCGCAGGTGGTGGAGCCCATAGGCGTTGTCCCACAGCAGCGTGAAGTCAGGCGCGGCTGTCGGCATGGCGGCGAGTTCACGGGCCCGTTCCTCGCTGATCGTGATGCCGGTCGGGTTTGAGTACATCGGGACCAGCCACATGCCTTTGACCGTCTCGTCCTCTGCCAGTCGCTGTGCCTCGGCGACGATTGGTCCTTCGGAGTCCATGGGAATGCTGAGCAGTTCGAAGCCCAGAGACTCAGCCAGCGTGAAGTGTCGGTCGTAGCCGGGGACCGGGCAGATGAGTTTGTGCGGTCCCTGTCCCCAGGGGCGAGAATCAGCGACGGTTCCGTGCAGGAGGGCGAAGGTCAGAGCCTGGGCCATGAGGGTCAGTGAGGCATTTCCGCCAGCCAGCAGCTGGTCTGCGGGAACTTTGAGCAAGGGGGAGAAGAGCTCGCGCAGTTCGATGATCCCGTCCAGGCCCCCGTAGTTGCGAGTGTCAACACCGCTGGGAGTCATGACGTCGTCCCCGGTCACCGCGCTCAGGAGATCCGCTGAAAGATCGAGTTGCTCGCTTGCCGGCTTGCCCCGGGTGATATCGAGCTTCAACCCTCGGGAAGCGAATTCCTCGTAGGCGCCAGAAGCGCTGTCCAGTTCTGCCTGCAGCTCGGAAGTGGGGGACATCGATGCTCCTTGTCGCTGTTGATTGACCGTAGACCTATCCTAGTCATTTCCCGGTGCGTCTGCGGGCGCGAGCAGTTCTGCGAGAGCGGGGGCTGCGGTCTGAGGTGAGAGTGAAGTGGACGGCGAGTTAGAGTTGACCACGATCGATCGACTTCACAAATCAGCGTCATCACGAATCAGGGGTGGGTGAACTGTGAGACCACGCGCGCAATCGGCTCATGGACGCCGCTTCGGCACGCTGGCCGGGCTCTATGACGATGTGCGTCCGCGCTATCCCGATGCCGCCATCGACCTGGTGCCGACGGGCTGGAAGGACACCGCGGTCTGTGATCTCGGAGCCGGGACCGGCATCCTCAGTCGCGCCCTGCTCGACCGCGGTTCGCAGGTCATCGCGGTCGACCCTGACGAGGCGGCGCTGGAGAAGAACCCTGCGCGCACTCTCATCGGCAGCGCTGAAGATACGGGTCTTCCAGCCGAATGTGTCGATGTCGTGACCGTGGGGCAGGCGTGGCACTGGTTCGACGAGGCGGTAGCCGCGACCGAGATCGCGCGCATCCTCAAGCCAGCCGGACACCTGCTCATCCTCATCAACCAGCTTGATGTGCGAACCGAGTGGGTTCTGCGTGTGAGCCGGATCATCCATGCCGGAGATGTCTACCGCCCCGCGTATCGACCGAGCCCAGCAGGCTTCAGCCTCGTTGACCATGGGCTGATCCCATTCACCACACCGACCACCGTCGAGGGCATCATCGACCTGGCCAGAACCCGGTCCTACTGGCTGCGTTCGAACGAGGCGACCAGGGAACGCGTGAAGTCCAATCTGCACGACTACTTCTCCAGCGAACATCCCGACCACGGCGAGCTAGACCTGCCCTACATGTGCCTGGCCTATGTTCTCAAGTCACACGACTGAGCAACCGCGAATGGCCGAATTCACACGCTGCTGAGCAGAAGACACCTCCCAGATCCAGAAGAAGCGGGCCACACCCCCAGGGGCGGCCCGCTTCCGGCGGTTGAACTTCTCGGTCAGGCGCCGACCGCATCCTCGTCCTGTGCCGGGGACGATTCAACAACCTCGGTGGCCCTGGTGGGGGCGGAGTGCGAGACACTGATCTTGCGTGGCCGGGCTTCTTCAGCCACGGGGATCGTCAGCGACAGCACGCCGTCCTGGAAGTCGGCCTGAATCCGGTCGAGCGCGACCCTGTTGCCCAGGGTGAGCTGACGTGCATAGGTTCCCGTCGTCCGTTCCCGGGTCAACCATTTCACGTCCTTGTCCGCAACGTCGGACTGTCGCTGAGCGCGAACGGTCAGCGTACGATCCTCGACGTCGACATCGATGCTGGACGGATCCACACCTGGCATGTCGATGAGTGCGACGAAGACCTCCCCATCACGGTAGAGATCCATGGGAAGCGAAGTGGAGTTCGGGGTACGAGTCACTTCCGAGAAGAATCGATCGAGGTCACGGATAGGGTCAAAACGTGTAGCCATGAGCTTCCTTTCGTTGGGTCGGTACATTGAGTCAAACACACTCAACTTTGAAATGATTCCCATCTCATGAAATTCTCAGTCTCGTGAGCCTCATCCCAATCCTTCTCGCGCTCGTTCCCGTCGCTGCGCTGATATTCCTCGGTGGCACACTCAAACGACTCCCAGGTTTCACGAATACCGAATTCTGGTCGGGGGCGGAGAAGCTCGCGTACTATTGCTTGCTGCCGGTGCTGCTGTTCTCCTCGGTCGCCGAGGTCAGCGTCGCACATGTTCCGCTCGCGCCCTTGGCCGTGGGCCTCATCGCCCCGACCGTGTTCGTGTCGATCCTCATCATTGTGCTGCGTCGGTTCGTGGCTCGCGATCTTCCGTCCTTCACCTCGGTGCTGCAGGGCGGAATCCGCTTCAACACGTATATCGGTTTGTCGATAGCGGCCAGTCTGTTCGGCGCCGAAGGCAGTGCCCTGGCCGCCATAGTGGCGGCCGTCCTCGTGCCCACGGTGAACATCGTCTCCAGCCTCGGATTCGAGTTTCTGCGTACCGGCCCCAGCTCCGTTGCCGGTATCCTCCGCGTCATCGTGACGAATCCGCTGGTCCTCGGCTGTGCTGCCGGGGGAGCGTTCAACCTCACTGGGACCCACGTTCCGGATGCCATCAACTCCGTCCTGTCCCCGCTGGCGGCTGCGGCCCTGCCGATCGGACTTCTGTGCGTCGGGGCAGGCCTGCGCAGGTTCCCGCTCCGGGCCCACGTTGCGGCGATGGTCAACTCCACCGTCACCAAGCTTCTCGTCCTGCCTGCGGTGACCCTGTTCGTCCTTGTTCTGCTCGACGTTCCCACCACACCGGCCTTGGTGGCGATGATCTTTCAGTCAATTGCTACGGCAAGCTCCGGCTATGTCATGGCCCGCCAGCTCGGTGGCAATTCCGAGCTGATGGCCGCGCTCATTGCGGCCCAGACCGTACTCATGCTTTTCACCCTGCCCCTGGTCCTGCTCGTATCCCAGTCTGTTCTCGAGACTTGACGACCCACTCGAACGCCGACGACGAGCTGAGAATCTGAGGACCAGTTCGAGCATTGAAAGCAGCGAACGGCCAGACCCCAGGCTGGGTCCGGCCGTTCGCTGCTGGTCTGACGGTGACCGCAGATCACCCGTCGATGATCACCAGTCGTCGATCACTCGCTGTCAGCCTTGATGTCAGGGTGACGCGATCCGAGCTCGGAGTCGATCCGGAGAAGACCGGATCCGCTGTCGGCAACGTGGTCCAAACGGCCGATGATCTCCGAGATCGAGGACTCCTCTTCGACCTGCTCGTCGATGAACCAGTGCAGGAGAGGCAGGACGTCGAGGTCGCCCTCCGACTGCGCTGTGCGGTAGAGATTGCGAATCGACTCCGAGACCTTCTCCTCATGTGCCAGGGCCGCCTTGAAGAAGTCGATGGGCTGCGAGCCCGAGACCTTCGGAGCAGCGATGTCACCGATCTGCGGGGAGAAGTCACGATCGAGGCAGTGCTGGATGAATTTCGCGGCGTGGACCTGCTCCTCTTCGGACTGGGCACGCATCCAGCGTGTCATTCCGGGGAGGTCGAGACCATCGAGCTGAATGGACAGTTGCAGGTAGACCATCGACGCTTCGAGTTCAAGGGTGACCTGCTCGCCGAGGACCTTCTGCATAGCGGGGCTCAACTGCATGTGTTTCTCCTTCGCGATACGAGACGGATTCGTTCCGTCCTCATAGTGAATATCCTGACACCTTTTCTAGAACCGTTCCAGTGTGGGAAGGCTCGGCAAACAATGATGAGGCATGGCATACCTGACTCAGCGGATTCGATGAATGTGCCGAAGCGGTGACTATGGACACACCTCGGGCTTCGGTGCCAAGCTGGTTCCATGCAGGATCGAATCGACGAACTCACGCAATGGCAATCGGCCGATGACGCACTCCATGCACGGTTTCTGACGGGTTCCTTCGTCAGCGGAGTCACATTCATCAGCGCGATCGCCGACGCCGCGGAAGCAGCCGGGCACCACCCGGACGTGGACCTGCGGTTCCCGCACGTGGACATCACTCTCACGACCCACGATGCCGGGTCGATCACCGACAAGGACATCGACCTGGCCGCCGAGATCTCCCGGATCGCGAAGGCTCAGGGCATCGACACCGATAGCTGAGGGCGACGCAGATGGATCTGCGTCGCTGCTTCGAAAGCATGGGCCATCCGCAGCAGATCCACGTCTGCACCCGGCCTCGCAACGAGCTGGACTCCGACCGGCAGGCCTGACTTCGAGAAGCCGGCAGGCACGGAGATCGCAGGACACCCCGTGGCCGAGACCAGACACAGGGCTCGCATCCAATCGAGATAGTTCTCGAGTCCGATCCCATTGATCTCCGTCGGGTACTCGATCGTTGCGTCGAAGGGCAGCACCTGACAGGTGGTGAGCACGAGAAGATCGTGGTCACCGAAGAACCGTTCGATATCACCATGCAGCCGGGCACGGGCACGGTCGGCAGAGACCACCTCGGCGCCAGTCAGATTCAGTCCCATCTCGATGTTCCAGACCACAGAGTCCTTGATCTGGTCCGGGTGCTCCTCGAGCAACGGCCCCCAGGAGTGGACGAAGTCAAGGGCACGGCGGACATTGAAGACCTCATCAGCATCGCCGAGGTTCGGGATCATGTCGAGGACATCCGCCCCCAGCGAGGAGAACACGTTCGCCGTGTCTGCCACGATCTCGTGGACTTCGCTTTCGAGGGGGAGCAGCCCGTTGAGATCTGGGCTGAACCCGATCCTCACGCCGTTCAGATCGGGTTCGAAGTCGGTGCCCAGGCCGAACTCGGGGAGATCGAAGACGCTGCCGGGTTCGCCGATCGAACGCGGGCCACCCGGCTGCGGTCCGGCCGTCGCACTCATCGTCAACGCCACATCGGAGACCGTGCGAGCCATGAATCCGCTCTGCGCCAACCATGCGAATGGATTACCGGGCAACGTATGCGGAATTCGTCCGTTCGATGGGCGGAAGCCCACCACGTTGTTGAACGACGCGGGAGAGCGCAGCGACCCTCCCATGTCCGATCCGTCTCCGGAGGCTTGGACGCCCGATGCCAGGACAGCACCGACGCCGCCGGAGGACCCCGAGGCAGACTTAGAAGTGTCGTAGGGATTGACCGTGGTGCCGAAGACCGGGTTGAAGGTATGTGAGCCGGCTGCGAATTCCGGGACGTTCGTCTTCCCCGTGGTGTTGACTCCGGCTGCTTTGAGACGCGAGATGATCAGCGAGTCGGTTTCCGGCACACGATCGGCCATGATGGGCGAGCCCCAGGTGGTGCGCAAGCCCGCCGTGTCGTGCGTGTCCTTGTGAGTCATCGGCACTCCATGGAGCGGTCCGATCGGCTCACCTCTGGCCACCGCCTCGTCAGCGGCACTTGCTCGTGCCGATGCGGCTTCGTCGTCGCGGGTCACAACCGCATTGATGGCCGGGTTGATCGCATCGATGCGCGCCAAGTGATCGCTGAGCGCTTCCCGGGCGGAGATCTCCGTCGTCGCGATCTTCTTCGCCAGTTCGCGTGTGGACAGCCAGCGCAATTCCTCGCTCATCGTCACCTCACTTCCCAACCGTGCTGAGGACGGCGCTCAGTGCCGCCCGAATTCCGGTCTCCAGCGTGGTCTCGACATCGTCGGGGGCGAAGAATGGAGAATGGTTGCCTGCTGGGGGTTCGTCACCGTCGAATTTGGCGGGGGAGTACCCTCCGAAGAACCAGTAGACATAGGGCACGTCGATGTCGTCGCCGAAGGCACCGAAGTCCTCGCTGCCTGTGACGGCTTGGTCCAGGTGCACCTGCTCCTCGCCGAGCTCAGCTCCGAGCGCTTCGAGCAACTGGTCCGTGGCTGCGGGATCGTTGTAGCAGCGCGGGAAGCGATACATGTCTTCGATGAGCGGTTCGGGCGCTCCGGAGGCCTGAGCCTCGGCGAGGATGATCCGCTGGACGCGGTCGAGTACGACCGCGCGGACCTCCTCGTTGAAGGTGCGGATGTTGAGTTTGAATTCGGCGGATTCCGGAATGATGTTTTCCTTCAGCCCGCCGTGGAAGGTGCCCACGGTGACCACAGCCATATCGCGACCCGAGATCTCACGCGACACGATGGACTGGAGCCGGGTGATCATATATGCGCCGAGGACGATCGGATCGACCGCGCTCTCAGGCTGCGAACCATGGGCCTGCTTGCCTTTGACGGTGACCTTGATGCAATCGGACATCGCCATGGCAGTACCCTTGGCCACGTAGATGTGCCCTGTCTTGCCTGGCCACACGTGCTGTCCGTAGATGACCTCTGGCCGGGCGATCGAATCCCAGAGCCCGTCGTCGAGCATCGCCCGTGCGCCCTCTCCGGTCTCTTCGCCTGGCTGGAAGATCATGATGACGCTTCCCGACCACAGTTCCCTGTGCTCGACGAGGTGGCGGGCCAGATAGAGGCCCACCGTGATGTGCGTGTCATGGCCGCAGCCGTGCATCACCGGCGACGTCGATCCGTCGGGCAGGGTCCCCTCCGCAGTCGATGCGTAGTCGTATCCGGTGTCCTCGGAGATCGGCAGACCGTCGATGTCGGCGCGGTAGGCGACGATGGGTCCGGGGCCGTTCTCGATGACGCTGACGATGCCGGTGCCGCCGAAGGTGCGGGTCTCGAGGCCGAGTGCTTCGAGCTTGGAGCGGATCGTCGCGGCTGTCTGCGTCTCCTGCATGGACAGCTCAGGAGTGCGATGGAAGTCCTTGTAGTCGGCGACCGTTTGCGCGAGGTCGGCCGAAATTGCGTCCCGGAGGGTGGTGTTGAGCGACATGATGTCCTTTCACAGTGGGTGTCTTCGATGATCTCAGGTATTCGAATCTGCAGGGCGAGGTGATCGTCAGTTGATCCCCACAGCGTCGCCGCCGGCCGGCCCCTTCTTATCGGTCACGGCCTTGTTGCGGGTGAACCAGGTGATGACGATGGTCAGTGCAACCACGATGGCCACGTCGCCGGAGGCCAGGACCGGCACGAGGGGGATGAGGACGAGAATGACCAGAGCTGCTGCTCCCACAGCAATCAGGGTGGATTTGAGCTGCCTGAGTGAGGCGATGAGCTGGACTGTGACTCCGCCGAGGATGGCGGGCAGGATATAGAGCTTGGCCACGAGTGTCACCGGCTCGGGGATGATCGAGACCAGCCACGTGCCGAGGATGCCGACGAACAGAACCATGGAGGTCACATGGATCAGTGCCGCGCCGCAGATGGCCATGGTTGCCGCGTATTCGCCTTTGCGGGTGCCCGGCTTCGCGCCGATCGTGTCCTGCGCAACGATGGCTGAGGGCAGCAGCTTGTTCGACACATTCCCGATCATGAAGGCCTGATACATGCCGGCCGGCCCCAGGATCGGGAAATAGGTCAGCGGTTCGACGATGTAGAAGACGCCGTAGACGGCGAAGACTGCGAGGAACCCTTTGAGGATCTCGGCGAAGTTGACGTTCGCATCGGCGACGAACAGTAGGTAGAAGGGCACGGAAGTCGCGATGAGGAACCCGATGAACAGGGTGATCGAGCCCCACTTCGTCGTGGTCCTCTCGAAGGCCGCGTGTGAGGGCGACGTGATGATGTTCGACATGATGTTCTCCTCAGGCTTCCGGGGCGCCGAGACCGGCGTAGTGGGCGAAGTAGGCCGCGATGAGTCCTACGAGGAGCGAGATTCCCAATCCCCATTCCTTCAGCCACGGCATCTTGAAGGTGTTTGCGAGGAAGAGGCAGATTGTCATCACCACAGCAGAGACGACAACAGCGACGACGTGGGTCGGCGATTTCGGGATCTCGCGAAACGTCAGAGCTGCGAAGGCCGCGAGCAGCGCGGCACCGGGGATGATCGACATCAGCGCTGGGTTGACCTTCTCCAGCTTGTTGGAGCTGCGTTTGAAGATCGGAGTCAGGATCAGAGTGGAGATCATCCATCCTGCGCCCGAGAGGCTCATGGCCATGAGCGCGACGATGAAGACGCCGCGAGTGAATGTCTCATCACCGAGGCTCGAGCCCATGGTGCCGGCTGCGATCGATGCCGAGGCAACCTCTGTGGCTGCGGAGCCGATGAGTCCGACGCGGACGATGACCGGGGGAGTGCCGAAGAGGGGGAGCAGCGCGATGGCGACGAGGACCACGGACAGCGACGGCCCGATGGCGGCAACACCGCCGGCCCTGAATGCCGACCTGACCTCGTGCTGGCTCATTCCCGCCGATTCGGCGTTCTTCTTGACTGCACTCATATAGATGAGTGATTGCACGACGACGACCCCCATGACTGCCAGTGCCAAAATCCAGAGAACCGGGGCGTTCGCGAGGCCGAGATAATCGGCCGATCCACTTGCCATCACCATAGCGGGGCTCCTCACTTCCTTGTCGGAGTTGATCACGGCGACCGCTCCACAGCATTGTGGTCCGCATCACTCGTGTCAGTAACGTATACCGAGTCGAGCACTGATTGGCGAACTTCGGCGCGACTTCCCGATTGGCGAGAAGAGACTTCTCAATGCCGACCATCAGTGAATTCGATGAGTATCGTCATTCAAGAGATCATCGACGCGAAGGAGGGCTTGAGCAATGGGCGAACCGCTGATGGATAAGTGTCTCGACCGGGCAGAGGCCTGCTGGGAAAAGGCGCTGCTGAGAGTGTCGGCGGGGGAC
>JAKDSA010000074.1 GCA_030457025.1 Brevibacterium sp. | reverse complement strand
CTGCTCGTAGTTACTGCTCGTACGTGGTGGTGCTCGTTGGTGGAGATGCTCGGTGGTGGCGGGCCTCGGACTCAGCCTCGGCCTCCGTCTCGGCCGCGATCGCCGTGGTGACCGGCGGATGTGCCCGAGGGCGGCTGTGCGAACCGGGACTCGCTTCGGCGCTCTGCCCGTACGTGCTCGCACCTGCCGTCGCAGCGGGTCGACTTCGGCCGAATCATTGCGAGGCCCGGGCCGTGACCGGTCGATTCGCCCTCGCTGCGGATGTTGACTGCGGCAGGGATCGGCGCAGACGCCGTCATGGTGGGATTGTGCCCGACGCTGCCTCGGCGCCCGATCCGAGAGGAGGCCGCAGCCTCAGCGGATGTGAGTGTGCCGGTGGCAGCGACCGCGGCCGAGTTTCAGCTCTGGCCCACCTCGGTCTGTCTGCGTCTCAGTGCCGCTCTGACCAGCGCCACGGCGACCAGAGCGAAGGCAATCGGGAGGAGGATCATCGGCAGGTACGTCAGTAAGTGCGAGGGCGCATAGCCCACCCAGGCCTGTCCCAGTACGCCGAGCAGCGACACCGCTCCGATGACGGCGGCGGCAACGGCCACGACGACGATGGTCGTATCGACACGCTTGGCTGACAATGCTCGTCCTTTCCGAGATCTGCGAACCTGTTCTGCCCCTCTATTGTAACCCTCGCGGTAAACTGAGCAGTGATGTCAATGACCTTCAGCCAGTGGCTGTCCCACAGTTCCGATACCGACTTCGAGTCCTTCGTCCGGACCCGTCGCGATCTCCTCCAACCAGAGTCTCCGACGATTCCCTCGCTGGCCGCGGCCGCATCCTCACGCATCGGCGTCTCCCGTGGCATCGAGGCCCTGACCGCGACGCAGCTCGACGTCTTCATCGCCATGGCCAAGGCCGCACGCACCTCGGCGGACATCAACGTGCGTGAGAATCGTCATATCGACGACACTCTCGCCGAGGTGGCCCTCCCCCGACTGCGCGACCTGGGCCTGGCATGGCCGTCAGCAGAGACGACCTGGCGGATCCAGTCGGAGGCCATCACACTGCTGCCCACCTCGGCGGCCGAATCCGCCCGGGCCCACCCCTGGCAGGCGACGACCGAGCCGGACTCGAGTGCCGCATCGATCCCGACGACGCTCATCCACAACAGCGAACGAGCCGCCGTGGCAGAGGTCATCTCCTCTCTGCGCGGGCTCGTCGATGAACTGGCGAGCTCCCCGATCTCCCGCCTGACCAGCGGCGGCATCTCCAAGCGAGACGTCACCCGGATCGGGAGAACCATCGACCTGGGACTCGAGCAGACGATCACCCTGCTGCTCGCAGCGAAGTCACTGAACCTCATCGGCGTGCTCGATGACCCGATGGACCCCCAGTGGACCGCCAGTGAGGACGCGGCCAACGTCCTCGAAGGCGACAGGGCAGAACTCTGGGCAGTCCTGATCACCTCCTGGCTGCGCGAACCCCTCGACGTCACACAACTGGCGGCCGGGGCGAGCGCCAACGAACGCCTCACCATCCTGGCGTCTCCGAAGAAGTCCCTGTTCAAGGGGTTCAGCCAGTCGCAGCCGACGATGCCCCTGCTGCGCTTCACCATCGTGGAGATCCTGGGCGGCATCGGCCTCGGATCCTCCCGATCGGCAGAGTGGATCCACGCACAGGTCCTTGCCGCCCGCCCGCTCATCCCCGCCCACGATTTCGCGATGACCGAAGCGATCCTCCACACCGCCGGCGCCTTCGGCCTGGCCACGACCCCGCTGCAGAACGCGCAGCATTTCGGGCCCAGCCGATTCGGTGTCCTCCTCGCCCAGGGGCTGCGGGCGGCAATGGACTCCCAGGCGAGCCAGGATCCGTCGATCGCGCCGGTGAACTTCAGCCTCGAAAGCCTCGAGGTTCCCAGCGATGTCGTCGATGCGGTTCGGCTCGGTCTCGTCGACGAGGTCTCAACCGTGCTCATCCAGTCCGATCTCACGGCCGTGGCGACCGGACCCATCGAGCCCAGAGTCCATCACATCCTGCGTAAGTTCGCCGTCGTCGAGGCGCGCGGGCAGGGCACCGTGTACCGCATCGACGCCGACACGATCGAGGCGAGCATGCAGACCGGTGTCAACGCCGAGGATGCCCTGGCCCAGCTTGCGGAGATCAGCGCCGAGGCTCTGCCCTCGACACTGAACTTCCTCGTCGAGAACACGGCCTCGAAGCTGCGCCGGGTCCAGGTCGCCGGTGCCCGCGCCGTCCTCGTCGTCGACGACCCCGTCGACCTCGACGTCATCCTCTCCGACCAGGCCATGCTGCCGGCCGGCCTCGAACGTCTGGCCCCGACCGTGGCGATCGGGCAGCTGGGCCCCGAACGCACCATGCACCTGCTCGAATCCGCTGAGCACCACGCTCTGCTGCATTCGCCCTCGGGCCCGGTGCGCAAACGCAGGGTCATCACGCAGGCCGAGCCGGAGGTGCATCTGCGCAAGCGCGCGCGGGTCACGGACGCTCACCTCGACGACTACATCCGCATCCTCCGCTCCCCCGGCGCCCGCGCGGTGACGACCGCGAGCACGGACGAGCCGCTGGGACACATGGATCGCCTCCGGGAAGCCGCCGAGGCGGGGCAGTCGGTCACGATCACGCTCGCCGACTCGCATGGGAAGGAGCGCGTCATCGACATGTTGCCGTCCACCGTCAACGGTGGGCGCGTACGGGGCACGGTGAAGACCACCGGCGCCGAGGCGTCCCTGTCGATCGCACGCATCGTCAGTGTCGATGTGACCGAGGATCCATCCGCTGCGGCGGAGGAACAATCCTGAGGACACGGGCGTTGTCCCCTCGTAAGTCACCTCGGCGTGGGAAGAAGCAGGAACACATATGAACGGTCCGTTGATCGTGCAGTCCGACCGGACTGTGCTGTTGGAATCGGGGCATGCTCTGGCCGTCGAAGCGGCAGTGGCGATCGCCCCGTTCGCGCAGCTCTCGCGGACGCCGGAGTACATTCACACGTACACGATCACCCCTTTGGGGCTGTGGAACGCCCGGGCCAGCGGCCATGACGCGGAGTCCGTCGTCGACGTCCTCCTCGAGTTCGCGAAGTACCCGGTGCCCCATGAACTGCTCGTCGACATCGTCGACATCATGGACCGCTTCGGAGTCCTCACCCTCGTCGACCATCCGGTCCACGGGCTGACCCTGACCTCGAGCGACACCGATCTGCTCGCCTCGCTCGTCAGCCAGCCGGACCTGGTGGGCAAGTTCGGCACCTCCCTCGACGCCGAATCCATCCTCGTCCACCCCTCGGAGCGCGGTGAGCTCAAGCACGCGCTGCTGCAGCTGGGCCACCCCGTCTCCGACCACGCCGGCTACGTCGACGGCGAAGCCCACGAGATCGCCTTGTCCGATGATGCCCATGGCGGGCAGTGGCACCTGCGCGACTATCAGAAGGAAGCGATCGACCACTCCCTGAGCGGCGAGTCCGGCGTCGTCGTCCTGCCCTGCGGTGCGGGCAAGACCATCGTCGGTGTGGCCACGATGTCGCGGGTGCAGACGACGACGCTCATCCTCGTGACGAACTCCGTGGCCGCCCGGCAGTGGAAGGACGAGATCCTTGCACGCACCTCATTGACCGAGGACGAGATCGGTGAGTACTCGGGGTCGACGAAGGAGATCCGCCCGATCACCATCGCCACCTATCAGGTGCTCACCACCCGCCGTAAGGGCTCCTACCTGCACCTGGAACTCCTCGACGCCAAGGACTGGGGACTCGTGATCTACGATGAGGTCCACCTCCTTCCGGCACCGATCTTCCGCCTGACCGCGAGCCTGCAGGCCCGGCGGCGGCTCGGGCTCACGGCCACTCTGGTGCGTGAGGACGGGCGTGAGGACGAGGTGTTCTCCCTCATCGGCCCCAAGCAGTACGAAGTACCGTGGAAGGAGCTCGAACGCATGGGCTACATCGCCACCGCGGCCTGTCATGAGATTCGGGTCCGCCTCGACGGCGGGACGCGCACGGCGTATGCGCGCGCCGACGGTGAGGATCGGTACCGGCTGGCAGCCACTTCGGATGCGAAGCTGCCGATCGTGCGCGAACTCGTCGCCGACCACCCCGATGCGCAGATCCTCGTCATCGGGCAGTATCTCGATCAGCTCGAAGAGGTCGGGGCCGCCCTCGACGCGCCCGTGCTGACCGGGCAGACCCCGGAGCCGCAGCGCCAGGAGCTCTTCCGCGATTTCCGTTCGGGTGCCATTCCGGTGCTCGTGGTGTCGAAGGTCGCGAACTTCTCCGTCGATCTGCCGGCCGCCTCGGTCGCGATCCAGGTCTCCGGCGCCTTCGGCTCCCGGCAGGAGGAGGCACAGCGTCTGGGTCGGATCCTGCGTCCGAAGGAAGATTCGGGCTCCGCGACCTTCTACACCGTCGTCGCCGCCGACACCGTCGACGAGCACTTCGCGGCCCAGCGCCGCCGCTTCCTCACCGAGCAGGGCTACAGCTACGACATCGAGGTCCGCTGAGGCCACCCGACGTGGGCTCGCCTCCGCTTCGTGCTCAGCTGAGCAACCTTGCGGGCGCTGGGCAACCCCGCTAGATGTTGCTCAGCGCCCGGAAGGTTGCCAGGTTGGACGACCCCGTTGGCCTGTAGAAGCAGTGAATAGCCTGTGCTCTGCAGGGATGTCGAAAACATTGACAACAGGTCTTGTCCTCATTGTGGCCGGACTGATCGCAGGCATCCTATCGGGAGTGCTTCTGGCCAACCTCGGTCTGCAAGCAGACGAATCTCCTGCAGGAGGAGACAGCATCAGCGGCTGGTGGAACGGATGGTGGCAAGCGGGCCGAAGTCTGCTGATTCTGCTGGCCGGGATCATCGTGACGTGTCGCGCTGAGACGATGACACCCACAAGCGAAGTCGCCTAAGGCAACGCCATCCCGATCCCCCACACGTGTGCACTCGTGATGGACGCCCACTCGTGATGGATGCCCACTCGTGATGGATGCCATTGTCAGCAGCCGATGGGCCTCAGACCGCCGCGAGCTCCTCGGACGTGACGACCACTTCGCGGGAGGCAACCCGGCGGGCCAGTCGCGCCTCGCCCCATTTGATGAAGCCGACTCCGCCGACGATGAACACGCCGCCGAAGAGCTGGATGGGCGTCGGCAGCTCGGACAGGACGAACCAGGCCACGATGACGGAGAACGGAACCTCGACGAGGTTGACGAACGAGCCGATGGTCGCCCCGATGTAGCGCAGACCCAGAATGCCTGTGATGTAGGCGCCCACGGTGAAGACGACGATCATCGACATGGGCAGGATCCAGGAGACCTTGTATCCGCCCATATCGACATCACTGGTGACAGCACCGGCTGGCATGACGCCTGCGAGCACGATGACGGCCATCACCAGCGCGCCGATTCCCATGCCCAAACCGGTCAGAGCCACCGGTGGAACGTTGATGGAATCCTTCGCCGAGACGAGGAAGTAGCTGGCCAGACAGACGGCCGCAGCGAGGGCCATGACGACGCCGAAGACGCTGATGTCAGAGTTGCGGAGGTCGAGGACGAGCAGGAGCCCGAACATCGAGACCATCACACCGATGAAGGTCACCGTCGCCGGCCGGGTCCGCGTCCGCGCCCAGATCCAGAACACGAGGAGCATCGGTGCCGTCATCTCGAGCAGCAGCGCAACGGCAACGGTGAGATGTTCGACGGCGACGAAGTAGAAGCCCTGCACGCCGGCCATCGACACCAGCCCGTACGTGAGCACGGTCTTCCAGTTGGCGCGCACCTCGTCCCAGCGCCCGTGCAGAGCGATGAGACTGGGGATGAGCAGCAGCACGGCCGAGCCCGCCAGGCGAATGAGTACGACGGAACCGGGCGTCCACCCGATCTCGTACATCGTCTTCGCAATGGGGCCGGAGACCGCGAAGAAGAACGCGGAGGCAAGCGTCAGCAGGAACCCCATGACGACGGTGCGATTCATTCCTGACCTCCAGTGACGTGTGCTGATGATGAGATGCCTGCGGGCGCGGTGATGTGCGGTGGTCCGACGCGGACGCATGCCCTCGCCGAGGTGGTGGTGCGTGTGGGTGAGTCGTGGTGCGGTTCAGATGTGGTGTGGGCCAGTTGTGGTGAATGAGAACTGCGGAGATGTGGGTGACCCGAGGGCGACCGAGTTGTGCTGATCGGCCGCTGACGCGACGCGCGCTGTGCGGGTATGAGCCCGTCATTATGCAGTATTGACCACTGCCGCGAAATGAGTCAAATGCACTTTGGTCCTTACGTGATGTGGAAGAATGTGGCCCACAATGACTTTCGCCAATGACATTCGATCGAACCTCACCATGCTCGTCGACCTGCTCAACACCTCCGGCGCCATCGCCGAGGAGGGAGACGAGCTGACGACGACCGCCGGGCTCCACGGATTCGCGGCCCGACACGACTTCTCAGGGCCGCTCAAGGCCACGAAGTCCGACGTCGAAGAGACTCGGGAACTCCGTGAACGCTTCGCCATCGTCCTCGATGCCAGCATCGACGCCGAGACGGAACACGAGGCCTCGAAGGCCACCGAGCGCATCGTCGGTGAGGTCAATGTCACACTCCGTGAGGCCGGTGCACTGCCACAGCTGGTCAGACATGGGGACTGGGACTGGCACCTGCACGCAGTGGGTCAGTTCGCGAGTCTCGCCGATCGGGTCGCAGCCGACGTGGCGCTGGTCCTCATCGACCTGATCCGCAGCGGCGACCTCGACAGGCTCGGCCTCTGCGCCGCCGAGGACTGCAATGCCTACCTCGCCGACTTCACTCGCAATCGCTCGAAGCGCTTCTGCGATTCCGGCCACTGCGCCAACCGCACGCATGTGGCCGCATTCCGTGCCCGCCAAACCGACGCTTGACCCATGGACAGACGCCTGACTCACCGGACGCAACCTTGACCCGCCGGACTGAATCCTGAGGTGAACACTGCCCCTGGGAACCGCTTCGGCGACCGATGCCTCCATCGCCGCCGACTTTCCTGTGCTCCGACTGTGTGCGAGCGCAAATATCGCTCAAACTGTGGGGTCATTCCTGAGAACGCATGCGGCGATCAGGCCCCTAGAGGACTTTTCTGAGAGTTTTTCAGTGATGTAGCTCACACTTGCATTCAGGTAACTATCACTGGACTATCAGAGTAGAGCTTCAGACTGGATGCATGACTACAGCAAACGATACCGACATCGAAGCCACGCTCCTCGTTGTCGACGATGAGCCCAACATCCGCGAACTCCTCTCGACCAGCCTGCGCTTCGCCGGCTTCGACGTCGTCTCGGCGGCAAATGGGGCCGAGGCTCTTCGCCTGGCCGAGCAGACCGCCCCCGACCTCCTCGTCCTCGACGTGATGCTGCCTGACATGGACGGCTTCACCGTCACGCGTCGCCTGCGCCAGATCGGCATGAACGCTCCGGTCGTGTTCCTCACCGCCCGCGACGACACCTCGGACAAGATCACCGGCCTCACCGTCGGCGGCGATGACTATGTGACGAAGCCCTTCAGCCTCGAAGAGGTCGTCGCCCGCATCCGCGCCGTCCTCCGTAGAACCCGCAGCCTCGAAGACGAAGAGAACGCCGTCATCATGGCCGGGGATCTCGAACTCGATGATGACACCCACGAGGTGCGGCGTTCGGGAATCCTCATCGATCTCTCCCCCACCGAGTTCAAGCTGCTGCGCTACCTCATGCTCAACACGAACCGCGTGCTCTCGAAGTCCCAGATTCTCGACCATGTCTGGGAATACGACTTCGGCGGCGACACCGGAATCGTCGAGTCCTATATCTCCTACCTGCGCCGCAAGATCGATGTCACGCCTGAGACAGACGCCGCCGGGCACCCCGTCGAGATGGAGTGGGCACCGATGATCCAGACCAAGCGCGGCGTGGGCTACATGCTGCGCACACCCGAATCCAAGTAATCGGCCAAACTCAGGCGCTAGATTACTCACGTGGCAAAAGAATCCCGTCCTACACGTCCCGGCTTCTGGGAAGAGTGGTCGCTGACCACCAAGCTGCTGGCCATCATGATGCTGCTCATGCTGCTCGTTCTGTCCGGAACGAGTGCCTGGGTGCTCGAAAACCTCCGCGACAGCCTTGTCGAACGCACTGATGAGAGACTCATCAATGCCTCGGAGACTCTGGCGAAGCAGGCCTACCAGGATGTGTTCCAGCCTGCCCAGCTGCAGTCGACGGAGTCGGGCAAGGACAGTGCCGGGTCGGGTTCCTCAGACGAGACTCCCACCACCATCGACTCAAACTCGTGGGACGAACTCAAGGGCCTCCTGCCCGGAGGCTTCTACGTCCAGTTCTATGACACGAACGGCAAACCGATCAGCGATCCGGTGGCCCCCGAGCCGCACAACCGCCCGATCCTGCCCACCATCAACGAATCTCAGGTCTACGAGCGCTCCGGTGAGCCCTTCACCGTCTCCGGGACCAGCTCCAAATGGCGGGCCCGCGCGATGAAGGTCCAGAACACGGACGTGCTCGTCTCGATCGCGGTGCCATTCGACCGCGAGATCGACGGCATCAACGAACGTGCCCGCAATACGATGATCGGCATCGGGCTGCTGGCTCTGGCCATGGTGGCAGGCGTTGGGTATTGGGCGATCAACAACACGTTCCGTCCCCTGCGCGATATCGAGAAGACCGCATCACGGATCGCTGCCGGTGATCTGAGTCAGAGGGTGCCGACCTTCCCCCGCAACACCGAACTCGGCCGCCTGTCGAGTGCACTGAACACGATGTTGGGACGAATCGAAGACTCCTTCGACGGTCAGACGCGGTCGGAGAAGCGCATCCGCCAGTTCGTCTCCGACGCGTCTCACGAACTGCGCACACCTCTGGTCACTATTCGCGGATACGCCGAGCTCTACCGGCAGGGCGCGATCACGAAGTCAGATGACATCGGAGCTGCTATGGAACGCATGGAGTCCGAGGCCAAACGCATGGGCGTCCTCGTCGACGATCTCGTCGTCCTCGCACGCCTCGATGAGCAGCGACCGGCCGAGATCGGCCCCGTCGACCTCCACAAGATCGCCCGTGACGCCGCCGCCGACGCGGCCGCTCAGGCACCCGACCGGGACATCAGCTTCGTCGGGCTCGATGGGGAAGATGCCCAGCCGGTGCCGATGATCCGAGGGTCGGAGTCGAAGATCCGCCAGGTCATCGTCAATCTGGCAGGCAACTCGGTCCGGCACACGCCCGAGCACACAGCCATCGAGTTCGCTGTCGGCGTCGTCGACGGCCGCGGGCAGGCTGCAGTTGAGTCCGCAGAGTCGACGGGTGGTCAGGACAACGACCCCAAGACCGGGACGAATAAGGCTGCTGCGAAGGACAAGTCCCGCGAGCGCGGATTCGTCACCGGCGGAGTCCGCATCTTCCGCCGAGGAGACTCGAACGGCAATGATCACAACGACGCTCAGGAACCGACCGGCATCGTGCCGGATATGACAGCGGCCGGATCCATCACGGTTGACGATTCGCTGCGCGGATTCCCCAACGGCCGGGTCAGGTTCGAGGTTCGCGACCACGGTGAGGGGATCGATCCCGAGGTTGTTCCCCGGATCTTCGAGAGGTTCTATCGCCTCGACGTCTCCAGGACTCGCGACACCGGCGGGTCTGGCCTCGGGCTCTCCATCGTCAAGGCGATCGTGGAGAACCACCATGGTGCGATCACAGTGCACCAGACACCGGGCGGCGGTGCCACGTTCCGCATCGACCTGCCCATCTCAGAAACTGAAGAAGGCGCTCCGGACGCACGAAAGGACGAGCGATGAGCAGCAACGACCCTCATGATCAGGGCAACAACTCCAACAACCGGGGACGGCACGGAGACCAGGACCACCGGACGTTCCCCGCCGATGGCTCACGCGAATCCTCAGATGACCCCCGCAACTCGGCTGCAGGGCCCCAAGGCCCCACGGACGGATCCCGTCGTTCTGCGGAAGTGCCGCGGACTTTTCCGAACGGTTCGAACGGCCCGAACAGGTCGACGGGGTCGAACGGTCCGGCTCGAGTCAGTCCGCCCGTAGCGCCCCCTGCCCGCCCGAACAGCCCCGAACCGGGTCCGCCCCAAAGCCACAGTCCTGGTCAAGGCCAGGACCCGAGGCAGAGCCAAAGTCCCTGGCCGGGACAGGATCCGTGGCAGAGACAGGATCCGAGGCAGCCGCAGGGCACTGGCCCCGGTCGCCCGGATCAGAACCCTCCCCAGATGCAGCCGACTCGCGTTCAACCCCCTGTGGATGGAACGACCCCGACAGGACATCCCGGACAATCGGGACAACCCGGGTATGGCTCCAGCCGGAGTGATGACGGCACTCAGCGCTACGACCACGGCAATGAACACGGCAGCAGCCACAATGGTTCCGCCTATGGCAGCGCCAAGACGCCCAACGGAGCCTACCCGCCCAACGGTGGCGCGCAGACGGGCTCCAATTCCCCGACCGATCCGAATCCTTACGCCGCTCCGTATTCTCAGCGAGCCGGACAGACGGCGACCGGCGCAGGTACAGGCGTCGCGGCAGGCACCGCTGGTGCAGGCGGGGCTGGTGCCGCTGGTGCAGCCGGGGCCGGTGCCGCTCCCTACGGATACGGACAGTTCGGCAATCAGCCGAACTCGGGGGCGTACCCCACATCCGGTTCCGCAGGTTTCCAGTCCGGGCCCGGGGGCCCAGGCGGACCGGGCTCACCCGGAGGCCCAGGGCCATACGGAGGTCAAGCACCGCCTCGGCGAGAGAAGCGAGGACCGGGCTGGGGAGCGACCATCGCCATCGCCCTGATCGCAGCTCTTCTGGGCGGGGCTCTGGCCTTCGGCGGAAGCTATGCGCTCAGTGCCTTCGGCGGAGATGAACCCCGCAAGGTCGCCGATCAGACCATCGAGACCCCGGACTGGACCCAGGTTGCGAAGCAGACTTCCCAGAGCGTCGTCTCGATCCAGGTCGGCACCGATGGGCAGGTGCAGGCGCTGGGCTCGGGCTCGCTCTACGACGACAAAGGGCACGTCATCACGAACAATCACGTGGTGGCCCCGGCGGACACGCCCTCCGGTGAGATCGCGGTGACGATGAAGAGCGGTGAAACGACGAAGGCAGAAATCGTCGGCCGCGACCCGTCGACCGATATCGCGGTCATCAAGCTCGACCAGGTTCCCGATGACGTCGATCCTCTGCCCGTCGGCGACTCGAAGAAGATGAAGGTGGGAGATCCGGTGATGGCATTGGGCAACCCCCTCGGCCTCGCGGATTCGGTCACCACCGGCATAGTCTCGGCTCTCGACCGACCGGTGTCCACGGAGAACATCGGCAAGGACGCGACCTCGCAGCAGAAGGAGATGACGATCACGAACGCCATCCAGACGGATGCGGCGATCAACCCCGGCAATTCCGGCGGTCCGCTCGTGGACGGCGATGGCAAGTTCATCGGGGTCAATTCCGCAGCGGCCTCGTTGAGTCAGGCCGGTGAAGGTGGTCAGTCGGGATCGATCGGCATCGGGTTCGCCATCCCTTCCTCACAGGCTGTGATGATCGCCGATCAGCTCATCGCCAGCGGCAAGGCACTGCATCCGTTCCTCGGGATCACGCTCACCGACGGACAGATCAACAGCGGCGGCATCACTCGCGGCAGCGCCAAGGTGCAGTCGGTGCAGTCCGGATCGCCGGCAGACAAGGCCGGTTTCAAGGACGGCGACGACATTGTGTCCGTGGCCGGAACCAAGGTGAACAACGCGATCGCCCTGCGTGCACTCGTACGAGCGCAGCCGACGAACAGTCCCGTCGACTTCACCGTGGTCCGCGGCGGCCAGGATCAGACGCTGAAGGCGACACTGGTCCTGAAGTAGCCGGACCTGAAGCAGCAACACCGGCCCTGAAACAGCCGGACCTGAGTGCAGATCGCTGTGGATGACGATCTCACTCATGTGCATTGAGGGTGTGGACAGCCAAACGCTGTCCACACCCTCCTTCTCTGGGCTTCTCCCAGCCCGATGGAGCCGCAATGCTGGGGCGAGCCCCGGCGCCTCATCCTGTGCCCCGGGGGCCCACCGTTAGGAGAAGTCATGAGTTTCGAAGTCGATGCCGAACGCGTCTCGTCCGCGGCCACCGCCACGGCGGGCACCGCCCGCACCCTCGTTGCCGAGTCAAACACGATGCTGAGGAATCTTCTGGCCCTGCAGGAGTGTTGGAAGGGTAGTGCGGCACAGAATTTCCAGATGGTCATCAATGAGTGGGAAGGTGCGCAGAAACAGCTGTTCGAATCGCTGAATTCGATCCATGGGGCGCTCAACACTGCGGCCGCGCAGTACTCGGAGGTCGAAGCTGCGAACTCCCGACTCTTCGCTCCGTGAGCGTCGAGCAAGTCACACGCGGTTCCTGCTCATTCCCATCGGAGGCGTCTGTTCGAGTTCTTCGTCCGCGTCTGGCAAATTATCAGCCTTTATTAGTAGGCTGATAGCGATAGTTCGCGACGGTGCTGACCGGCTTTCTCCGAGTTCGGAGACGATCGGCCGCAGCGTCGGGTCAAGACCAATGCAGGAGTCGACTACGGATGAGCATCTTCCAACGGATCGCGGCGATCTTCGGCGCCAAGGCCAACAAGGCACTGGACAAAGCCGAAGACCCCAATGAAACTCTCGATTATTCATATCAGAAGCAGCTTGAGCTGCTGCAGAAGGTACGCCGCGGTGTTGCTGATGTCGCCACCAGCCGCAAGCGCCTCGAGTTACAGATGACGCAGCTCGAACAGCAGCAGACCAAACTCAGCGGCCAGGCTCAGAAAGCCATGGAAGTGGACCGCGAGGACCTCGCACGTGAGGCACTGACTCGGAAGTCGGGACTGGACCAGCAGATCACCGACCTGCAGGGTCAACACGAGGGGCTGCAGGCCGAAGAGCAGAAACTCACCATGGCTTCACAGCGACTGCAGGCCAAGGTCGATGCCTTCCGCACCCGGAAGGAAACGATCAAAGCCACATACAACGCCGCCGAGGCACAGTCGAAGATCGGCGAAGCCTTCTCGGGCATCTCCGAAGAGCTCGGTGACGTCGGACTCGCCGTCCAGCGCGCCGAGGACAAGACCGCTTCGCTCCAGGCACGTGCCGGTGCTGTTGATGAACTGATCTCTTCGGGCGCATTGGAAGATGTGACCGGCTCGTCGAAGGACGACCTCAGCGCACAGCTCGACGCACTCTCCAGCGATAACGACGTCGAGATGGAACTCAACCGGATGCGTGATTCGCTGCCGGCCTCGTCGAACAAACAGCAGCAGTCGCTTGAAGGTGAGGACAAGTAATGATCATCCGCATCATGGGCGAAGGCCAGTTCGACGTCGCAGACGTCGACCACAAGCTGTTGCAGACATACGACAATCAGGTCGAAGACGCCGTCAACGTGGGCAATGAAGAAGCCGCCAGAAACGCTCTGAATTCCCTCCACGACTACGTCGTCGGACACGGCAAGCCGGTCTCGGACGATTTTCTGGGTACAAGCGAAGCCGTCGTACCCTTCGTCGACGCGACTCTGGAGGAGATCACGGAACTTCTCACCGGCGAAGGCTTCATTCCCGATCCAGCCTGATCCTCATAGCTTGATATCGATGACTCCGGCCCATTGCCTTGGCCCAAGGCTGTGGGCCGGAACTGACGCACCCAGAGAGGAACGACGATGAAGAATCGCTTCGTCAAGGACAACGGACTCACCATGCGAATGGGGTGGACGATCTTCCTCAATGGGCTCATCTACGTGATCCTCATCCTCGCCATCTGGTGGATGTTCGGCGGAAGCATCTCCGGCGTGATCATCGCCGTGCTCGTCAGCGCCGGCGCATTCTTCTTCCAGTGGTACTTCTCGGACAAGATCGCTATGAAGGCGATGGGTGCACGGGAGGTCTCCCCTGAGGAGGCCTCGGAGCTGCACACGATGATCGATCGGCTCTGCCAGCTCGCCGACTCGACCAAACCGCGCGTCGCAATCTCGAACTCTGCCATCCCCAACGCCTTCGCCACCGGCCGTTCACCCGAACGTTCGGTCGTGTGCGTGACACGCGGCCTACTCGAGAAGCTCGACCGCGATGAAGTCGAGGTCGTGCTGGCCCACGAACTCTCCCACGTCGCCCACCGCGACGTCACCGTCATGACCGTCGCCGGAGTCACCGGTGTCGTAGCCGCACTGATGATGCGTGCCGGTTACTACATGAGCTTCGGGCGGTCGAACAACAACAACGGCGGCGTTCCGATCCAGTTACTGTTCCTCCTCGTCGGTGCCATCGTCTACGGGCTTTCGTTTCTCCTCATCCGCAGCCTCTCGCGCTACCGTGAGCTCGCCGCGGACAGGGCCGCAGCCATCCTCACAGGCGCTCCTTCGACTCTGGCCTCCGCATTGACGAAGCTCAGCGGTGACATGAGCAAGATCCCGGAGAAGGACCTTCGTGCCTCCTCCTCGGCCAATCACCTGGCTCTCATCCCCGCTGCCAGCGGCAAAGCTGCCTTCACACAGCTGTTCTCCACTCACCCCTCGCTCGACAAACGCCTGGCGCAGCTGGCGAGGATCTCCGGGCAGCTCTCGCAACCGCAGTGACAACGCCTCTGCCGACCTCTGCCCTGCTGACATCAACCGCACGCACCGACATCCACTAGGAGTTTCATGGGTTTCTTCGACGCGCTGCTGGGCCGTTCCAAACCGAAGCGGGCCAACCTTGATGACCTCTTCGCACTTCCTCCCGCGGCACTGACGCTCGAAGCCGCAACCGGCTTCAAGCCCACTGGTGTCGGCGCGGTGGCATTCCGACAAGTCGAGGGGGCGGCGTTCCAGTCCGCTGAGTCCGAGAGCATCGCCCTCATCAGCTCGGATCCGGCCGCGAACGTGACACAGCACAACGACGGGTACGGCTACACCTGGCAGGTGGTCTCCGACTCCGACGCCGAGGTGGTCAGCCTCGTGACCAATCTGCACGCCGTGAATTCGGCCCTGGTCGGCCAAGGCTTCGATACGATGCTGCTGTGTTCGACCGTCTACTTTGCGAACCCGGATGGGCGCCGTCTGGCACTCGTCTACCAGTACAAGCGCGGCACGTTCTATCCGTTCTCGCAGTCGGGCCCAAAACAGCGCGACAACCCATTCGAGATTCAGGTCCGTGGCGTCCTGTCCGACGAACTCCCGTTCGAAGAGGACACCTCCAGGTGGTCGGCTCTCTGGGACGCACCTGGGCTCAACGACACGCCTGAGGCCAACCAGCGGCCCTGAGCACAGCTCACCCGCTCTCTGACATCGGCTGAATGCTGCCGTAGGCGGCCTGCGGTCGCCCGCCGAACCGCATCCGCCGAACCGCGGAACACACAGAACACGCAGAAGAACCAGACAACGCAGAAGGGACGTCCCCGCGGGG
>JAKDSA010000073.1 GCA_030457025.1 Brevibacterium sp. | reverse complement strand
CTGTTCTCCGGCGCCGCGCGCTCCCCCCACAAATATTGTACACCCCCCCCCCCCCGGGGGGCGCCCCCCCCCCCCCCCCCGGCGCCCCCCCCCCCCGGAGGGTTCTTTTCGTCGTGGGGGTTGACGTTCGACTGGCCGCCTGCCTATGCTTGATTTCATCACACGGAAATAAACTTCCACAATATGGAAAGTATGGAACCGTACTCGCAGCGACGCGAAGGAGAATCCCATGACGAACTTCGATTTCACCAATGCCGACAGCTACATCCTCAACTGCTCCACCCTGCTCACCGAGCTGCCCGTGATGGAGCGTGCTCAGGCCGCCAAGGATGCCGGGTTCAGCCAGGTTGAGTTCTGGTGGCCCTTCGACGGCAACCCGAGGCCCACCTCGGCGGAGGTCGATGAGTTCATCGCCTCACTCGACAACGCCGGCGTCGAACTCAAGGGTCTGAACTTCTGGGCCGGGAATATGGGCGGAGGCGATCGCGGCATGGTCTCGATCAAGGGCGCAGAAGCCGACTTCGCAGCCAACGTCGACATCGTCGTCGAGATCGGGCGCCGCACCGGCTGCCGCGCCTTCAACGCCCTCTACGGGCTGCGCACCGAAGGCCAGAGTCCTGAAGAGCAGGACGAGGTCGCGATCGAGAACCTCAAGCTTGCGGCCGACGCCGTCGCAGCCATCGAGGGAACTGTGCTCGTCGAGCCGGTCTCCGGGGCCGAGGACTACCCGCTCAAACGCGCATCCGATGCCGCCGAGGTGGTGCAGAGAGTCCGTGCCCAGGGTGTCGTCAACGTCGCCGTCCTCGCCGACTTCTTCCACATGTCGATCAACGGCGACGACGTGGCCGCGGTCATCGAGGCCGATGCCGCGAAGTTCGGGCACATCCAGATCGCCGATGCCGCCGGTCGTGGAGCACCAGGTACGGGCGAACTGCCGCTGCAGGACTGGATCAACCGCTCCTATGAGCTCGGCTACACCGGCTCCATCGCCCTCGAATACAAGCAGGACCGGACCACCGCATTTCAGTGGCTCGCGAACTGACCCTGCTCCGCTTCCGCACGCGCTGACCACAGGTGCAGCGCCCCACACACCAAGAGAAGGACATCAATATGACCAAGACGATCGCATTCATCGGACTCGGAATCATGGGCCTGCCGATGGCCAAGAACCTCGTGGGCGCCGGCTTCACCGTCCGCGGCTACAACCGCTCACCTGAGAAGGCCGCTGAGCTCGCGAAGGCAGGCGGGCAGGCCGCGGGCACCATCGCCGAGGCGGTCGACGGTGCCGATGTCATCATCACCATGGTTCCCGACTCCCCAGACGTCGAAGACGTGCTGACCGGCGAGGAGGGCATCCTCGCGCACGCCGAGGCCGGTGCCTACTGGATCGACAACTCGACCATCCGCCCCGACGTTGCGAAGAACCTCTCCGCCCAGGCTGCAGAGAAGGGACTCAAACCCCTCGACGCACCCGTCTCCGGTGGTGAGGCGGGAGCGGTCAACGGTGCCCTGTCGATCATGGTCGGCGGCGAACAGGCCGACTTCGATGCCGTCTCCGATGTCTTCGAGGCGGTGGGCAAGACCATCGTCCTCGTCGGACCCTCGGGTTCGGGGCAGACCGTGAAGGCCGCCAACCAGCTCATCGTCGCCGGCAACATCGAACTCCTCGCCGAGGCGGTCGTCTTCCTCGAAGCCTACGGAGTCGAGACCACCTCGGCGCTGCAGGTCCTCGGCGGGGGATTGGCCGGATCGAAGGTGCTTGACCAGAAGGGTCAGAAGATGCTCGACCGCTCCTTCGAACCAGGCTTCCGCCTGGCGCTGCACCACAAGGACATGGGCATCGTCACCGCCGCCGCTCGCGAAGCAGGTGTCTCGATCCCACTCGGGTCGGCCGTCGCGCAGCTCGTGGCCTCGACCGTCCAGCAGGGCAATGGCGGACTCGACCACTCGGGCCTGTTCACCATCGTCGAACAGCTCTCGGGGAAGAAGTGATCCCCACCACGAACCGGGCCGGCGACAGCGTCGTCGCCGGCTCACCTAGCTTGGTCCGCTGCTGGGCCGCTGAACTCGGTCCACTTCTGGTCCACTGAAAAGAAGGAAGAACAATGACACGTATGCGCGCAGTTGACGCGGTGGTGCTCATCCTCGAAAAGGAAGGCGCCACCGAAACATTCGGGCTGCCGGGTGCGGCCATCAACCCGCTGTATTCGGCGATGAAGGCCCACGGCGGAATCCGGCACACACTGGCCCGCCACGTTGAAGGAGCCTCGCACATGGCCGACGGCTACACGCGAGCGGCGGCCGGGAACATCGGAGTCTGCCTCGGCACCTCAGGCCCGGCCGGCACCGACATGATCACCGGGCTCTACGCCGCGGCCGCGGACTCGCAGCCCATCCTGTGCATCACCGGACAGGCTCCCGTCGCAGTCCTCGACAAGGAGGACTTCCAGGCCGTGGACATCGCCTCGATCGCGAAGCCGGTGACCAAGATGGCCAAGACCGTGCTCGAGGCAGGGCAGGTGCCCGGCGTCTTCCAATCGGCCTTCCAGCTCATGCGCTCGGCTCGGCCCGGACCGGTCCTCATCGATCTGCCGATCGATGTCCAGCAGACCGAGATCGACTTCGACATCGACACCTACGAACCGTTGGTGCCTGTGAGGCCGGCGGCCACCTCGGCGCAGGCGGAGAAGGTCCTCGATCTCATCGCGGCGGCGAAACACCCGCTCATCATCGCAGGCGGCGGCATCCTGGGCGCCGATGCCGCGGACAAGCTCGTCGAATTCGCCGAGGCGACCTCGATCCCGGTCTCGCCGACGCTGATGGGCTGGGGCGCGATTCCGGACGATCATCCGCTGCAGGCAGGCATGGTCGGCATCCAGACTCACGTGCGCTACGGCAACGCCTCATTCCTGGAATCCGACCTGGTCATCGGCATCGGCAACCGCTGGGCCAACCGTCACACCGGTGACCTCGGCGTCTACTGTGAGGGACGGAAATTCGTCCACATCGACATCGAACCCACACAGATCGGACGCGTGTTCTCACCCGACTACGGTGTCGTCTCCGACGCAGGGGCCGCGCTCGACGCACTGCTGGCTGCCGCTCACGGACGGGCCGAGGGCACGGGCACTGGCGCGCTGCCGGACTTCACCGGCTGGGCCGGCGAATGCACGGAACGCAAGTCCACCGAACACCGCAAGACCAACTACACCGACATGCCGATCAAACCCCAGCGGGTCTATCAGGAGATGAACGCTGCGTTCGATGAGGATGTGACCTATGTGTCGACGATCGGCCTGAGCCAGATCGCCGGGGCGCAGATGCTCCACGTCTACAAGTCACGCCACTGGATCAACGCAGGTCAGGCTGGGCCCTTGGGCTGGACCGGACCCGCGGCTCTGGGCGTGGCGAAGGCCAAGCCGGAGGAGACGGTCGTCGCGCTGTCCGGTGACTACGACTTCCAGTTCATGATCGAGGAACTGGCCGTCGGTGCGCAGCACAAGATCCCGTACCTGCACATCGTCGTCAACAACTCCTACCTGGGCCTGATCCGGCAGTCGCAGCGCGGCTTCGACATGGACTTCGAGGTGTCGTTGGCCTTCGACAACATCAACTCCTCGGGTGAAGCCGCCAGCTACGGCGTCGACCATGTGGCCGTGGCACAGGGCCTGGGCTGCAAGGCGCTGCGCGTCGAAGACCCCGAGCTCATCGGAGAGGGTCTGCGGGTGGCGAAGGAACTCATGGACGAACACCAGGTCCCTGTGGTCGTCGAGGTCATCCTCGAGCGCGTTACGAACATCTCCATGGGTGCGGCGCTGGACAGCATCAATGAGTTCGACGTCCTCGCTCAGACCCCGGCTGATGCACCCACGGCGCTGACGCCGATGAGCGAGCTGGCCGCTGCGAAGTAGGCGACTGGCCGACAGCGCTCGACGTCGGCCAGCGTGACCCGATGTCAGCGTGACGCGATGTAGGTACGACCTGATGTCAGTATGACTCGATGTCGGCCACGTCACAATTGGTATACCATGGCCCCGAGGGTGTCGGATGCACTATTCCGACCCCTCGGGGACTTCTATGACATGCTCGGCGCAGATGCCGAGGACAACTGCCCGGCTGGCATTGCTGGGTGAAAAGACCCGGTCGCTCTGGCTGGGTGAACTGCCTTGGCCGACTGGCTGGGTGAACGAGGAGGATGTATGAACGTCGACGACGCGGGAACGCCGGCCACCGACCAGGAGTTCGACCTGGTCATCCGGGCACAGCGGGCGGTTCTGCCCGGGGGCCAGAGCGCTGCCGAAGTCGGGGTGCGCGGGGGCAGGATCGTCGAGATCGCCACCGGGGACACAGTGCTGAGCGGGACCACCTCGGCGAACGCGAAGGTCGTCGAACTCGATGCGTCACAGGTGCTGCTGCCCGGACTCGTCGATTCGCACGTGCACGTCAACGACCCCGGCCGCAGCGAATGGGAGGGCTTCGCCAGCGCCACCCGCGCCGCGGCCGCCGGAGGCGTGACGACGATTGTGGACATGCCGCTGAACTCCCTGCCGCCGACGGTCAACGTCGAATCGTTGGACATCAAGCGCGAGGTCGCAGGGCCCAAGGCCTTCATCGACGTCGGCTTCTGGGGCGGAGCGATCCCCGGCAACACCGGCGACCTCAGGCCTCTCTTCGACGCCGGAGTCTACGGCTTCAAATGCTTCCTCGAAGACTCAGGCGTCGACGAGTTCCCGCCCTTGGAGCCCGAGGAGCTGCGTGCCGATCTGGCAGAGCTCGCGAAATATGACGGTCTGCTCATCGTCCACGCCGAGGACCACTCGGTCATGGCCGAGGCGCCGAAGAACTCGGGACGCAAGTTCAGTGACTTCCTCGCCTCTCGTCCGCGTGAGGCCGAAAACGTTGCGATCGCCCGCGTCATCGATGCCGCCCGCGAGACCGGTGCCCGCGCCCACATCCTGCATCTGTCCTCGGCGGACGCGCTGCCTCAGATCGCCAAGGCCAAGGCTGAGGGCGTGAGGCTCACGGTCGAGACCTGCCCCCACTATCTTGTGTTCACTTCAGAGGAGATCCCCGACGGCGCAACCACGCACAAGTGCTGCCCGCCGATTCGTGAGGAATCCAACCGCGAGGCTCTGTGGCAGGGGCTCGTCGACGGCACGATCGACTGCATCGTCTCCGATCATTCGCCCTCGACGGCCGAGCTGAAACTTCTCGATACAGGTGACTTCGGTGCCGCTTGGGGTGGAATCTCGTCCCTGCAGTTGGGCCTTTCGCTCGTGTGGACCGAGGCCACCAAGCGCGGGATCGACCTCGCCGAGGTGGTGTCCTGGATGTCTTCGGCCCCCGCCGCGGTCGCCGGCGTGCAGGACAAGGGTGCCATCGTCCTCGGCAACGACGCGGACTTCGCGGTCTTCGCCCCCGAAGAGGAGTGGACGGTTCACGCCACAGAGCTCTACCACCGCAACCAGATCAGTGCCTACGACACACGTGCCGTCCGCGGAGCCGTCAAGCAGACGATTCTCCGCGGCGCCCCCGTGGACTTCGACGAACCCCAGGGCCACCTGCTGCGCGCCCGCTGACCCTCGACTACCTGACGGCGGTCCAGCAGCAACCTTCCGGGTGCTGCTCAACGCCCGGAGGGTTGCTCAGTTCGATGCCGCGGCGCACTCGGGTTGCTGGGGCGCCGGAGGGTTGCTGGGGTGCGACCACCTGTATCCACAGGTTTATCCACAGTTCTGCGTCAAATATTGCCGTTTGGTGTCGAATGATGCAGTTTAGGTGTTATGTATGCGCACATCACCACCGCACGTCTGCTTCGTTTGGGTTTCTCTCGAGAGGAAGTGCGTCGAGCGCTGCGCTGCTGCCTGCAGCGGGTAGCGCGCGGGCGATATGTCACCGAGTTCGTCTGTGCTGACCCGACCCATCGCGACCTATGGGAATCGATCAAGGACGGTCCGAGTAAAGACTTCGTTCAGGTCGGGGATATTCGGGACAAGGTCGAACGACTCAAAGTGCTCATTCGGGCTCGAGGCGAGCATCTTCAGGAGCGTCTGCTCAGCCAACGCACTCCACGTGGAGGGGAAGTCTTCAGCCACCTGTCCGCAGCGCTGATCCATGAATTGCCCGTGAGTTCACTCAGCGAGCATCGTGTAGAAGTCGTACGGCCAAAAGTCAGCCGCACTTATGCCAATCTGCGGGTCCGGCGGCGACTGGTACCTCATTCCCAGCGGGTCAAGATCGGCATATACACGGTGACGTCACTGGAGCGTTCACTCATCGACGTAGCGCGTGACTATCCGCTGAGAGTCTCCGTTCCGATGCTCGATCACGCCTTGCGCGGTGGTTCTACAGGCCTCGCTGAACTGAGGCTGGTGACCTGTGCCTGCGATGAGATTGTGGGTACGCGAAATGTGGAGAAGGCTATCGAACTCGCCGACGGCCGTCGGGAGTCCGTTGCCGAGTCGATCTGTGCTGTGCGATTCCACGAGTTCGGAATTGTCGGCTTCGCCCCGCAGGTGAACATCTTCGATGCTGCCCAGAACTGGATGGGGCGAGTCGACTTCTGCCACGAGAGGGCGAAGGTCATCGTAGAGGTCGACGGGATCGGCAAATACAGCCTTGGCTCCGGGGATCCGAAGAAGGAGATCGAGAAGGAGAGGCTGAGAGAGTCTGCGCTGAGTGCTGCGGGGTATCAGGTGATTCGGCTGACCTGGAGACAACTGTTCCGCTCAGAGCTCTTCAACCACATCCTCCACAGCACTGCCTCGAGGCTCTCGGCAGACTGAGCAACCTTCCGGGCGCTGAGCAACCCCGCTAGAGGTTGCCGCGCCCGGAAGGTTGTTCAGGAGGAGGAGTTCGGCCTCAGGCGCCGAGCTTCTCGCGGAGGCGGGCGACGTGGCCCTCGGCGTCGACGTTGTATTCGACGTCGGAGAGGGTGCCGTCCTCGGCGATGACGAAGGTCGAGCGCAGGGTGCCTTCGAAGGTCTTATCGCCCACGGTCTTCTCACCGAATGACCCGTAGGTCTTCGCCAGCTCTGCCCCCGGATCGGAGAGCAGCGGGAAGGTCAGATGCTGGTCGTCCGTGAACGCCTGCAGCGCCTCGGCGTCATCGGGGGAGACCCCGAGCACCTGGAACCCGGCACCGGCCAGCGACGAGAGGTTGTCGCGGAAGTCGCAGGCCTCGGTTGTGCAACCGGGCGTTGCTGCCTTGGGGTAGAAATAGAGGATGACCTTCTGCCCGGCGAAGTCCGCCTTCGAGTAGGTCTTTCCATTCGCATCGGCCAGGGAGAAATCCGGTGCGTTCTGACCGACTTCGAGTTGTGTCGTCATGATGATGCGTCCTTTCGCAGGTGACTGCTGGTGCTGCTGGTGCTGCTGGTGGTCGTCAGTTCTGTTGCGTGCCCGCGCCCGCGCCCGCCGTGCCCGAGCCCACGAGCGCGCACGCGTGTGCGGAGGTGGCTTCGATGAGCTCTTCGGCGCGGTCGGAGAGCTCGGTCAGCTCGGCCGGGCCGGGCGCGATCGACAGAGCGGCGGTGATGCCGGCGGCGCGGCATTCGGCGGGGCTGAGCGCGACGCGTCCGGCCACGACGATGATCCTCGCCGAGGTGGGGGCGTGGTCGCGTACGGCCGCGACGACCTTGCCGCCCAGGGACTGGGAGTCGAAGGAGCCCTCGCCGGTGAGCACGATGTCTGCCTCGGCCAGGGCTTCAGCCAGGCCCACAGCCTCGGCGACCATTGTGGACCCGGGCACCACCTCGGCGCCCAGCAGGGTCGTCAGCGCCAGCGGAATCCCACCTGCGGCACCGAAGCCCGGCGTCAGCGCCAACGACGAGGCCTCGGCGGAGGAGCCGGCGAGCACCTCGGCGAGGTGGCCCAGGCCGGAATCGAGGACGGACACAGATGCAGCGTCGGCACCTTTCTGAGGGCCGAAGACCGCGGCAGCACCGCGGGGGCCGGTGAGGGGGTTGTCGACGTCGACGGCGATGCGCCAGCGCACCTGCCGGGCACGCGGATCCAGGCCCGAGATATCGACGGTGGCCAGGCGGGAGAGGCTGCCGCCGCCAGCGGCGATCGCTTGGCCCGAGTCATCCGTGAAAGCAGCACCCAGGGCCGAGGCGATGCCGACGCCGCCGTCGGTGCTTGCCGATCCTCCGATGCACAGCAGGATCTCCTCGACTCCCTGGTCAAGGACATGGGTGGCAATGAGCCCGACGCCGTAGGTGTCGGCGCGTTCGGGCTGGAGTGCGAGGTCGGAGACCTGGGGGAGGCCATTGGCCTGAGCGGCCTCGATGACAGCGGTCTTCCCGTCGGCGGAGATGCCGAATTGGGCTGTCGTCGGCCGGCCCAGGGCGTCGACGACCTCAGCCGAACGAGGCGCGGTGCCCCACACGGCTAAGAGAGCGTCGAGGGTTCCCTCGCCGCCGTCAGCGAAGGGCAGGTCGGTGATCTGAGAGTCGGGGAACACCTGGCGGGCCCCGCGAGCGAGGGCGGCGGCGGCAGCGGGGGCGCTGGCTGATCCCTTGAAGGAGTCGGGCGCGCAGACGATCGTGGGTGCTTCCATGCTCATGACGTCATTCAACCTCATTGTCGAGAAAACGATGGCCAAGTGCCCAGCACGCGGACTGCGCGAGGAACGCGGACTGCGCGAGGGACTCTGTCGTCATTATCCGCTTTGTGGAATAACTTTTCCAAATCGCTCCGAAAGGGCCGCTGGAGTCGACCGTGAAATTTGACTTCGCGCGGACCTGGGGTCAAACTCGAAGCAGTTAAATGGAAACAGTCTTCCGTGATGTGAAACACGTTCCCAGTGGTTCAGCATCTCGATTTTCTCAGGAGGTCAATGTGGACCTAGGCGAGTTCAATCGGCTCTCGGCCGACGACGCCCGCACGGCATTGCGCCCGTGCCTGGACGTCGATCGGTGGATCGACGGAGTCGTCGAGGCCAGGCCCTATCCCGACGCGAAGTCGGCTGTCGAATCCGCTCGCACCAGCGCGAATCCGCTGACCGACGACGAGATCGCGACTGCCATGTCCCATCACCCGCGGATCGGGGAGAAGACCGAGGGCGCCTCCGCCGAGGCGGCTCACTCCTCCCGTGAGCAGGCGGGCCTGGGCGCCCTGGACGACAGCGTTCAAGATCGCCTCGCCGCAGGCAACGCCGCCTACGAAGAGCGCTTCGACCGTGTCTTCCTCATTCGCGCAGCCGGACGTGACCCCGAGGAGGTCCTCGGCGAGCTCGAACGCCGCATGACCAATACGGACACCCAGGAACTCGCCGAGGTCGGCGAACAGCTGATCCAGATCGCCGCACTCAGACTCGAAGGAATCCTCGCATGAGCTTCATCTCCGCCCACGCCCTCGACTCCACGCTCGGCACCCCCGCCGCTGACCTCGAGGTCACGCTGTATTCCGGCGCCGAGGTGATCGCGAATGCCCGCACGGACGGCAACGGTCGTGTCCAGGAATTCGGGCCGGACCACCTCGGCGCCGGTGATTATCGGATCGTATTCGGCACCGGCGCCTATTTTGAGTCCCAGGGGCAGGATCATTTCCATCCCCAGGTGACGATCGATTTCACGGTCAAGGCCGGCGAGGCTCACTATCACATACCATTGCTCCTGAGCCCGTTCGCGTACAGCACATACCGGGGAAGCTGAGCGGGCGGCAGCACCCACAGACACCAGGGGAAGCAGGCCCCCTTATAGGATGCAGATCCTCAACAAACCGCCGAAGTTCGCCGGACGTCATGCCCGGCAACCTCGCAAATCAATTGGTCACAGTGGCCATGACCCCTCGGTGACGAGTGCGTCATGACCGCTGACTTGAGCTGCAGGAGCAAGAAGATGAGCAAGGTACGACTGACAACGAACCAGTACGGCAAGGCGGAGAACCGGTTGATGAGGGTCTACCGTGACACCGACCGTCACGAGATCCGCGACCTCAACGTGACTTCGGAGTTATGGGGCGACTTCGAGACCGCCCACACCGAAGGCAACAACGAGCACGTCGTGGCCACCGATACCCAGAAGAACACGGTCTTCGCGAAGGCCAAGGAGCTCGGCGTGACCTCGCCTGAGCAGTTCATCATGGGCCTCGCAGACCACTTCACCTCGAGCTTCGACTGGGTCACGGGCGGACGCTGGGCGGCCGAGGAGTACGGGTGGGATCGCATCAACGACCATGACCACTCGTTCTTCAAGTCCGCTCCTGAGACCCGCACCGCGGTCTTCACGCGCGACGGCGACAAAGACACCCTGATCTCGGGCTTCTACGGACTCACCGTGCTTAAAACCACCGAGTCCGGCTTCGTCGGTTACCCGAAGGACAAGTACACGACCCTGCCGGAGACCGACGACCGCATTCTCGCCACCGACATCGCGACCCGCTGGATCTACAACAGCGCGGATCTCGACTTCGAGGGCGTGTACAGACACGTCAAGGAGATCATCCTCGACTCGTTCACCGACCACTACTCGCATGCCCTGCAGCACACCCTGTACCAGATGGGTGAGAAGGTCATCGACGCTGTGCCGGAGATCGACGAGATCCGCTTCTCCTGCCCCAACAAGCACCATTTCCTCTACGACATCGAACGCTTCGGCCTGGAGAACCCGAACGAAGTGCTCATCGTCGCTGATCGGCCCTATGGGCTGATCGAAGCCACCTTCACCCGCAACGGTGTGGAGGAGAACAAGGACGCCTGGGCGCAGATCGCCGGCTTCTGCTGATAAATTCCACAGTCGGGTCCACGGGAACACCTTCCCGTGGGCCTGACGTGTTTGAGAGGGAGAACTATGACCCAGAACACAACTTCGGCAATCCCGAGGGGAAGCGGAGACGAAGAGGTCGACGAGTGGCTCGAGTCCTGGGAGGGACTCGTCAGCCAGCGTGGAACCCTGCGTGCCAGCGAGATCATGGAGGCCCTGCGCCAACGTGCCGCCTCGAACTCCGTCGCCTCGCCCAAGGTCACGACCACGGACTACGTCAACACGATCCCAGCCGATCAGGAACCTGCCTACCCCGGGGATGAGCGCCTCGAGCGCAAATACCGCAAATGGCTGCGCTGGAATGCCGCGATGCTCGTCCACCGAGCCCAACGCCCCGAGATATCTGTCGGCGGCCACATCTCGACCTATGCGGGAGCTGCGACCCTCTACGAGATCGGGTTCAACAACTTCTTCCGCGGCCAGAACCACCCCGGAGGCGGCGACCAGGTCTTCTTCCAGGGCCACGCCTCACCCGGCATGTACGCCAGGGCGTACCTCGAGAACCGCCTGAGCGACAAGCAGCTCGACGGCTTCCGGCAGGAGGCTTCGAAGGCCCCCGACGGGTTGAGCTCCTACCCGCACCCGCGCCTGATGCCCGATTTCTGGCAGTTCCCGACCGTGTCGATGGGCCTGGGGCCGATCAACTCGATCTACCAGGCGCAGATGAACCGCTATCTGCACAACCGCGGCATCAAGGACACCTCCGACCAACGTGTCTGGGCCTTCCTCGGCGACGGTGAGATGGATGAGCCGGAATCACGCGGCGCACTCCAGTTGGCGGCGAACGAGGGGCTGGACAACCTCACCTACGTCATCAACTGCAATCTGCAGCGACTCGACGGTCCGGTGCGCGGCAACGGCAAGATCGTCCAGGAGCTCGAAGCTGTCTTCACCGGTGCCGGTTGGAACGTCATCAAGGTGCTTTGGGGCCGCGAATGGGACTCCCTCCTCGACGCCGACCACACCGGTGATCTGGTCCGGATCATGAACGAGACCCTCGATGGTGATTACCAGACCTTCAAGGCCGAGTCCGGCGGGTTCATCCGTGACAACTTCTTCGGCCGCTCGCCGGAGACGAAGGGCCTCGTCGAGCACCTGTCCGATGACGACATCTGGAACCTCAAGCGGGGCGGTCACGACTACCACAAGGTCTTCGCCGCCTACGAGCAGGCCGTGAACACGACGGGCAAGCCGACCGTCGTCCTCGTCCAGACGGTCAAAGGCTACGGCCTGGGCACGAGCTTCGAGTCGCGCAATGCCACGCACCAGATGAAGAAGTTCACCGCCGCCGACGTCAAGGCCTTCCGCGACCGGATGGACATCCCGATCACCGACAAGGTCATCGACGAGGACCCCTACGCCGTGCCGTACTACCACCCGGGCAACGACGCTGAAGAAGTTCAGTACATGCTTGAGAAGCGGTCCAAGCTGGGTGGATTCCTGCCCAATCGCAAGCCGGAGAACAGCAAGAAGACCCTTCCTGCTGTCAGCGACAAGGCGTTCTCGCAGACGAAGAAAGGCTCGGGTCAGCAGCAGGCGGCGACCACGATGGCCTTCGTGCGACTGCTCAAGGACCTCATGCGCGAGAAGGGCATCGGCAACCGGATCGTTCCCATCATTCCTGATGAGGCACGGACCTTCGGCATCGACGCCTTCTTCCCGACCGCGAAGATCTACAACCCCAACGGCCAGAACTATTTGGCAGTCGACCGCGAGCTCTTCCTCTCCTACAAGGAGGCGACCAGCGGGCAGCTGCTCCACGTGGGCATCAACGAGGCCGGTGCGGCCGCAGGCTTCACAGCCGCCGGAACCGCGTACTCCACGCACGGCGAGCCGATGATCCCGATCTACGTCTTCTACTCGATGTTCGGGTTCCAGCGCACTGGTGACGCCTTCTGGGCGGCCGGTGACCAGATGACCCGCGGGTTCATCATCGGCGCCACGGCCGGTCGCACGACGCTGACCGGTGAGGGCCTGCAGCACGCCGACGGGCACTCTCCTGTGCTGGCCGCGACCAACCCAGCGGTGCGGATCTACGACCCGGCCTACGGCTACGAGATCGGCCACATCATGCGCGATGGCCTGCACCGCATGTACGGCGAGCACGACCTCGGCGACGACGCCCGCAACGTCATGTACTACCTGACCGTGTACAACGAGCCCATGCTCCAGCCGGCCGAACCCGAGGACGTCGACGTCGATGGGATCCTGCGCGGGATCCATCGGGTCGCGGAATCGGGCACCGGCGCCGAGGCGGGGGCGGGTGATCGTCCGCAGGCTCAGCTGCTCGCGTCGGGAGTCGCAGTCCCGTGGGCGCTCGAGGCCCGGGGGCTGTTGGCTCAGGACTGGGGCGTGGATGCGGTCGTCTGGTCGGTCACCTCGTGGGCCGAGCTGCGCCGCGATGCTCTGAAGTGCGAAGCCGAAAAGCTCGAGAACTTCGAGGCCGAGCCGCGTACTCCTTATGTTCGTGAGCGCCTGGGCGCCGAGGCGGGGCCGATCGTGGCCACGAGCGACTTCGACTCCACGCAGCCGGACCTCATCCGGCCTTTCCTCAGCCAGGACTTCGCGACCTTGGGTGCCGATGGCTTCGGCTTCTCCGATACTCGTGCAGCAGCCAGGCGCCACTTCAAGATCGATGCCCACTCGATGGTCGTCCGCACCCTGCAGCTGCTGGCCGACCGTGGCGAGATCGCTCGCTCAGTGCCCGTCGAAGCAGCGAAGAAGTACCGCCTGAACGAGGTCAACGCAGGAACCTCAGGCTCCGCAGGAGGCGACTCCTAGGTTCGACCATTGAAGCGTGGGCCACAAGGGGATAGCGTGAAGACCTGATGCCGCAGCATCGACAGTCGGTCATCTGCTGATCAATGGAGAACGCAAGCAGAAGGGCAGGTTCATCTTCGTGGTACAGGCATCCGACCCGGGCTCGACCCAACCGGAACCGGACTCATCGCGAACGGATCGGACAGAGAAGACGTGGTGGCAACGCTACATCGGCTTCCCTCTGATCTGGAAATTCGCAATAGCTCTGGTCCTGGGAGTGATCGCCGGGCTGATTGTGGGCCCGCCGATCGCGACCATCCAGCCGCTGGGCGACCTGTTCCTCCGGTTGCTGCAGATGCTGGTGATCCCATTGGTGCTGGTGACACTGATCTCCGGTGCCGCATCGGCTGCGCCGTCGAGCCTGGGTCGTGTCGGAGGCAAAGTATTCGGCTTCTATCTGCTCACCTCGGTCATCGCCATCAGCCTCGGACTCGGGCTCGGTCTGCTCATCGGGCCCGGCACCGGCCTGGACATGCCCAGCACAGGCGAGGGACCCGAAAAGGCTCCGCCCCTGATCGAGACGTTCTTGAACATCTTCCCGGAGAACATCTTCCAGGCGCTGGCCGATGGCAACGTTCTGGCAGTCATCTTCGTCGCCGTGATCATCGGCTTTGCTGTGGGGACGATGGCCTACAGCGAGGACGCACGGCTGCGAGACCTCGCCGAGCCGGTGAAGAAGCTGGCCGACGCCGGCTGCGAGGTCATGTTCACGATCGTGCGCGGTGTTCTGGAGTACGGACCGATCGGCGTGTTCGCCCTCATCGCAGTCGTCGTGGGCGAGACCGGCACCGACTCCTTGCTGCCCATGCTCAATCTCACCGGCACCGTCTACCTCGGCATCGCATTGATGATCGTGGCATATTCGCTGTTTCTTCTGGCGTTCAAAGTCAACATCGCCCGATTCTTCGGTGCCGCCAAGGACCCCATGCTGACCGCCTACGTGACCCGCTCCTCCAGTGGGACCCTGCCGGTGACCATGCGGGCCGCGGAGAAGCTGGGGATTCGGGAAGGAACCTACGGTTTCAGCCTGCCCTTAGGTGCGACGATCAATATGGACGGAACCGCCCTCTACGTGGGTGTGTCCACGATCTTCGTGGCCAATGTGTCCGGGGTCGACCTCGGCTTCGTTCAACTGCTCGAGGCCGTTGCGGTCGGAGTGCTGGCGTCGATCGGCACGGCCGGAGTTCCTGGAGCCGGGCTGATCATGCTGTCGCTGGTGATTTCACAGGCTGGCTTGCCGTTCGCCGCAGTTGCGCTGGTCGCCGGGGTCGATGCCCTTCTCGACATGGCCCGGACCATGTGCAACGTCACGGGTGACCTGGCCGTCACCCGCGTTGTCGCCCAGACCGAGGGGCAGGTCGAAGAATCGTCTCGGGTGCGGAAACGAAGTCGCAGTCGCCGCTAGAGCCCCGACTCTTCTGCCGACGACGCGACGAACACTGAATCCACGTTCCATCGACCACGTACTCCGCCGCCGACCCCTACGATGGCACACGATCGTGCTCGACGAACGTGATCTTCCGTGGAAGGTCGTCGACAGCTCACGACGCGCCTGAGACTACCCCATACGGTGCGGCGACGAGGCTCGGGGTACCGCTGTCACGGGGCCAGCGTCGCATCAGCCAGTGCCGGATACCTGCGGACTAGCCGACGCCGGAGCCCAGAGAACCGTTGCGGCACTGGGCGATGCGAACGCTCCTGTGTGAGCACTATGGCGAGCTTCTCGAAGCCCTCGCCCTGCGCCCGGCTGGCGTCGACGATGCGACGCTCGCTCTCAAATGGGCGGACTCGGTCGAGGGCAGAAGCCCTAGTCAACGCGCTGCATATCGGCCGAGATCTGCTCGGCAGCCGAGCGCAGCAGAGGGACCGCACGATCGGCGAAGGCCTGGTCGACTCGGCTGATCGGCCCGGAGACGGAGATCGCCAGGGGAGCCGGGGCATCGGGGATCGACATCGCGAAGCAGCGCACGCCCAGTTCCTGCTCCTGCTCATCGATCGAGTACCCGCGATCGCGGATGCGCGCGAGCTCGGCCTCGAGGTCTTCGACGGTGCCGATGCTGTACTCGGTCGGTGTCGGCATTCCTGCAGTCGTTACGATGTG
>JAKDSA010000072.1 GCA_030457025.1 Brevibacterium sp. | reverse complement strand
CGCCCCCCCCCCCCGGCGCCGCCCCCCCCCCGCCCCCCCCCCGCGCCGGGGGCCGGGACAACCCCAAATTGGGCGCACCCCGGCCCCTTCTGCGTCGGCGCTCAGAAGCGAACGTTCAGACCCGTGCCACTCCTGCGGCATCGGCTGCAGCCTCAACGGCATCTGCCACTGCGGGCGCGACTCGCGCGTCGAGTGCTCCCGGCACGATGTAGTCCGGACGCAGGTCATCACCGACGAGGTCGGCGATCGCGCGTGCGGCCGCCAGCTTCATCTCATCCGTGATGTCGGTGGCGTTGGCGTCCAGGGCTCCGCGGAAGATTCCGGGGAACGCGAGGACGTTGTTGATCTGGTTCGGGAAGTCGCTGCGGCCGGTGGCGACCACCGAGGCGTACTTCTCTGCGATGTCGGGTGTGATCTCCGGGTTCGGGTTCGACAGGCCGAAGATCACGGCGTTCTCGGCCATCTGCGGCAGGTGCTTCTCGTCGATGGTGCCACCGGAGACGCCGATGAACACGTCGGCATCGGCGAGAGCGGTGTCGATCCCGCCCGTGATGCCGCGTGGATTCGTGTTCGACGCCAGCCATTCCTTCGTCGGAGTCAGGTCACCGCGGTCGGAGTCGATGATGCCCTTGGAATCGAGGACGACGACGTCCTTGACTCCGGCATCGTCGAGGATCTTGGCCACGGCGACTCCGGCAGCTCCTGCGCCGGAGAGGACGACCTTGATGGAGTCGAAGGACTTCTCGACCACACGCAGGGCATTCGTCAGTGCGGCGAGGACGACGACGGCGGTGCCGTGCTGGTCATCGTGCATGACCGGGATGTCGAGGGCGGCCTTGACTCGGTCCTCGATCTCGAAGCAGCGAGGGGCCGAGATGTCTTCGAGGTTGACCGCACCGAACGACGGGGCCAAGCGGACGATGGTCTCGACGATCTCGTCGGCGTCATTGGTGTCGAGAACGATCGGGATCGCGTCGAGACCGGAGAAGCGCTTGAACAGGGCGCACTTGCCCTCCATGACGGGAAGTGAAGCCTTGGCCCCGATGTCGCCGAGGCCCAGCACGGCCGATCCGTCGGAGACGACGGCGACGAGGCGACCGGTCCAGGTATGGGTCCGAGCCAGTTCGGGATCGTCCTTGATCGCGGTGCAGACCTTGGCGACGCCAGGAGTGTAGGCGATCGAGAGATCGCGCTGGGTCTCAAGCGGACTGGTGAGCTCGGCAGAGAGCTTACCGCCTTCATGCCCGGCGAAGATCTCATCATCGGTGATGGGCGGCAGCGAGTTCTGTGCGGCAGCGGCGGCGGATGTATCGGTCGTTGTCGTCATGGTTGATCCTCGTGGTTGTGTGACGACGGGCATCATGCCGGCGCCGTCACCAATGTTCATCAAACCGCAGTGCCGTACCACGGGGCATATCTGGCAGCGGTCGAATCGAAGTGCAGTCACCAGAAGGATGGGGCGGTGACGTCTGCGCAGTGTGGTTCGCGTCCTTTGTGAAGGACTGTGCGTGGTCGCGCAGGGCACGAGCGGTTCGCAGTCGGCCGTGTTCCGACCTCATGAAACGCACTGTGCAACTCAGCCAGCATAGCCGATGCACCTTGGCTGTCCACCCGAAAAAGTCACCTTCGCCGAGGTTGTTCGCCGTTTTGGAGGCATGTTTCCAATACCTTTGACCGCCTCAGCTTCCGGCCGCTGCGACCCTCTGCCGATCCTTCGCCCGGCCCCGGACCAGATCCACGATTCCGATGAGTCCGGCGATGATCATGACCGCGGCGATGAATCCGAATCCGGCGACGATCGCGGCCCCATATCCGGCCAGTCCCTCAACGACGAAGAACACGGCGGTCACGATCGCGATGCCGATCGCCGTGCCCACGCGCTGCCCGGTCTGCATCACCCCGCCGGAGCTGCCGGCGTATTCGACCGGCACATCGGCCAGGGTCAGTGTCTGGTTGGGGCTGACCGCCATGCCCTGCCCCATGCCGGTCAGGGCGAGACTCGCCAGCATCCACCAGATGCTGATGCCCAGGCTTTCGTGAGCGAGGACGAGCACGGCCGAGGCGACGACGCCGACAAGAGCGATGCCGACGCCGAGCACGACCATCTTGCGTCCGAAGGTGAGGACCACACGGCCGGCGGCCTGGGCGGCCACCGCAGAGAAGATCGCCGAGGGCAGACCCATCAGTCCTGCTTCGAGAGCGAGGAAGCCGAGACCGTTCTGGAGGTAGAGGGCCACGATGACCCACACGCCGGGCATGCCGACGAAGTACATCGAGGTCAGTGAGGCCCCATAGGCGAAGGTGCGGGTGCGGAACAGTGCCATGTCGACCATCGGCGAACCGCCTCGGCGGGCGTAGCGGCTCTCCCATCGCACCCACAGCCAGATGATGACGCCACCCACGAGAACCAGGGCGTAGATCCAGGCACCAGCGGATCGTTCGAGGAAGGGAAGCATGACGAGCAGGGTGCCCAGCGACAGGAGCACCAGGCCGATCGGATCGAAATCGGCGCGCCCGGCCCCGGAACGGTCGGTGTCGGCAGCGCTGCCCCTCCACGCGCTGTGCGGCAGCCAGAACCGACCGAGAAGAATGGCGGCCACCGCGATCGGGACGTTGATGAGGAAGGCCGAACGCCAGCCCCATTCCTCCCCGAGCACCGCGATGAGGCCTCCGCCGAGCACGGGCCCGATGCCGACGGAGACACCGACGATGGTGCCGAACATGCCGAAGGCACGGCCCCGGATCTTGCCGTGGAAGTACTGCTGCAGCATCCCCACACCCTGGGGGCTCAGCAGTCCCGAGCCGATGCCCATGACGATGCGGGCGACGTTGAGCATCACTGGGTTCGGAGCGAAGCCGGCGATGAGCGAGCCGAGGGCGAAGACACTCACTCCGGCGACGAAGAGCCTGCCCCGACCGAAGAGGTCACCCGCGCGACCGGCTGCGACCAGCAGGACGCCGAAGGCCAGTGTGTACCCGGACAGCACCCACTGGATCGCGGAATTCGAGGCCCCGATCGATCTCTGCATATCGGGCAGGATGACATTGACGATGGACACGCTCAGCAGAGACATGAACATCGGCACCAGCATCACCGCAAGGATCTTGCGCTGCCGCGCCGACATCACCGCTGCCTCAGAAGTTCCCGTCATTGCTCCAGTTCTACTCCGCCGGGCAGACCGGCACAACACCCCACCACAGCGAGATCGCTCACGCCTGCCGCACCGTCACGGCGGCGATGTCTGTGCACCATCTTGCACAAGTAAAACGATCGTTGTACATTGAGGGCATGGCAGCTTCACGAGACCAGATCGTCTCCGGCGCGGAACGCGTCTTCGACCACCGCGGATTCGCCGCATCCGGCATGGATGACCTCACCGCAGCCGCCGGGGTCTCGACCCGTACCCTCTATAAGCACCTGGGGAGCAAAATCGGCCTGGTGGTTGCCGTCCTCGAGGCCCGCAACTCGCGGTTCTTCGCTCATTGCCACGCGGCCAGCGTCGACGAGCTCTTCGCCTACCTCGAGGAATGGGTCATGGCCGAGGGCTCCCGTGGCTGCCTCTTCCTCCGCGCCCACGGCGAGGCCGGGGAAACGACCCCGGAGATCGCCGAGGCGGTCGCCGCCTACCGCGCACAGCTGAGATCGATGATCGCCCGGATCGTCCGGGCCGACCTGGGAGACGACGTCACCGTCGGCGAAGACGACACCACCGTCACGCAGATCCTGGTTCTCTTCGAAGGCGCAACCTCGACGGCTTCGTACCTCGGGACCGCTGCGGTCACCTCGGCGAGGGAAGCCGCCGCAACTGTCATGAACGTCCGACGTCGGCGCTGAAGCGCCCACCCCTCCTGGAGGCCCACCATGCACCTGCTCACCGTCTTCTCCCATCCGATCCGCTCCAGCTACCCGGGCCAGGTCATGGATGCCTTCCATGAGCCGTTTCACGCCGCGGGCCATTCCGTCGACGTCCTCGACCTGCACGCCGAAAGCTTCGATCCGCGCTTCACCGAGGCCGATCATCAGCACTTCTGGGGTGCAGGCATCCCGGACGGCATTGAGAGCATGCAGCGACGAGTCGAGGCCGCCGACAGGCTCGCGTTCGTGTTCCCCGTCTACTGGTGGTCGATGCCGGCGATGATGAAAGGCTGGATCGAACGCGTCTTCACCGGTGGGTGGGCCTACCAATACGGTGCCGGGGTGGCCGATCGCGGCACGCAGCCCTTGCGCGGGCTGCTCCCCCACGTTCCGACGGCGCTCATCGGAATCGGCGGCTCCAAGCAGCGCACCTATGACAAGTACGGCTATGAGGACGCCATGCGCACACAGCTCGACGTCGGCGTCTTCGCCTACAGCGGGATCACGGATGTCGAGTCCCACCTCATCTACGACATCGAGGCTGAACATCACGCCGAGAACCGGGCTGCGGGGATCGCTCAGGCCCGGGACATCGCCACGGCCTTCGCCTCCCCCGACCGCCAGACTCGCAACACCAAGGATGAGCACCTCAACCGTCGCGCCGCGATGACACAGTGAACCGACAGACGTTCACCCTCGACGACACCGAGTAGGGTCGGAAGATGGCGAGATATCGTTGGACCGCAGCGGACATGCCCTCATTGGAGGGCCGGATGGTCATGGTCACGGGAGCCAGCGGCGGGGTCGGGGCGGCGACTGCAGCCGCATTCGCCCGAGCCGGAGCCCATGTCGTCCTCGCTGTCCGTGACCCGCAACGCGGGCAAGCAGCTGCTCGAGCCATGGGCGGCAGCACGGAGGTTCGCGAACTCGATCTCGCCGACCTGAGCTCAATCAGAGCATTCGCGCAGTCGTGGAGCGGTCCGCTCGACATCCTCGTCAACAATGCCGGGGTCGCCGGGCTCCCGGGGAGTGCGACCAAGGACGGATTCGATCTGCAGTTCGGCACCAACCATCTTGGGCACTTCGCTCTGACCAACCTCCTCCTGCCGCACATCACCGAGCGGGTGGTCACGGTCGCGTCCGGTGCGCATAAGTCGGGCACGATCCACTTCGACGATCTGGCGCTGCGCAAGCGCAGGTACGGGTTCGCCGCATCCTATGGGCAGTCCAAACTGGCGAATCTGCTGTTCACCCTTGAGCTCGAGCGTCGTCTGCAGCTGGCTGGTTCGACCGTCCGCTCGCTCGCCGCACATCCCGGCTATGCGGCAACGAGCCTCGGAACCAAGGGGCAGCCCCGAGCACTCGTTGCGGCGGCGAACCTCGCGGGGCGCTTTTTTGCCCAGACCAGCGGACAGGGAGCTCTGCCTTCACTGTTCGCTGCGACTCAGGATCTGCCGGGAGCCAGCTACATCGGCCCCGACGGACGCGGTGAACTCCATGGCTCCCCACACTGGTCGGTCGATCGACGACCGCCAGCGACCCCGCCACTGCCCGTCGCCTCTGGGAAGTCTCCGAAGAGCTCACCGGCGTCGGCTTCGGACAGGATGGGGCTGCGACCGATGCGGGCTGACTTCACCTGACGAGCGCTGCGGACCTGCCATCTGCCCGGTCATCCACGACGTCGGCCTCGGCGGCGAGGTCACGTCCTCGGGGCTCAGGGGCGAAGTATGCTTCCAGCAGCCCACAACCGGCGAATAGGATGAGCACCACCGCGACGGGACACCAGGAGTCCGTGATCACGGCAACGAGGGCCGCCGCGATGACGGGTGCCAGACCGCCGGAGACCACCGAACCGATCTCTTTGATCGTGGTCATGAACGTGTAGCGATGCTTGGAAACGAAGAGCTCCACCAGCCAGCTCGACTCGACCCCGTACATATTCGGCAGCGGGCCGCCGACGACGATGGTGAAGGCCAGGAACACCGGTCGTCGCCCCACTCGATCGCTGAGCTTGCCGAAGAACGGCACGGTGGCGAATCCGATGACTGTTCCGATCATGATTCCCGTCGTGACCACAGAGGAGTCGGTGCCTGTCGTGGTCACGACCCAGCCCACCATGAAGCCCTTGACGAGGTAGACCGCGGAGTTCTCACCCATCCGGATGCCCAGGGCGAGCAGGAACGACTTCGTCGACCGGCGAGCCTCGACCAGGATGTTCGGCTGTGCGCCCTCCACAGCGCTGAGTGCGGCACGGCGTTCCTTGGTCTCCTCGAACACGGGAGATTCCTTGACCTTTGTGCGAATGGCCAGGGCGACGGCGGGAGTTTCATTGGGGAAGAAGAGTGGCCCGAAGACCAAGGCCGCGGCCAGGGTGCAGAGGGTGAAGTCCATGTACTCCAGCGAGCTTTGGAGTCGCTTGTCATCTTTGACATAGCTCTGTCCTTGTTCGGTGGGGAATTCGGGAACTGGCTTCCGCCACTGGGGCCATCTCTTCCGCGAGACAGCGCCGACGGCCTCAGCGCAGATAGATACGAGTGGGGTCCAGCGATTCTCGCAATATCGTCAGCTCGGCTGGCGTGGGTGCCTGTGTCGTCTCGAGATCGGCCGCGACCTGCAGGTCCCACCCGGTCTGCCGGACCACCTCGGCGGGGTCGATCCCTGGGTGCACCGCGCTCAAGGTGAGTTCCTCGTCCTGGGCCCATCGAGTCATGATTCCCAGGTCCGTGATCACGTGCGTGACCCCGGCACCGGTGGGCATGGTCCCGACTTCAGACTGCGCGGCCCGGTGGGGGCTCGGCGAGGTGACGAAGTCAAGCGTCTCGACGAACGTGCGCGGGGTGTGCCTGCGCATGACGAGGAAGATCTCGGCCGCCCCGGCCATGGCCTCGATGGCTCCGCCTGAACCGGGAAGTCTGCTGTCGGGATGCTCCCAGTCGTCGCCGATCAGGGTGGAGTTGAGGCTGCCGTAGCGGTCGACCTGGGCGGCACCGAGGAATCCGACATCGACCCGCTGTCCCTGCAGGACGTAGTTGAACAGGTGGGTCATCGGAATCACCGAGGCGGCTCCTGGGACCAGCACGGAGTCGGAGATGGTCCGCGGCAGGTCCGGCGGCCGGGCCCCGGTGACTCCCGACTCGTAGACGATTTCGATCTCCGGTGCCACGGTGCGCTGGGCGAGCGCGATGGCCAGCGTCGGCAGTCCGTGCCCGGCGAAGACCACTCGGCGTCTGGCGAGGGCTCGGGCCGAATGGATGGTGAGCAATTCACTGCTCGTGAGCACCTGATCATCGGTCTTCGTGGCGGTGTGCTCAGATGTGGATGCGGTCATTCCCGGCCTCCATAGTTGACTGGTGTCGAATAGGCATCACGGATGCCCAATTTGTCGAAGCGCTCGGACCCGAGCAGTTCCAAGAACTCCTCATAATCTGCCGTGTCATGGATGTAGGTCTGCAGCCACTGTTTGACCGCCTCGGCGTCACGGGCGAGAGCCGACCAGTCCCGGGAGAAGGCATCGTCGCGGTCGTAGTATCCCTGTACGGCATGGGGGTGCGCGCCGCGTGGAACTTCGACGACAGCGTCAACGATGTGGGAGGGGACGATCGTGCGGTTCGGGTCGGACCGGATGATGGACTCATCGACGATCTCTTCGACGGTGACGATGAGTCGACGGCTGGCGAAGGCTGCTTCGGTCTGGATTCCCAGCATGCCCCAGGCCTGCACATTGCCGGCGGAGTCGGCACGTTGGGCGTGGATGACCGTGAGGTCTGGGTTGAGCGCGGGGACGACGTAGATCGGCGATCCACCATAAGGATCGGGCACGGATCTGATGCGAGGGTTCTTCTGTGCAAGATCGCTGCCCCGGTAGGAGGCGATCGGCTGGAACGGGAGTTTCGAGGCACCGGCCTGATACCTGGCCACCATCCCCCCGTGGCTGTATTCGTCGAACCACAGCGGCTCGGGATCCGAATGCTCGACTCTTCGACGAAGCTCGTAGAGCGAGCCTGCCGAACTGTTGGCCACAAACGCAGCGATCAGGCCTGTCAGGCAGTTCGCTCCGAGGAGTTGGTCGACGATGACGTCGCAGGACATGCGCGCCAGAGTGAGATCCGAGAACTTCTGGCGGATGATCTCGTGCGCAGCAGCGACTGGTACGAGGTGTCCGAAGCCCTCCAGCGCGACCGTATCGCCATCGTTGAGATGGGTGCTGATCGCCTCTGACAGGCTCGCTGTCTTGTCCACCGCGTCCTCCTTGATCGTCGATTGAACGTGACCTTGGTCATGATGCCAAAATCATTTATGCTGGTCCAATGCAACTGGCGAAGCCGATTAATACATCATCAGCATGAATATCTCTTTTCGCTGATCACTGCCGCCCGGCGCTGACCTACGCGCTGTTCGGCCCTACCGATGCCATTGGGGACTCAGACATGGACGGCAAACACATCAGGGCATTTCTCGTGGTCGCCGAGGAGCTCCATTTCGGCCGTGCTGCTGAACGCCTGCGTATGACGCAGCCTCCTGTCAGCCGCCTCATCCGGAACTTGGAGGCGGAGATGTCCGCTCAGCTCTTCGAGCGCAGCACCCGAACGGTGAGATTGACGGCGGCAGGCCAGGCGCTGGTCGAGCCCGCGCGAGACATACTCATGAGCTATCAGCTCGCCGAAGCCGCGGTGACGGCGGCCGGGGAGGGCGAGATCGGGCATCTGCGCCTCGGCTTCACCGGAATTGCGACCCACACCCTGGTGGGTCGTCTGTCGAAACTGGTTCGCAACACACATCCGGGAATCCATCTGAGCCTGCAGAGCTCCTCATTCGCGCTTCCCGCCATGGACAGTGTCGCCGACGGCACGTTCGACCTCGCCTTCGGTCATTATCCGTTCGTGCCGCAGTCGGTCTCGACGCGGACTATCGCGGAGGAGTCTCTGGTCGTCGCCGTTCACAACGACCACCCGCTGGCCGGTCGGCAGTCGGTGTCCATGGCTGAGCTGCAGGACGAGGACTTCATCACCTTGCCGCCGAACCCGGGGTCGACCACCATCGAACGCCTCTACACTCTGGCCCAAGCGGCGGGGTTCAGTCCCAATGTGGCGCAGGTGGCACCGGACAGCTGGACCATACTTTCGCTGGTCGGGGCAGAGTTCGGGTGTTCGGTGACGGTATCGTCAGTGCCTCGAAATTTCACGTTCCCCAACGTTTCGTTCATCCCACTTGATGATGAGCAGGGGCCCTTCCCTCTGCTCATGGCCTGGCGGAAATACGACGACAGTCCAGCACTGCGTGAGGTTCTGCGCTTATCGGAACAGCTGTTCCCGACTTGATCAGAGTCGGCGTAGTCATCTGGGCATGACGAATCAGAACTAGCCCAACCGAACGATCGATTATGCCCCGATGGGTCGTAGACTCGAGCATGGTCGACGAGGACCTCCCTGACACAGAGCAGGCAGAGCGAATTGGAGTGACATGAGCGTTGTGTATCTAGTCCGGCATGGGCAGGCGTCTTTCGGCACCGACGACTACGACCGCCTGTCGGACCTGGGCAAGAAGCAGAGCCGGGACGTCGGCCAGATGCTGGCCCGCCTTGAGGTCTCCCCCTCGCATCTGGTCCATGGCGATATGCTCCGACAGCGCCAGACCGCTGAGGGCATCATCTCCGGGCTCGGCAGTGAGCGGGACCTGCACATCGATTCGGGGTGGAATGAGTTCAACGCCAGCGAACTCCTCGCGGCTCTCCCCGACTACGACCCACGGGCCAAGACGGATTCGAGAATCTTCCAACAGGTGCTCGAAGAGGCGTCAGCACGCTGGGCCGGCGGCGAGAATGACGGTGACTACGAAGAGACCTTCGCAGCGTTCACCGGTCGAGTTGATCGTGCCCTCGACGAGGCGGTCGGAACGCTCGGTTCAGGCGAACAGAAGGTCGTCGTCTCGAGTTCAGGCGCAGTTGCCTGGACAGCGGCGAGGCTGCTCGGTGGCGGATTCGATCAGTGGTTGGCACTCAACCGCGTCACGGTGAATTCCGGAATCACGAAGATCGTCAAGGGGTCGACCGGAGTCAGTCTGATCTCCTTCAATGACCACAGCCACCTGCCGCTGAACCAGATCACCTACAGATAGCTGTCAATGAGCACACCTGGTCGTGTCCGCCGTGACCGACACATAGAATCTCAGTCATGAGCCCCGCGACGAGATCTCCGTACGAGCGGGCACTCGGGGTCCAAGTGACCCAGTTGCATCCTGTGCTGCAGCACTACTTCGCGGCGATTCCTGAAGATTCGGTCGGCATCGGCGAAGGTGTCTTCGACTGCTTCGGGACCGATCGGCGTTGACTCAAGCCGTTCCTTACACTGCTGGCACGCTGCCATGTGATTGTGCCCGGGATGCACCACCAGGTTCCATTCCGGATCGAGAACCGGACAGTTGCCGGCCGCCAGACCGCCACCCGCACCCTGGAATTGGATTCGCGCCCCTGGTCGATGGTCGATGCGGTTTCACTGTCACAGTCGGGGCAGGTAGTCGATTCCCTGGGCCAACCGTCCCTGGTGGAAGCCAGCTTCGATGTCGCGACGATTGACGGCGGATTGAGCCTGAGAAGCCACGGCGTAACCGTGTGGCTGGGACGTGTGCGCCTGCCGATTCCCAGATTCATTCGCCCCATGATCGTCCTGCACGAGCGCTTTGACGCCGAGGCGGCCCGCCAGCGCGTCGACCTCACCGTGGATATACCGATTCTGGGCCAGATCTATCAGTACCGTGGGTCGTTTAAGTATCGGATCGAGAAGGCGAAGTAGCAGGCTCCACAACTTGCGGTTCGCTCTTCTGCGTGCCGCGGCTGCGTAATCGCGCGAGGGTGAGAAGTCCTGCGGCCACCACCAGAAGCACCACACAGCCGAGGAAGGCGAAGAACGGCCACCCGTAATACGTCGTGGTGAAGTCATGACCCGACACGGTGCTGCCGTGACACGTGAGATGCGGTGGGACGTAAACGGGGTTGACCGAATACCCTCGCATTTCATCTCCTTGGAAGGTGTCCGGGCAAACGGGTGAACCGGTGCCTGAGTGCGATGCCATGTACCACTGGCCGCGCTGAGCGAGAAGGGTCCAGGGTGCGAGAACGCACGCTGCAATCAGGAGACCGACTCCCCACGCAACCGCAGGACCACCACGATTTCCGAGTACTGCTCTCATCGCCCGTTTCGCCGCTGCCGCCGACAACGCTCCGACAAGGACGACGACGCTGACCGCAACGATCGCGATCGTGAAGGAGAACAGCGCCGAGGTAGCCCCGGGGTGATCTTGCACCGCGAATCCTCCGCCGGCAATATTCGTCTCACAGGCATAGCCCCAGGGCGCGCGGCTGGCGATCTCGAAGTCGTCTCTGTCGATCTCCGGAAGCGCTGTCTCGCACACTTCACCGGCGCCGCGACGCTGTGCATCCAGCAGGATGACGCCAGAGTAGACCCATTGCACTGTATGCAGAATGACTGCAGCGCTCAGACCGAGGGCGAAAAACAGAAGACCCGCGTTGAGAAACGTGAGACGGCGCAGCTTCTCAAGGAACGATCGCTTCGCCTGCTTGGCGCCATGTTCTGGGACGGCCATACCGAGAATTATAGCGCAGGCGTCCTTGCCGTCTGCTGTGACGACAAGTCCCTCGAATCAATCTATCGGTCCGTGCTCAGTCGAAGATCCCGAGTACAGTCGGGTGATGGTGAAATATCGGTGGACCGCGGATGATATGCCTTCAATGGATGGCCGCACGGTGGTGATCACCGGAGGCAACGGCGGAGTCGGGGCAGCGACTGCAAGCGCGTTCGCACGGGCAGGGGCGCATGTCGTCCTGGCGGTCCGCAGCACACAGCGTGGGCGAGAGGCTGCTCGCACCATGGGTGGGAGTACCGAAGTCCGAGAACTCGATCTCGCCGATCTGTCCTCGATCAGATCGTTCGCACAGTCGTGGAGCGGCCCTCTCGATATTCTGATCAACAATGCAGGGGTCGCCGGACTCCAAGGAGATCAGACCAAGGACGGCTTCGACCTGCAGTTCGGCACCAATCATCGGGGCACTTCGCTCTGACGAACCTCCTCCTGCCGCACATCACCGATCGGGTGGTGACCGTGGCGTCAGGGGCGCATAAGGCAGGCCAGATCCATTTCGACGACCTGGCTCTGCGCAAGCACAAATACGGGTTCGCCGCTTCATACGGCCAGTCCAAACTGGCCAATCTGCTGTTCACCCTGGAACTCCAGCGGCGCCTCCAGCAGGCGGGTTCGAAGGTTCGTTCTTTGGCCGCTCATCCCGGCTACGCGGCGACGAGCCTCGGCACAAAGGGTCAGCCCAGGGTCCTTGTTGCTGCGGCGGATCTTGCGGGGCGCATTTTCGCCCAAAACAGTGAGCGCGGAGCGTTGCCCTCTTTGTTCGCAGCAACCCAGGACCTGCCGGGAGCCAGCTACATCGGTCCGGACGGTCGTGGGGAGTTGCGCGGCTCCCCTACCTTGGTGGGACGATCTGCCAAGGCCAGCGACCTCACCACTGCCCGTCGCCTGTGGGAGGTCTCTGAGGAACTCACGGGCATCAGTTTCGAGCTGTGAGTTCGGTGACCAGGATGCGCACGAGAGCACCCAGGCGGAACCTTTCGGGGATCAACGGCGTGATTCCGTGTTCCAGCAGAGGTGCCGCCGTGACATTGCCAACCACAGCAGCCAGCACACCAGACTGGTCGTTGAACGCGTCGATAACCTGCGGCAGCACGTCTTGGTCACGGGCGACCTTGAGAAAGGCGGTGGCACCCGGCGCCGAGGTGAACGCCACAGCATCGCACTGGCGATTCGCGACGAGGTGGACGGCCTCGACCACAGCCCCCGGATCAGGCGCGGGACCCCACCGATAGACCACAAGCGAGCAGACATCGGCGCCTGCCTCGGCGAAGGCCTCATCCAGACCGTCGTCGCCTGCCCCGTGGTGCTGCACGGCGATTCGGACGCCGCTCACACCCTCGTCGAGCAGCGCCTGCTTGATCTCGGTACTGGTTTCAGACTCGGCGACCCAGGCGGTGTCCAGCCCGGCGGCTTGGATCGCACCGCGCGCCTTGCGTCCACGGGCGATGATTCGGGCACCGGCGAGCATCGTGTGCCACTGCTCGGTGAGGCCGGCGGCCTCAGCCACCTGACCCCAGCCGTTGAAGCCGACGCCGGTCGTCACTATGACGACGTCAGGCCGCTGCTCGATGAGAGCGCGGGTGCGCGCGATCAACGCAGGATCGTCGGCGTTCGGAATAACCGACAGTGTGGGCGCGTGCACGATGGTCGCACCGTGCCGTTCGAGGGCGGTGGCGAACTGTTCGGCCTTCCGCTGAGCCGTCAGGACTACACGACGCTTAGAAAGCTCGCTTCCAAAGCCAGTACGAGAGTATTCCATGCCCACATCCTGCCCTATGAAAAAGCGAGAGCCCCACACTCCCCGCCGAGGCGGCTGCCCAGTCCGGCTTCCACGACCAGCCTCATCTCACCCGACATTCCGGCGGACTTTGGGGACGACGCCGGGAATATTCGCGGTATGACGCTAGGAGCAGGCCCACCTGCGAAGTTGAAATTGTTCAAGTCTGACGTTGGCTGAGCCAGACCGCTATCTCTTTGACAGGCAGATTATTGTCGACAACTTCGTCCTCGATGAAGGCAACAAGGGACTGCGTTTCGAGGTCGAGTTCCACGCCGTTCGCCAAGAGGAATAGCTCGCATGAGGCCCACGCGCAACGCTTGTTCCCGTCGAAGAAGGCATGAGCGTTGGCGATATGAGATAAGAGGACAGCTGCCTTCTCGAACAGCGTCGGGTACGGCACATGGCCGAAATATTCGATCTGTGGCGAGAGGACCGCCGACTCGAGCTTGCCGTGCTCAACCAGAGGAGCCGAGGATTCTCTGTCATGGATCTTGATAACAAGGTCCACGCTTAAGTACTCGATCACCTAGATGCGAGGAGGTCCAAAGCTTCTCTCCGCTCAGTGCGGATCTTGCTCAGAAGAACTTCGAACTTCTCGTCATCGATGATGGCAGCTTCAAAACTAGGCCTGGTTGGACCCACGCCTTTCAGCGCCTGCATCGTGTACTCCTTCTTCATATCCGTCGGGGCAATCGCCCTACCAGCTTCGTGCCCCCCGCTAAGAGAGTTGAACGTCTTCTTCCAAGGTGACTCGCTATGAGTCCGATCCACGAGCTGCGTAGCCGTGAATGGATTGTAATAACCAATAATCGCATCGATGACGCTCTTGAGCTCGGCGGAAATACCATCCGATCGAGGCACTGTGGCGGTAAAATTCTTGTACGCGAGTTCTGTGGTCGGTCCATACTGCCAAGCTACAACTGGATCGGAGAAAGCATCTTGTCCAGTCCATGCCAGTGACCACGCCTGTGTGTAGTAGACCAGCTTCATGGCTTTCGTAACACTAACCTCGGGCAACGCAAACTTGATGTACTGAAGTACATCCACTGAAGTTGTCATTGAGCCCACCACCTCGAACGAGATTTTGTTAGTTATCTCTATACTACGCGAGGGGCGAACTGAAGCGAAGCAAATGCTCTGGCCACCGACGCTGTCTCGCAGATAATCGCCGTTGACCCCATGCGACCAGCCGACGCCGGGGAGCTGGTCCGTCCAGCGAGTTCGGGCCAGACGTGCGTTGAGTTCATCGAGTTCGGATTGGGCGACATTCCTCTGAAATGGCCGCGTATCAGACATAGCATCAGCATGACAGGCGGGTATGACACTGGCCGTCCTGATTCTGCCCGTCAGGCTGCGTCATCTGCTCGATGGCTGCTTGGAAGAGACCTTCACCATCGATGGTTCAGGCAACGAAGGTGCAGGTGACAGTCCCCAGTCCGTCAAACTTCGCAGACACGGAATCGCCTGGCTCAACCGGGATGGGCTCGCTGCATGTGCCCGTAGTGATGAAGTCGTCCGCAGCCAGACCGATGTCGACGGCTGAGAGTTCGTTGGCCAACCAGGTCAGGGCGGCGACAGGATCACCGAGGACGTTTCTGCCTACGCCCTCGATGGTTCGTCTCCCTGATGGACCATCGACGTCCGCGACCATCGACACCCCGAACAGATCGGCTGAGATCCAGGAATCTTCCGCTGCTGGTCCCAGCACGAATCGGTGGCCGCAGGCGTTGTCTGCGATCATCTGCAGTGCGCCGGCAGTGGTGACATCGGTGAAGCGGGAACTCGGCAGTTCAATGCCGAAGTGCAAAGCAGTGACCGCCCCCATCACCTCCCCATCCGCTTGGACGCGATCGGCGAGCACGCGGCCGCCTATTGGGCCGTCGACGTTGATGTGCCGTTGCCCGGCCTCACTCGTCGCTGCGATCTTCCACCCAAGGGTGGGCTGACCTTCCAACTCGGCATAGCGGGTCTGCATCGCGTAGGCCTCTGCCCGAGTCGCAGGAACAGCCTCTGCCGGAAGCGCATCGATCGCCGCCCCTTGCAGACCCAGCTGGTGCACAGCGGTGGCACCGCGTTCGATCTTCTCCGTCGAAGACATCGCATTCACGTCCGTCATGGGATCAGTGTGGCACGGCGCGATCAAGCCGTGAGGGTGTGACCGTCAAGCGGTCACATCGTCAGGACTGTTTTAGCCTGGATCCACCGATCCAGGCTAAGGGGTCCGGCAGCAAGACTCTTGTTATGAATTTGCGCTCAAGCATTGTTCGCACGCTCAGTGCAACATTATCGGCGCGAGTGAATGGCCGACCTACTACACGAGACTCAAAGAGGCCGAGTTCGTCAACGAAGCTGAGATAGTCGCTTGCAAGTTCGTGAAACATGTCGATACGTTGGTCGTCACCCGGTTCTATCGTCTGGGACTGATGCAAGGATCGGTGACAATTTGGGTGTCACGCTGCGAGTGCAGGTG
>JAKDSA010000146.1 GCA_030457025.1 Brevibacterium sp. | reverse complement strand
CCGCCGAGGCGGTGGACCTGGCCCATGTAGTTCGGGAAGCTGGGATCGGGGATGATGACCTCTTCGCCCGCGGCGACGGTGACGTCCAAGGCGAAGGTCAGCGCCTCCATGGCACCGAAGGAGACCATGACGTTCTCCGGGCCGATGCCCCGATCCCAGCGGCCAGAGTACTTGCGGGCGATCGCGCTGCGCAGTTCGGGAATGCCGGCATTGGCGACATAGCGGGTGTTGTTGTTCTCAATGGCCCGGATGCCGGCGGCCTTGATGTGCTCCGGGGTGTTGAAATCGGGCTCGCCGACGGTCAGCTTCACCGCATCGGGGAAGTCCAGCGCGAGGTTGAACATCTTGCGGATGCTCGAGGCCGGATAGTTCTCTGCCACTGGTGAGATGCGGCGGTACGTGCGGGGCATCAGGTCCCTCTTTCCTCGGTGAGTTTCAGTGTATGAAGCGACCAGACTCAGATCGCTGTGCATCAGCCACCTGAACCTGCAAAAGCCCGCCGTCTGCAGTGAGCTTTTGCAGGTTCGGGTAGCTGATGGCTGCAGGCACGCGAGTAGCTATTCGTGCAGTCCGGCCAGGCGGGAACCGAACTGGGCGAGCAGACTCGTCTTCTTCGCGCCGGTGATGGCTTCCCATTCGTCGGCGATGGTGAAGATCTTGTACATCGAGCGGATGCCCAGCCAGCGGATCGGCTCGGGCTCCCACTGTCCGGAGAAGTGGTCGTTCCACGGCAGCGCGGTCAGGGGCGTCGATGCGCCCGCGGCCCGGTCGAGCAGGGTCTTTGCAGCCAGATGAGTCGCCGTCACCCCGTGGCCGGCGTAGCCGCGAGCGACACCGATGCGCTGGTCTTGGTCGAAGAAGATCCCGGCGCACCAGTCCCGCGTCACACCGAGGGCCCCGCGCCAGGCGTGTGCGACCTCGAATTCGAGGTCGGGGAAGAGTGAGGACAGTCGCGTGCGGAGCAGGTCGACCACCTCGGCGGGGACCTGCCCATCACCGGGCAGCCCGGAGCCGAACTCATACGGTGCCCCGCGTCCGCCCAGCGCGATCCTGTCGTCATCGGTGCGCTGGGCGTAGATGAACGTATGCGCGGTGTCGCCGAGGCATTCCCGACCGTCCCAGCCGATGCCCTCCCACGCCGAGGCGGGAAGCGGGTTGGTCGCGATCATCGAGGAGAACACCGGGATGACCTGACGGCCGTCGAGTCCCGGCAGGTCACCGGTGACGGTGTCCGAGTACCCTTCGAGGCAGACGAAGATCGTGTCGCCGGTGACCGGTCCGCGATCGGTCGCGACGATGCCCGTACTGATATGACCCGCCGAGGTGTCCTCGCAGATCGTCACTCCCTGATCCCGAAGCACGCGCGCGAGTCCCTCCGACAGCAGAGCCGGGTCGATGCGCGCGGTACCGGGGAAGAGCACGCTGCCGTGGGCATTGTCGACGTTGATGCGGGCACTGGTTTCCTCGGCGTCGAGGATCTGCATGTCCTCGGGCCCGTACCCGAACGTCTTGTTGCCGGCGACGAGGTCGCGCAGCCGTGACATCCCGGCCTCGGACTGTGCAATGTCGATATGACCGCCGCGGATCTGATGGGCATCGATGCCCTCGACATCGAGGACTTCGAGGACTTCGTCGATCGAGTCGAACATCGCGGATTGGAATGAACGTACGGATTCCACACCGGTCAGCCCGGCCGATCCGACCGGACCGGTGGGATCGGTGGTGCGTGCGCGGTCGACCGCCTCGGCGTACTTGGCTCGATTGCCGGGCAGCAGGGTCGACAGCCATCCGCCGTTGCGACCTGATGCCCCGTAGCCGATGTGCTTGGCCTCGACGATGGTAATCTGCCAGTCGGGATGGGCCTGCCGGGCGCAGTAGGCCGACCACAGGCCGGTCATGCCGCCGCCGACGATGACGAGGTCCTGATTCTCCGTGGGCAGCGGGGAAGGGGTGGTGGACTGGGCGGGCGACTGTGCCAGCCAGTGCGAGGCCTCACCGTTGAGGTAGGTCATGGAGCATCTCCTGATCGTGGGGACTCATCGGCGGTGACGATCTGTCAGTGATGGCGGCGTACGGAATCAGTTCTATCCCATCGCGGGCGGCAATGTAAACGCTGGCGAGCAGGCGTTCTGCTACGCGGGACCAGTACGTATCCGGGCTGGCGGCGTCAACAGTTGATCTTCAAGCTCCGCAGTCGCCGATAGAGAGTCGTGCGACTCATGCCCAACGCTCGAGCAGCCTGGTTTTTGTTGCCTTCCGCCGCCGCCATAGCTTCAACGATCGCCGCGCGTTCAGCCCGATCCAACCCGAGGAGAGGCTGATCCTGATCTCCCCGATAAGCTTCTGGCAGGTCGGATAGGGTGATCTGCCCGCTGGCTCGCCCGGACAGCACCTGCATGAGGACCTTACGGAGCTGCACCAAGTTCCCGGGCCAATGTGCTCGGGCCAGTCCCTGCACAGCGGACGCAGAGAAGATGAATCGTTTCTTGCCGGCAATCTTATGCGCCAGTGCCTCGACGAGGATCGGAAACTCGGCTACTCGCTTTCTCAATGGAGGGACCTCCACGTGATGATCTGCCACTGACAGAACCGAGCGAAGACGCTCATCTGCTTCTGCGGAGTGAGAATCGGCGGTGATGACGATCCGGGCAGTGGAATCATCGTCGCTGACCAGCTGGCGGAGAAAGCTGAGCTGCGCCGCCGGCAGAAGATCGACATTGTCGATGATGAGTGCTCTGGCGGTGGTGCCCACTGCCTTCTGCAGACGTTTGGACCACACCTGAGCGCCAGCAGTCTGCAAGTCTACGCAATCGATGAGGGTGTGTTCGAGCGGGCGGGATGCCTCGCAGGCCGCGCTGGTTCTGCCGGATCCCGGCTCTCCGACCACCGCGACTGAGCCCGAACGCCCCTGCACCGTTTTCAAGCGGTCTCCCCACACATCACCAGTCACATTCGCTCGTGGTCGACCACGAGGAATCCTTGTCTTCTTCTGCCACAGAGGGTGCAGCGTGAGAATTTCTCCCCCGGATCGAATGTACTGGATGTCTACTGCGACGAGGCGGTCGGAGGAGACTTCGATGGAAGTCTGGGACGAGCGTGCGCGGCGTGCTTCGCCAATCGCGCGGCGGAGCGCGCCATAGTCGATGTGTTCGAGAAGCCCCTCGGCCTTCTGATTGCTCATCACGGTCTCCTCGCTGATGGCACAGACCGCTTGATCTGTGCCACGGGAGGCTTGGAGGAATTCGGACATCAGCGAGTACTCGTCGCGATACGTATTCTGCAGGAGCTGCTGTTCGATCTGATGCACCATTGTTCGACCGAAGCCCTCGAGCAGAGAAGACGTCGCTTCGGTCGGAGCGGTGACGTTGAGTGCGCCTTCCAGCCTCTTACTGCCGGGGTGGATGATCGGGATGCCGAAGCAGGAAAATTCGCGGAATGCTGCGACGAAATGCTCGTCACCGTCGACGGTGATACCGCGACCTGTCTCCAGTGCTGTTCCGATGCCGTTGAAGCCGAGCTTCTCTTCGCTGAGGTCTGCGCCGGCAATCAGCCCGCGTTGTTCGACCTGCGCCCCGATCCGGGACTGTGCCCCGCCGACCGTCTGCACGAGAAGGCCCGAACGATCTGCCACCAGCAGAGACAGATCCAACCCGGCGAGCTCGTCTCCGACGGCACTCAAGGTCGCGCCTGCGGCGCGAAGCAGCGCGGTTTTCGCAGGAAGAAGATTCGTATCTGTGAGGTTCTCCGGAAGAGAGTCGTGGGTGACACCACACAGTTGCGAGCGCTTCCATGCAAAGTCCACTTCGCTTCTGCGTGATGTAACTTGCGGCACGTGACCTCCAAGGGCATAAGACTTCATCATCTCGTCGTGCTTTTGAAACCTATCTCACAAGTGTGTCCGGCACAAGCAGTCCGATGATAGGTCCGAAACGGATCGGCACAGCTGAGTAGACGGACGTATGCAGAGTGTTTCATATGTGGACGCTTGTTCGTGTCGATTCGACTCTAGCCTGGACAAGAGCCATCGCACCGTTGCAGCTCGCAGTGGTCGATGGTCCACATCAGAAACCGAGAAGGGAAATTCCGATGAAAGCATCATTGGCCACCGAGGTGGGCGGCAAGTTCACTATCCACGATGTGCAGATCGACGACCCCCAGGGGCGCGAAGTGCTCGTCGACGTCAAAGCCTCAGGGCTGTGTCACTCTGATCTCCATCTCATCGACCACGACTACGGAATGCCGTTGCCCGCTGTCGGCGGTCACGAGATCTCCGGAGTGGTCAAATCCGTCGCACCCGGAGTGACGAGCATGAAAGTCGGTGACCACGTCGTCGCCTGTCTGATCCCATTCTGCGGTGCCTGCGCCGAGTGCCTGGCTGGCCGCAGTACCTTGTGTCTGAACCCCGCGGCGGTCTCTCGCGGGGAGGACGAGAGTCCCCGAATCTCCTTCGCGGATGGTTCTGCGATCGCTCAGTCAGTCAATGTCGGTGGCTTTGCCGAACAGGTGCTTGTGCATGAGAACCAGTTGGCTGTGGTCAACAAGGAAATCCCATTCCCCCAGGCCGCACTTCTCGGATGCTCGGTGGTCACGGGGGCCGGTGCTGCGATCAATACCGCTCAAATCCGTCCCGGCGACACAGTGGCGGTGGTCGGGACCGGCGGAATCGGCCTCAACGCCATCAGCGGTGCCAGGCTCTCCGGCGCCAAGAATGTCATCGCGGTCGACATCGTCGACAGCAAACTCGAAGCGGCGAAGAAGTTTGGTGCCACCGATGTCATCAATTCAGCTGAGACGGACGCGGTGGCCGCCATCCAAGAGCTCACCGGGGGCGTCGACCACGCCTTCGAAGTCATCGGAATCAGTGCGACTCAGCGACAGGTGCAGGAGATGACTCGTCCGGGCGGCACTGCCTACCTCATCGGAATCGCTCCTCCCGGTGCCACCACC
>JAKDSA010000071.1 GCA_030457025.1 Brevibacterium sp. | reverse complement strand
ACCTCGCGGGCCCGCCCCCCCACGTAAATCGTGTGCAACCCCCCCCACCTTCTACCGTCCCGGCGGCCTAGCAACGTGGCGCCAGGTGGCGGGGCCGCCGTCAGGTAGCAGGGGCGAGGATCGCCTGGATCGCTGGAGCTGCTCCGGCGACGATCTCCTCGACGTCGGCCTCGGCGAGGGTGGGCACGCCGATGATGTCGCGCCCGGTGACGAGGCCGACGAGCATGGACGACGCCAGCGCCGCCCGCAGCCGCGCATCGGGTTCGGCCCGATCGCGGGTCTTGTCGATGAGCCGGGCCTCGATGAAGTCGCGCAGGGCCGCGGCGGCGGTGTCGTTGACGATCGCCCCGCGCAGCATCGCCATAAGGGGCTCCGATTCGTTCGGAGCCCCTTCCCATGCCGCCAGAAACGCCCTGACCACACGCTCGCCGAGGTGCTCGTCCGGGCCTTCGAAAGCCGTGGCGAAGCGCTCGAGGGCCGAGGGCGGAATCGCCATCACCGCGGCGAAGAGCTCCTCCTTCGAGCGGAAGAACTGCATCACCTGTGAGGCGTCGACCCCGGCATCAGCGGCCACGCGCCTGATCGTCGTGGCAGTGAAGCCCTCGGCAGCGAAGCGGGCACGGGCCGCTTCGAGAATGCTTTGACGACTGCTTTCCTGACCGGGACGGCGGCCGCGCCGGGGTGGTTGGGCTCTCCTCGGTGAAGGTTGGCTCTGCTTCGATGGCTGCGTGCTCATGGATCCGATCCTACTCGCAGAAAACTCTAACTCAACGCGTGTTGAGTTATGTGCCCAGTTGGTCGTAGTCTGGTTCCGACACCTCGGCTTCACCCTCGAAGTCCAGGAGATCAGGAGAACGCCATGAGCGAGAACCAGCACACCTTCATCCCCTCCAGCCCGCTGCCAGAGGCCAGGACCGGAATCTACACCCCCTTTGATCCCGGCACCCGCACACTCGGGGCCGGTTACCGCGTCGCCCCGCAGTTCAAGGAGCTGCCCGTCGACATCGTGTTCGAGAAGGACACCCCCGTCCAGCTGCGCGACGGCACCACGATCCACGTCGACATCTTCCGGCCCACGGGCTCGGAGACGGTTCCGGCCATCGTCGCCTGGAGTCCCTACGGGAAGGCCCAGGGCACCTCAGCGAGTGTGATGGGCGTCTTCGGGCTCGTCGGACTCGACAACTCTGTGGTCTCCGGCCTGGAGAAGTTCGAAGGGCCCGACCCGGCCTACTGGTGCGCCCGCGGCTATGCGATCGTCAACCCCGACATCCGCGGAGTCGTCGATTCCGAAGGAGACAGCCTACTCTGGGACCGACAGGAAGGCCGGGACTGCTTCGACGTCATCGAATGGCTGGCCGATCAGGACTGGTGTTCCGGGAAGATCGGGATGTCGGGCACCTCCTACCTGGCCGTCTCCCAATGGTTCACGGCCGCCGAACAGCCGCCCCACCTCGCCGCGATCAACCCCTGGGAGGGTGTCTCGGATGTCTACCGCGATCTCGTGATGCGCGGCGGCATGCCCGACGCCGGGTTCGCCCGCCAGCTTCAGGAGGGCAGCTTCTTCGGGAAGAACCGGAAAGAGGACATCCTCGCCGAGGCCGATGCCCACCCGCTGATGGATGAGCTGTGGGAGAACAAGATCCCCGACTTCGCCCGCATCACGGTGCCCGCCTACGTCGTGGCCAGCTACTCGAACACCCTGCACACGGCCGGAACCTTCCGCGCCTGGCGACGGATGGCCTCGGAGCAGAAATGGCTGCGCATCCACAACAGCCAGGAATGGCCCGACTACTACGACGAGGCCAATGTCGAGGATCTGCGTCGCTTCTTCGATCGATTCCTCAGAGGCGAAGACAACGGGTGGGAGGCCACCCCGCGGGTGCGCTACTCGACCCTCGACCTCGCAGGCGGCGACCGGACCGGCATCCCGGCCACGTCATTCCCACCCGCCGAGGCGGTGGACACGAGGTTCTACCTCGAAGCGAACTCGCGGTCCCTGACCGGGACGGCACCTGCCGCCTCGGCGGAGGCGAGCTACGACGTCGCCGCCACCCCCGACGCGGTCTCCTTCATCACCCGCTTCGAGACCGAGACGGCACTCGTCGGCTACCCGAAGGCCCACCTGAGCGTCGAGGCCCGAGGAGCCGAGGACATGGATCTGTTCCTGCTCATTCAGAAGCTCGACGCCCACGGCACACCCCTGCAGGCCTTCACCGTGCCCAACCACAACGCCCGGATCCACGACGTCACCGACCACGGGGCGACGATTCTGCGCTACAAAGGCTCGGACGGACGGCTGCGGGTATCGATGCGCCACCTCGACGAGGCATTGACCACCGAGGATGTGCCCGCCCACAGCTTCGACCGTGTCGAGACGCTTGAGCCCGGCCAGATCGCCGAGGTGGAGATCGACCTGCTGCCGATCGGTCTGGTCTTCCACCCCGGCGAGCAGCTGCGCTTCGTGATCAGCTCACGGAACCTGCTGGGCACGATGATGCCGGGCATCCGCGAGTATGTCGGGGCCAACAGCGGACAGCATGTCATCCACACCGGCGGCGAGCACGCCTCCTACCTTCAGCTGCCCGTGCTCAACTAGACACGTCAACCGACAAAGGAGCATCCCAGATGTCACTCAACGATACCGAAATCAGCCGCACCGCCGCCGAACTCCGGACGAACCTCGAACTCTCGGGTCTGAGCCCGAGCGAGGCCGCCGCCGACCTGTTGATCAGCGAAACGGAGCTGAGCGCCCTGCTCACCGCCCGCGACGTCGACCCCGCATCGGTCTGGCAGCTGCGCGACTACCTCGAACAGGCCGTGTTCGATGCCGGGCAGCGGCCCGCGCCCTTCACAGTCCTCACCGAGGACAACCGACGCAAGGCCGCAGGGTGGTTCACTCTCAGAGACGCCCCGCGCCATGACTTCGGGCAGCCTGCCGCGAGCCCGAGTGCACGGCCGCGCCCGGGCGGGACCTTCGACCTCGGCTCCCGCTCGGTTGCGCGCATCGGCTACGGCGCGATGCAGCTCGAGCGACTCCGCGAGGACAGGGCGACGGGTATTTCGCTGATCCGCCGGGCCGTCGAACTCGGCATCGATCACATCGATACGGCCCAGTTCTACGGCAACGGACTCTCCAATGAGCTCATCCACGAGGCCCTGAGCCCGGGCGACGAGGTGGCGATCGTGAGCAAGGTCGGAGCCGCGCCGGATCCGGGCGGCCCGTTCCCGATGCGGGCGGCCCAGCGGCCGGAGGAGCTGCGCGCTGAGGTTGAAGCGAACCTGCGCACGCTCGGGATCGAGCAGCTGGCCGTGGTCAACCTGCGTCGCATGGACACCGGGGTGACCATCCCGATGCCCGATGACCAGGTTGTCAGCATCGAGGATCAGCTCGCCGAGATGGTTGCAATGCGCGATGAGGGACTCATCGGCGGGATCGGGATGAGCAACACCACTATCGACGGTCTCCGCACGGCGCTGCCGGCGGGAATCGACTGTGTGCAGAACGCCTACAGCCTCATCGCCCGCGGCGACGATGACATGCTTGAGCTGTGTGAGGCCGAAGGCATCGCCTGGGTTCCCTTCTTCCCGCTGGGCAGCGGGTTCGAAGGCATGCCCAAGGTCACCGACGAGGAGAATGTCATCAGGGTCGCGGCTGAACTCGGCGCCACCCCGTCCCAGGTGGGCCTGGCCTGGCTGCTCGATCGGGCACCGAACGTCCTGCTCATCCCCGGTACGGCCTCGGTCGACCACCTCGGCGCCAATGTCGAGGTCGGCGAGCTCACCCTCACCGAGTCCCAGCGGGCCCTGCTCGACGAGATCCCCACCAGCGAACCCGGCACAATCCGTCCCTGACTGCTACCTGACGGCGGCCTAGCCACCTCGCGCCAGGTATCTGGGCCGCCGTCAGGTAGCTGTGAGGCGCCAACCTTGAGCGGCGGCGCGCCGGTCCCAGAAGTCCCGGTAGCGGCGACCCGAGGTGAAGAGCGCCTCGTGCGTACCCTCCTCAGCGATGCCGCCGGCGCCGTCGAGGACGACGATATGGTCGGCTCGCCGCACGGTCTCGAGCTTGTGGGCAATGACGAGGACCGTCGACGTCTTCCGCAGCGCGTCGACGCTGCGCAGCACATTGGCCTCGTTCTCCGCGTCGAGGGCGCTTGTGGCCTCGTCGAAGAGAACGATCGGCGCCTTCTTCAGCAGGGCCCGGGCGATCGACACACGCTGACGCTCGCCCCCAGACAGAGATCGACCGCCTTCGCCGACGACGGTCTGCCATCCCTCGGGCAGCACCTCCGCGATGGTGGTGACTCCGGCGAGCTCGGCCGCGGCGAACACCTCGGCGTCGGTGGCCTCGGGGTCGCTCATCGCAATGTTCGACCACAGGCTGTCGTTGAACAGGTACACGTCCTGGAAGACCATCGTCAGCTGCGCCATCAGCTGGGAGGTGGGCATGTCCCTGATGTCGGTGCCGCCGACGCGCACCGTTCCGGAATCGACATCCCAGAAGCGAGCGATCAGGGACGCCGCCGTCGACTTCCCCGACCCCGAAGCGCCGACCACCGCGGTCATCGTACCCGCCGGGATCCGCATGCTGAAGTCCTCGAGCACCCGGGTCTCCGGGGAGTATCCGAACGAGACCCGATCGAATTCGATCTCGCCGGGCGTCGGCAGAGGGCTCGCGGTCTCGATCTCCGGCAGGGTCTCGGCGGTGAGGATCTCCCGCGCCTGGCGCAGCGGGATTCGCCCCATCTCGATGCCGACGACGGAATTGGAGAGGTTCTGCAGGGTGATCGCGAAGCGCAGCATGATCCCGATGAACGCGACGATGACCAGCGGAGGCAGGGCGCCGTCGAGCGCGAGCAGGCCGGAGACGATGATGCCGGAGGTGACGAGCAGCTGCACAGAGACGGCCCCGAGTGCCAGGGCCCCGCTGCTGATCCACAGGCTCCTGTACTGACTGCGCGCATCCTCGGCGGCAGCATCCTCGAGAGGCGTGAAGCCGTGTGAGCGACCGGCCGCACGCAGGGCCGGCTGGCAGGCGGCGAACTCGACGATGCGGGACGAGACCTCGGCCGCCGCCGCATGGGTGCGAGCGTCGATCGCCTTCTTGATCCGCTGGCTGACCCACAGCAGCAGAATCGTGAGCGGGGCGAGGACCGTGATGATCAGGCCCAGTCGCCAGTCGAAGACCCAGAGTCCGGCGACGACGGTGAGCAGGGTCGAAAAGCCCGAGACCAGGGCCGGCAGCAGGTGCGCGACCCCTTCGCCGGCCGACATGAACTGGTGGGACACGAGGCTCGATATTCCGCCGGCGCGTCTGCGGTCGAACCATCCCAGGGGCAGCTTCGCCAAGGCGTCGCCGATGGTGCGGTGCGCGGACTGGATGAAGTCCCCTGCCGCCCGGTAGCCGACGAGGGCCTCAACGTAGCGGACGACGAAGGCGAGCACGGCCAGCACGCCGAGGCTGATCAGCCAGCCGGTGGTCGTCATGCCCCAGGCGGACTCGCCCGTGCCCAGGGTCTGGGCCAGGGGGAGGAACGCGAGCAGGGCGAGGCCTTCGAAGAAGCCGGTGACCGCGTGGAGGGTCAGCGCCGTGCTCAGGGCGCGGTTTCCCGACACCGACATCAGCTCCCGGTAGGAGCGGATGAGCGGAGTCGGCACCGGATTCTCGACGGTGTGTGCATCAGTCATCGTTCGTGTGTCCTTCCGTGCCGGCGGCACTGAATTCGCCGAGGTGGTCGGTCGCTGCGGAGCCGTGATCGTCCATGAGGCGGCGCAGCTCATCCTCGTCCGGATGGTCGAGGATCGTATCGATGCGGCCTGCGCGCATGAGCACCACCTGGTCTGCGCCGATGACGGATTCGGCACGGTGGGCGATGACGAGCACGGTGCGACCGTGGACGAGCACGGACAGGGCGCGCTGGATCTCGTCCTCCGAGTCGGGGTCGGTGGCGGCGGTGGCTTCGTCGAGGACGAGGATCGGAGCGTCGGCGAGGATCGCGCGGGCGATCGCGATGCGCTGCTCCTGACCGCCGGAGAGCCGGGTTCCCTCACCCCAGACGGTGTCGAGGCCCTCGGGCAGTGCCCGGATCTCCTCGGCGATGAAGGCCTTCTCCGCCGCTGCCCAGATCTCAGCATCCTCGGCCTCGGGGCGGGCGAGGCGGATGTTCTCCCGCAGGCTCAGGCGCAGCAGCTGCGGGTTCTGCAGCACGAAGGCCACCCGAGAGTAGAGCTCGGCGGTGCCGAAGGTGCGCACGTCGCGACCGTTCACGAGCACCCGCCCCGAATCGGGGTCCATGAACCGGGCGGCGAGCACCGCAAGCGTCGATTTCCCCGACCCCGAAGGCCCGATGAGCGCGGTGACCGTCCCCGTGGGCACCTCGAGGCTGACCCCGGACAGGGCCTGCGCGGCGCCGGTGTAGGAATAGCTGACGTCCTCGAAGGAGATCGCCGGCGCCTCGGCGGCCGCACCTGAGGCCGACAGCGTGCCCGGTCGGGCCCCGGAATCGGTGCCCATGGTCGGGGTGGCGAGCAGGTCGCCGAGGCGCTTGGCCGAGCTGCCGGCGATCTGATGGGACCACATGGTCCGACCGATGACCTGGATCGTGTTCGGCAGGACGAGGGCGATGAGGGTGGTGACGATGACATCGGCCGGGCTGACCTCGGTGGACGAGACGAGGGCGGCCCCGACGGAGACGTTGAGGACGATGAGCACGGGGACGCTGACCAGGGCCTCGCCGATCGCCGAGGCCCGCAGCATCGGCCCGACCCAGCCCATGTAGAAAGTGGAGAATGCGCTCGCGGCATCCGCATATCGCGAGTGCGCCCGTCCGGTCCGTCCGAAGGCCTTGATCACGGCGATGCCGTCGGCGAATTCGACGGCGGTGGCCGAGACCTCGGTGAGTTTGGAGTCCATCTCTGCGGTCTTCTCGCCCATGCCGCGCATCGTCCACATCTGCACGAGGAGATAGACCGGCACCGAGGCGAAGGCGAGGAGGCCGAGCCGCCAGTCGATGACGAACGCGTAGACGAGGAGCGCCAGCGGGGTGACGATCGCCATCGCGGATTCGACCGGTGCGTGGGCGACGAGATTGTGGAGGGTCTTCGTATCGTCCTGCACCGCCTTGCGGATGCGTCCCGAGGAGGTCGCGGAGAACCAGGACAGGCGGACCCCGGCGATGCGCTCGACGATGCGGGTGCGCAGAGTGCGGGTGAGTTCGACATCGGCGAAGTGGGTGATGAGCAGGGCGGTGAACGTCAGCAGCATCTGCAGCCCGGCGCCGCCGAGGACGAGTCCGATCGCGGAATAGACCGAGGCCTCATCCGGGGCGGTGCCGTCCAGTGCGGCCCGCACGAGCACATCGCCGAGGTGGACGAGAGCGATATAGGGCGCCAGGGAGACCACGCCGGCGACCCCGCCGAGGATCCTGCCCAACCACAGTCGTGCGCGGACCGGCCGCAGCATCTGCGCGAGCATCTCCGTCTCCTGGGCGCGTTTCGTCTTCGCGTCGACGACCTCGGAGGTCTGATCTGTCACAGCCATGGTCATCCTTTCCGTGTGAGGGGTGGGGTGAGGGTGATGACGGAGTTCGCCGCCTCGGCGATGAGTTCGTCATCGTGGGTGATGACGATGACGACGGCTCCCCGATCGGCCAGGGCGCGCATCTGCGCGGCGATGCCGACGAGGTGGCTGAAGCCCAGCCCCGAGGTGGGTTCGTCGAAGAGGCAGACGGGTGAGTCCTGGGCCGCCGCGGCGGCGATCGCCACACGTTGGCGCTGACCGCCGGACAGCGACTGCGGGTGCCGCTCCTCGAGCCCGATCAGCCCGGTGGCCTCGAGCAGCGCCGGCAGATCGAGAGCGGTGCGTGCGCTCGCGGACAGTCCCATGGTGATATCGGCGGCCACGGTCTCCCCGAAGAGCTGTCGGCCGACATCCTGCATGACCATCGAGGCCGCGCGGTTGCGCTCCCGGGCCCGCAGCGCTCGTCCGTCGAGGCTGATGGTCCCGGCGTCCTGTTTGGCCAAGCCGCAGATGAGTCGGGCGAGAGTGGACTTGCCGACCCCGTTCGGGCCGGTCAGCGCCGTGATCGTCCCGCGTGGGAACTCCATGCGATCGAGGTCGGTGACGAGGGTGCGGCCATAGGAGAAGCGAAGGTTCTCGACGACCAGTCCGCCATCCGTATGCGCAGCGCTGGCAGGCACCGAAGGCGGGGCCGGGCGTGCCGCTCGCAACCGCCGCAGGCCTTTGGCCCGCCGCTGCTCGTCGCTGAGCGCGAAGAACTGTGCCGCGGGCAGGTCTTCCCGGACTCGGCCGTCGTCGAGCAGCACCGCCCGGTCGATGATGCCGTCGAGGTAGGCCAGTCGGTGTTCGGCGATGACGAGGGTGTGGCCGGCTTCCCTGAGGCCGCGCATGACCGCGGAGAGGATCTCGATCGAGGCGGGGGAGAGATTGCTGCTGGGTTCGTCGAAGAGGATGACATCCGGTCGTTGGGCCAGCGCGGCGGTGCAGGCCACGAGCTGCAGCTGTCCGCCCGAGAGCGAGTCGAGGCGACGATCGATGAGTCCTGCGATCCCGGTCACCGCGACCGCCGCGCGGATCCGCTCGAGGATCTCCGCCCGCTCCATGGCCTGATTCTCGAGGCCGAACGCCAACTCTCCGGCCACCTCGGTGGTGAAGAACTGGGTGCGCGGGTTCTGGAACACTGTGGCCGCGACCTCGACGACGCGGTGGACGTCGAGGGTGGTCATCTCCCGTCCGCTGACGGTGACCGACCCCGAGGCGGTGCCTGGGTGCAGCTGTGGGGCAAGTCCTCCCAGCAGGCGCAGGAGGCTGGTCTTTCCGCTGCCGGAGGGTCCGCACAGCAGCACCGCGGATCCGGGCGGAATGTCGAGGTCGATGTCCGCGATGTCGACTCCCACCTCGGCGTCGGATTCCGCGGACGCCAGCTGCGCGAGCGCGGATGCGGCCCCGTAGGTGAACCCGACGTTGTCGACGGTGATGTGCCCGGCCCTCATCCGGCTCGCCCGCCTGTGGTCACGGCCAGGACGATGAGTCCGAGCCCGGCGAGGCCCAGGAGCACATCCGCCGAGGTGAAACGGAGGGTGAAGACGCTGCTGGGGCGTTCGGGTCTGCCGAGCCCGCGGACCAGGGCGGCGGCGGTGAGCTCGTCACCGGAGCGGATGACCGAGGTCAGCAGGGGGACGATGAGCAGTTCGCCGGTGCGGATGGGGTGGACGAGGAACGACAGGGGATCGGGGTGGAGTCCGCGCAGGGTCATGGCATCACGGACGGCGCCGGCCTCACGGAGGATGGTGGGGAACATGCGGAAGATGACGGTGACGGGGACGACGACGAACCGGGGGAGGTGGACTCGGCGGAGAGCGGCGACGAGGACCGAGGGACGGATGGCGATGAGTGCGTAGACGGCGAAGGCGGCGGTCGCGGTGAAGCGCATGGTCCAGTGGCCGATGACGCCGACGAAGACGAGCACGGGCAGCGGCCAGGCGACCGCGGCCAGGGCGAGAGCGGTGCCGGTTGCCGCGATGCTCAGGGCGGTCAGCGCATAACGGGGGCGGACGGTAGCCAGGCAGATCACGGCCAGGAGGACCGCGGTGTAGGCGAGTATCTGCGAGGTCGAGGCGAGCACGGTGGCGTTGATGACGATCAGCACGATGAGGATCGTGCGTGGGTCGGGGATCCGTGCCGGGGAGCGGAATGCGGAGTCGAGGTCGCCGGGCGTGGGGGAGTGCGTCTCGGCGACGGCGGTGTCCTCAGACAAGGCCGGCCCGTTCGAAGTGCTTGCGACTGACACGCACGCCGAGGTGGCCGCCGATCAGGCCGAGGACGAAGCTGATGATCACCCAGGCCGGCAGCACCCAGGCCTGCATGAGGGCGGCGAAGGCGGCGGCGTAATCCTCACCCATCTGCTCGGCGGTGGTCTCGAAGTAGGCCTGCGAGTCGAATGCGATCGGGAGCAGGGGGACGACGGTGGTGACCACGAGGACCGCATAGGCCCAGGGGATGCGGCGGGGCAGCCGGGCTGGATCGCCGCGGGTGACGATGAGGTCGGCGAGGAAGCCGCAGATGAGCCCGGCAGGCACGACCAGCCAGGTCTGGCCGGAGAAGATGAGGAGGATGCCGTTGATGCCGCCGAGCAGAGTCAGTGCGCCGAGCTTCGGGGTGCGGACGACGAAGAGGGCGACGACGATGCCGTCGAGGATGATCCCGATTCCGAAGCCGATGAACATCGCGAGCGGTCCGAGGAATCCGACCATCGCGAAGATGAAGACGATGGCGAAGTAGAGAGCGGTGAAGATGCCGACGCTGATGAGGTCGCGGGCGGTGAGTTTCAAGGAGGTCCCCGTTTGCAGACAGTAGTTGAGGCTAACCTAACACTACTTTCGGGGGTTTACTACTGTAAGTATGCGAATATGTTGATCCGTCCCTGACTGCTACCTGACGGCGGCCCAGCCACCTGGCGCCACGTTGCTAGGCCGCCGTCAGGTAGCAGTCAGGGGGCTTCGGGGAGGATCTCGCGGACGATGTCGAGGACTCGGGCGAGTGCCTCCGAGGGATTGTTGCGCCGCCAGCCCAGGGCTAGGGTGAAGGCCTCCGCCCCTTCGGCCAGCGGCACATAGCTGACTCCGTCGATGCGGATGTGGTCCGAGGACTCGACGACGATCGCGATGCCCGCCCCAACTCCGACAAGTGCCAGCAATCCGTAGGGATCGGGTGCCTCCTGGGCAATGCGGGGTAGGAATCCCGCCTCGTCGGCCAGGCGCATCGTCACCTCCCGGACCTGAGAGCCGTGTGACGGGGCGTAGGAGATGAAGGGCTGGTCGGCGAGTTCGCGCATCGACACCTGCGCGCGCTCGGCGAGGGCATGGCCGGTGGGGACTGCGACCATGACGGTCTCCTGGCGGATGACGTGGACGTCGACGCCGGCCGGTGACGGGGGGCTGATCACCGCGAGATCCATCTCGCCATCACGCACAGCCAGGGCCGCCTCGCCCGAATAGGTCTGCGGATGGAGCTCGAGGCTGATGCCGGGATGCTTCTCGGCGACTTCGTGAGCGAGTAGTGACAGGATGGAATATCCGCTTGTGCCTCCGAATCCGACCCTGACCCGGCCGACTGTACCCTCCTGGGCTGCCTGGGCCAGTCGTTTGGCGCCGGCGACTTGATTCTCAATCGAGCGTGCTGGCTCGAGCAGCGCCTCGCCCGAGGAAGTCATCCGCACCCGTCTGGTGGTCCGCTCAAACAGTCGGACTCCGAGTTCCTTCTCCAATGCACGAATCAACTGGCTCAGGGCCGGTTGGGCGATGTGGAGGTTTTCGGCCGCGCGCCCGAAGTGCAGCTCCTCCGCGACGGCGATGAATGCTGAGAGCTGTCGCAGTTCCATCGAAATCGCCTCCAGCGGTCGCCCGCGACCATGCACGGAACTTGATTGATAAGAATAGACTAATAATCACCTCAATATTAGGTCTTGGACTCTTGGTAATGGAAGTGGAAAAGTGAAGCTCGGCACAGACGCCCACCCAACCTCCACTTCGGGAGAGCAGATATGAACAACCCAGGATCAGCGCCGATCTCTGAGACCACGCCACCCGCGCCGGCAGTCGACCCCAAGCAGGGCCGCCGAGCTGGCTCCGCGGCCTTCATCGGAACCACGATCGAATGGTTCGATTTCTACATCTACGGCACCGCCTCGGCGCTGGTCCTCGGTGATCTCTTCTTCCCCGACGTCAGCCCGGCCATGGGCACGCTGGCGGCCTTCGCCACCTTTGCCGTCGGCTTCATCGCCCGCCCTCTCGGCGGCATCGTCTTCGGCCACTTCGGGGACAAGTTCGGCCGCAAGAATACGGTCATCACCACCCTCCTCCTTATGGGCTTGGCAACTGTCGGCGTCGGCCTTCTGCCGACCTATGAGCAGATCGGCTTCATGGCTCCAGTCCTTCTCGTCATTCTCCGCATCATCCAAGGCGTGGCCATGGGCGGCGAATGGGGCGGCGCCGTGCTCATCGCCACCGAATTCGCTCCACCCGGCAAGAAGATCCTCTACGGCGCCTTCGCCCAGCAGGGTTCTCCCGTGGGCAATCTCCTGGCGACCGTCGCCTTTCTCTGCCTGACCTATATGAGCGCGGAGAACTTCGGCGCCTGGGGCTGGAGGATTCCTTTCCTCGCCTCGGCGATCCTCATCCTCGTCGGTCTCTACATCCGTCTCAAGATCACCGAATCTCCGGAGATGATCGCGGCGACGCAGAAAGAACCGCAGAAACGCACGCCTATCGTCGAACTCCTCCGCAACCACTGGAAGGTCGTGTCCCTGGCGATCGGCGCCGTGGTCACCGGTGTCGCGATCACCTACGTCAAGACCACCTTCGCCCTGTCCTGGGCGACGACCGATCTGGGCTTCGGCCGCACCGAGTTCCTCCAAGTCGTTACCGTTGCCCTCGTTGCCCAGGTGATCGTACAGCCCTTCGGCGCAGTGTTGGCCTCGAAGCTCAATGCATCGAGGGCAATCCTCATCATGCTGCTGCCCGAACTCATACTGCTGCCGGCGATGTTCCTGCTCATCCAGACCGGAAACTACTGGCTGGCGATGCTCGGCATGGTTCTGGCCACCGCTCCACATGCGATGTACTACGCTGCCCTCGCCGGAGTCCTCGCCCAGCTGTTCCCGACGACCATCCGTTACACCGGAATCTCCGTGGCCTACCAGGTCTCGACGGCACTGTTCGCCGGCACCGCCCCTTTCCTCAGCCAGGCCCTGCTCAATGCCACCGGGACGATCTGGACGGTCGTGGGTCTCGGCCTCTTCTATGTCGTCCTCTCCGCCGTGTGCATGTCCCTGCTGCTGCGCGGGAAGTCGTGGACCGACAGGGAAGGGCAGCCCGGTCATGCTGCCGAGAGCGCCGTCGCTACCGCAGCCGGCCCGGTTACGTCCCCGGCTCCGCAAAGCAACCACTGAAGTCCCCATCACTCAGAAGGAACCATGAACTACGTTGACCTCGACCCAGCGCTGAACCCCCTGATCAAGTCCTACCTCGAACCGGCCGACCGTAAGCGACTGGCACCTGTGCTCACCGTCCTCGGCGCTGACGCCGCACAGCGACTGGCCCCATTGGCCGATGTCGCGGACAAGAACCCGCCGACGCTGGCGCAGTTCGACAGGGAGGGCGATCGGGTCGATGAAATCGACTACCACGCGAGCTACCAAGAGCTGCAGAGAGCCGCCTATGAGGAATACGGGCTATCCGCACTATCGCACCGGGGGATGCATGGTTGGGACGATGTTCCCCCTCACCTGGTGAAGTACATCCTCTCCTACGTCTTCGTCCAAGCCGAGTTCGGCCTGGCCTGCCCCGTGTCGATGACCGACGCGGCAGCCCGCACGCTGCGGAAATTCGGAGAAGGAGAGGAGATCGCCGAGGCGATCGACCGGTTGATCTCGGCCGATCCCGACCAGCGATTCACCGGTGCGATGTTCATGACCGAGATCCAGGCCGGCACCGACATCGCCCAGACCGAGACTGTAGCTGAGAGCGATGGGGAGAACTGGAAACTGTCGGGTCGGAAATGGTTCGCCTCGAACCCGGACGCCGATATCATCCTCACCCTCGCCCGTTACCCGGGCGGCGATGATTCCACTCGTGGGGTGGGACTGTTCATGCTTCCCAAACATCGTCCCGACGGGTCGAAGAACAGCTATGTCATCGACCGTCTCAAGGACAAACTCGGCACTCGGTCGATGCCCAGCGGGGAGGTCACCCTCGACGGCGCCTATGCCGTGCAGGTCGGCGAGCTCGATCGCGGCTTCCGGCAGATGGCGGAGATGGTCAACACCTCCCGGCTGTCGAATGCCATGCGCTCGACCGCGCTGATGCGCCGGTCGCTCAATGAGGCCCTCGCCCACGCCCGGAAGCGGGTAGTCTTCGGCAAGACGCTCATCGAGGCTCCGCTGATGCGCATGACCCTGCTGCCGCTGCAGGCCGAGGCCGAAGCTGCCCTCGGGCTCGTCTTCTACGCCGGCGACATGCTCCAGCGCGGCGATGCCGGGGATGCGGAAGCAGCTGCGCAGATCCGCGTGCTCACACCGCTGGCCAAGCATTACATCTGCAAGCGCGCCCGCTTCGTCACCGGCGAGACGATGGAGGTTCGAGGCGGTCGCGGCTACATCGAGGAATGGCCCGACGCCAGACTCGTCCGCGATTCCCATCTCGGTTCCATTTGGGAAGGGTCGAGCAACGTCATCGCCCTCGACGTGCTGCGTTGCATGCGCAAGCAGGACACGCACCGTCTGTTGGCACAGACGATGTCCGGAAAGCTCGATTCCCTCACCCTCGCTGAGGCGGGCCCCGAGGTCCGTGAGCTCCTTGATCGCTGGAGCGCGATCGTCGCACGCGGAGATGGGCTGCTGTCGGCCGAGAAGCCCGTGGCCGAGGCGCTCATCGGCAACTATGCCGATGAACTGGCCCAGCTCATCATGGGCACACTGCTCCTGGAACAGGCGGAGGCTGAAGCCACTCGCGACGAAGACTATCGCAAACTACTCGCGGCAAAGGCCTTCATCGCAGCCAACATCGTCCGCGACGACACCACCGTGGCGCGACTCCTGCCGCATTTCGAGGACATCGTCGACGGGACGCGCGTGTCCCGCGACTCAGTCGCCGCGTCCACCCCGACACCAGTGGCTTGAAGCCGCACGAACCACCGGAGCACCAAGTGAGCACCACAGCAGAAGAATTCACCGGCCCTCTCGCCGGGGTTCGCGTCATCGATCTCTCGAAGATCCTCGCCGGGCCCTATGCCACGATGTCGCTGGCCGACCTCGGCGCCGAAGTCATCAAGGTCGAACACCCGAATGGAGGAGATCCCACCCGAGCTTGGGGGCCTCCGACGGTCGGTGCCGACGCGACGTACTTCCATGCGGCCAACCACAGCAAGAAGTCCGTGACCATCGATCTCAAGTCCGAGCACGGTCAGTTCCAGGTTTACGAGCTGTTGGCCGAGGCCGATGTGCTCGTCGAGAATTTCCGACCAGGCAGCTCCCTGCAGACGATCTTCGATTACAAGGAGCTCTCCGCGAAGTTCCCGCACCTCGTCATCCTCCACATCTCCGCCTACGGAGACCACGGGCCGATGCGCGACGAACCCGGCTACGACATGGTCGCCCAAGCCCGCGGCGGACTGATGTCTCTGACCGGCGAGGCCGGAGGGCCACCGATGAAAGCCGGATTCGCAATGGGCGACCTGGGGGCCGGTCTGTTCGGGATCATCGGCATCGTTTCCGCGCTCTTCGAACGCAGTCGCACAGGCAAAGGCCAGTATGTGACGACCTCGCTCTACGAAGGTCAGCTGGCTCTGCACGTGAACTGGGCGACGAACTACTTCGCCGACGGGAAACGCCCGCACGCGCTTGGCTCCGGGCACCCCAACCTCGTGCCCTACCAGGCCTACCCGGCCGCCGATGACTACTTCGTCATCGCCATCGGCAACGACTCTCTGTGGCAGCGACTATGCGTCGCCGTCGACCGGTCTGACCTGGGCGAAGACGAACGGATCGCCGCCAATACGGGCCGGCTGGTCCACCGTGACTACGTCAATGCGGAACTCTCGGCGACGCTGCGGACGAAGTCGGTCGACGAGTGGTGCGAACTGTTCTCCGCCGCAGGCATCCCGGCGGCGCCCATCAAGCACCTCGACGAGGTCTATGCGGATCCGCAGACGGAGGCGCTGGGCATGGTCCAGACCGTCGATCATCCCACCGCCGGACCGATGCGGCAGGTAGCGTTCCCCGTCAACTTCAACGGGGTCCGCCCACCCGTGCGCTCCGCGCCACCAGAGCTCGGAGCCGATACGGACGATAT
>JAKDSA010000070.1 GCA_030457025.1 Brevibacterium sp. | reverse complement strand
GGCCCATAATGGGCCGGAGAATGCGAGTAGAAACCATGCCGAAGAAGAAGTACTCCGATGAGTTCAAAGCCGACGCCGTCGAGCTGTACGAGACTCATCCGGACATGTCCTATACCCAAGTCGCTGCCGACCTCGGCGTCTCCAGGGGAGCAGTCAAGACGTGGGTGTACCAGTCGCGCAAAGCCGCTGGAGCGGTGCCGACAGGGTCGGCTGATCACCCAGAGACAACCGAGGACGAGATCGCCCGTCTGCGGGTGGAAAACGCGGACCTGCTCGAGCGACAGAAGCGTCTACGAGCCGAGAACGATCAGTTAGCCGAGGAACGGGCGATTCTGCGCAAGGCCACGAAATATTTCGCGGCAGAGACGAGCTGGTGATCCGCTTCCAGTTCGTTGATGACTACCGTGGCACCTACGAGGTGAAGCGGATGTGTGCAGTGCTGGGCATCCAGCGCTCAAGTTATTACAAATGGCGGGCAACTCAGTCGGCGAGGGTCGCCCGCCAGGCTGCCGACGAGGCGCTGGTGGAGAGGATCCGGGACCATCACGAGGAATGGGACCACACGTACGGATACCGGCGAATGACGGTCGAGCTCGCCGAGGACCCGGACGTCGACGGGCCGGTCAACCATAAACGGGTCGCCCGGCTGATGCGGGCGAACAACATCGTCGGCGTGCATCTGCGCAAACCTCACATCACCACGGTCAAGGATCCTGGTGCGCAGGTCTTCGCGGACCTGGTCAAGAGGGACTTCACGGCCGCCGAGGTAGGCACAACCTACGTTGGCGACATCACGTATTTGCCATACGGGACGGAGGGGAAGTTCTTATATTTAGCCACGGTCATCGATGTGTGTTCGAAGCGGATCGTGGGCTGGTCGATCGCTGATCATATGCGTACCAGCCTCGTCGAAGACGCGCTGTACAGTGCAGTAAACGACAGAGAAACACTCAACGATACGATTTTCCACTCGGATCATGGTCGTCAATATACGTCCTCGGCGTTCCAGGCGACGTGTCGCCGGTTAGGTGTGGTCCAGTCGATGGGCAGGATCGGGTCGAGTGCTGACAATGCTCTGGCGGAGTCGGTGAACGCGGCTCTGAAGCGGGAGACGCTACAGGGCGCGAAGCGGTGGGACACGGCGGCTCAATGTCGGCGTGAGGTGTTCCGGTGGTTGATTCGCTACAACTCGAGGCGCAGGCATTCGGGTCTGGGTTATCGAGCACCGGTTGACTTCGAGTTTGATTGTGCATCTATGATGGATCTTGCCGCCTGATAGTACACATTGACGTGTCCACTTCCAGGGGTTCACGCCCTCCGTCAGTCGTTCAGCGGAGGAGTCTGGTGCCCGCCAGGCAGCGCCGTGATGACCGGCGCCATGGATGAAAAGGTTGAGATGAGCTTGTTTACGTGCCAATCTGCTCACCCCTTGACGAGCCCGCCATCAACGATGAGGTTTTGCCCTGTCACACCCCTGGCCGACGGCGAAGCGAAAAACACGACTGGGTCGGCGAGCTGTTCTGGGGTGGTCACGACACGCAGCGGCGTGCCCGCGGCGATGCCCTCGAAGACCGCTTCAGGAGTTTCTGCCGAAGCATCCGTGGTTTGCAGCAGTCCCCCGGAGACCATGTTCACCGTGATGTCCTGCGGGCCAAGATCGTTCGCGAAGGTCCGGGTCAACGACAACAGCGCCGCCTTCGCCGCGGTGTAGTCGTGGTAGGGCACGACAGGGTGCTGGAAAAGATTGGTTCCGATATTGATGATCCGCCCGAATCCGCCTTCGACCATGCCAGGAAGCGTTGCCTGGATGACGTTGAGGGGCCCCTGCACTGAGCCAGCAAACTGTGCGGCGATCTCCTCGTAGGAGACCTGGTCCGCGTGGGAGCGAGCCTCGCCATTGAAGGAGAAGTCGGCCAGGGCATTGTTCACGACCGTGGTGATCGGACCACCAAAGCGTTCTGCAGCCTCAGTGACGAGCGCGTTGACCTGCCTGCGGTCTCGGACATCAGCCCGAATCGCGACTGCCTGTTCCGGATAGTCGGTGGCGAGGTCCTCCGCGGCGTCCTGGGAGGAGCGGTAATTGATCACCACTCGCGTACCCTGGGCCAGAAACGCGCGAGTGATCGCAGCTCCAAGCCCGCGAGCGCCTCCGGTGACCAGGACGATCTGCTCGGTCAGTGGGAGAATAGCGTGTGCCATATTTATGCCTCTCGATGTCGAGGCGAAGGCAACCCGTGCGCGCCAGAAGGGGGCGAAGCCCCTCTCATGATGCGCCGACACCGCCAACGTTGCCGGCGGGTGCAAGTCCGGACATTCCCTTCGCCAGTGCAAACTGGATCAGGTTCAACGGGTGTCATCTCAGCCGACCGCGTCCCATGCTCGAAAGCTGGAACGGGCGGCACCCCGTGTCACGCGCCCATCACATCACGGAAGCCACCCTCTCCGCAAGCCGGTCTCGGCCCCCGGTTCTTTGTCACTGGAAGCAATGTCACAGAACACCGGAAATCAATCACGGCTATCCGACAATTGGGCATTCTGGCTTCTCGTTTTGTCTGTCTTATTTTGGACGCTCTTGTTGCTCGCGCTCCAGCTCGAGCGCGGTTTCGGCAATAGCGCGGACATCGAATGTTTGCGCCACCGGTATCGCATCCATATCCTCGAGAGTGAACCACGCCGCCTCAAGCGCATCATCGCCCGAGACCAGTTCCCCCCGTTCCCATCGGCAGAGGACCGCGATCAGAACATAATGCAGATCGTGGTCGGCATCGATGACGTCGACAGCATCGAAGACATCCCCGGGTGTGGCATGCACTCCTGTTTCCTCGGCGAGTTCGCGCACGGTCGCGACGGTCAGGGTCTCACCAAGTTCGATCTTTCCCCCGGGGAATGCCCAGCGTCCAGCATCGGGCATATGGGCCCGACGGATGAGAAGTACTCGCCCTTCCCAGACCACTGCCGCCAGCGTCGCCGGTTTCGGATAGGAACGGCGGCATGTCATCTGCCCAGCCCCGATCGCGGACTCGGAGGCCGCCGCGAGGTGGGCTGTGATCTGCATGAACGGTGGATGGTCGATTGGCGACTGCATGCCGACGTCCTCCACCGATTGTGCTCCGCGGTCGGTGACCTGGTCCACTGTGAAACCGGCCTCGTTCAGCACCGCCTCGTAGGTGCTGATGAACCAGTGCCGGTCGACAAGCTCGAGGACCCCAGTGCCTGGGATCTGCAAGCTGACTCTGCGTTCGTCTCCGTCGCGGTAGCATCTGCCGGGCTCGCCACTGCGGAAGGTCGGGAACGGTATTCCTGTGGCCGCCGGGTTGCTGTCGACGATGAAGAGCGTGCCGGTCGGCGTGAGCACTCGGGCGAGTTCGCGGGCGATAGCTCTCAGTTCCTCGCGTGTGGGCACGTTGATGAATACGAAGCAGCACACGACCGCATCGAATGTGTCGTCAGGGTATGGTACGTGGCCGCTGTCGATGGTGTGGAATCGCGCCGCCGGTTGCGGGGACTGCACCTGGGCGAGGGTGATCATGTCGGTGCTGATATCGACACCGACGACCTGCGCTGCGGCCTCGGCGTCGAGGAGGCGTCGTGAGACTTTTCCGCTGCCGCACCCATAATCGAGCACGATCGCCTCTCGGCCGCAGGTAGTTCGGAGGTCGTTGACGAGCGGGGTGTAGGCCAGTCGGGTTTCGACATAGTCGTCGTAGGCATCGAACCCTGCTGATACTGCCGGAGTCGTCCATGATGTCGTCACTGCCGCACCGCCCCCACGCTCGCGTTTTCGATACTGGGCCATCGATTCACGACCAGCCCCCGGTGGAGGGGATGAAGGTCGACGATAATCGATGGGTCGACTGGTCGCTGACATTGGAGTTGCCGGTGGATCCAGAACAGGCGGACAATGTCGACCCACGCTTCTGGAAGGTCAACGGTCGCCAGTGCGCGGCCTGGGAGCCTGTCTGCACGGATCGACTGCTCCAAGTCCAGAACTTGATGCACCTGGTCCAGGCTCACTCCCGAGGGTAGTTGTGGAAGTGTGGTGGGTTCCTCCACGATTGTCTGGTCATCACCGTCGAGGAGGCTGTCCACCTTGGTGAGGTCTTTTTCGTAGATGTGGATCGAGCCGACGTTGTGGATGTACACGCCCGGAGTCAGTCCCAGCATCGAGGCGAGGAATTCTTGGACGAACGTGAAGGAGAACGTGTCGTTGAGCAGTCCCATGTACGCATCGTTGGCGCGCATAAACGCGACCATGTGCAAACGGTCGTCACGGCGCAATAGCTGGAGAGCTAGCGTGCAGGAGACGTCGATGTTGCGCCGGTAGATGTCTTCGGAGTCGTCGAAGATCTGCAGGACGGCACGTTTGCTCGCAGGGTCATCGTCGTTGAGGATGTTCACGATCCGTCCGATCGCAGTCTCGCCGCCGACGTGTCTGAGCAGTTTGGGACCATATCCGGTGCCCGGCAGGCTGAGACCGTCGGGACTGTACTGACTCATCGAGGGCGCGTAGGTGCGGATGAAGTCGAGGTCGTTCTTCCCCGAGAGGTACCACAGTGCTTCGGCGTAGTTGAAGATGATGTTCTGCCGACGCGACCGCGCCAAGCAATATCGCCGGGTGGGGTTGGCCAGGCGCGCGGTGAAGCCGATGATTTCGCGTTCGTCCTGCCCGCGGGGACTGTTCTGGTATTCGAACCCGGTGTAGACCTGTCGCAGCGAATCCAGGTAGAGCGTGTGGAGGTCGGGATACTCAGGCTTCATTGACGACTCCTACCTGCACGTGCTCGATCGCAGCGAGGATGCGTGGCGCGGTGGGCTGCTCGGGATCGATGATGATCTTCTCAACGTTGGCGACCGCTGAGAGGCCCCGGACGAGGAACGCGTACTCAGCTTTCTCTTCGAGGAGCAGGACGATGGGTTTGTTCCAGGCTGAGGCCCACCCGATCTCGATGTGCGTGCCCGGAGATGCGGGTGCGCCGGGGAACGCGACGAAGACATCGCAGGCGGCGATCTCCGTGTAGTCGATGCGTGTACACTCGCTGGGTTCCATGAACTCACGACCCCAGCTCTCTCTGCGGTGGGCGCAGTGCACATCCCACCCCTGGGCTTCGAAGAAGTCGATGATCGAGGTGTACTTGTCGATCTCGGCATCGCCCATCACATGGGTGTCGGAGTCGACGAGAGCTTTGAACGGGCCGGCGAGAAACATCTTTCGCGTCATAGTTACGTCTTCTTTCATGAGTCGAAGTGGTTGGCCCCCGATCGCGCGGAACGAGGCGGGGCTGCCCTGCATCCCTACCCGCGCGGCCAGAACTGGTGGAAATGGTGCAAAGGACCATGACCTTGACCGACGTTGAGGCGGTCGCTGGCAACCAGAGCGTCTTGCAGGTAGGTCTTTGCCGGGTCCACACTTTCGGGCACAGAGTGGCCGGGCAACAGCGCAGTGATTGCCGACGACAAGGTGCAACCGGTGCCGTGGTCGTTGAGGGTCCAGACGCGGGGAGACGAGTATGTGGAGATCCCGTCGGGGCCGGCGAGGTAGTCGACACTGACCGTCTCGCTCGTGAGGTGCCCGCCTTTGAGCAGAGCCCATTGACAGCTCAGTCCACGCAGCTGGGTGGCCTGGTCCTCCATCTGCCGCAGATTGGTGACATCCTCGGTATCGAGGAGCACGGCGGCTTCGGGAAGATTCGGGGTGATGACCGTGGCCAGCGGCACGAGGGTGTCCCGGATTGCAGCCACCGCATCGTCGTCTAACAGCCTGTGGCCGCTCTTGGCGACCATCACCGGATCTAGGACCACGGTCTCGGCTTCATGGTGGTGCAAGCGCTCGGCGATGACCTCGGCGATGGCGGCGTTGGCGACCATACCGATCTTCACCGCTTCGACACGCACATCGTTGAACACTGCATCGATCTGCTCACCAACGAATGACGGATCTAGGGGCACGAACGAGCGTACACCGCGCGTGTTCTGTGCCACGACCGCGGTGATCGCTGCCATGCCGTAGGCGCCCATCGCGGAGAAAGCTTTGAGATCGGCGTGGATGCCTGCTCCACCGGTGGGGTCGGTTCCCGCGATGGACAGGACGTTCTTGATCGTCATGCGCGCACTTCCTTCCGCTGCTGTGTGGCGGCGTACCGGGCGACCTCGGCGACATCCTTGCTCAGGGTCAGCCGGGCTTCGTCAACCTCGTCGAGGGCGAACCAGCGTGCTTCGAGGGCATCATCGCCAGCGTGGGGTTGCCCCGAGCGCCACCGGCAGAGCACGGCGACGAGCACGAAATGACTGACTAGTGGTCTTTTCTCGTCGCGGCTGAACGCGTCAAGGCAGGTCAAGACACCGGTGGCCTCACTGATGATGCTGGTTTCTTCGCGGAGTTCGCGTTCGGCGGCTTGGGCGATTGTTTCTCCGAATTCGATCTTCCCGCCCGGGAATCCCCAGAATCCTGCATCGGGAGGGTTTGCACGTCGCACCAAGAGGACATGGTCGTCTTTGATGAGGACAGAAATGACCGCGGCCCTTGGGTGCGTGTCAAATGAGAAAGTGTCAGGAACGACAACAGAATGAGACACTGTGACCTCCTAGTGTGGAGGCCAGCGAAGGAAAGAAGCTCTGCTAGACCAGTCCCTTCGCCGGCATGATCCGGATCAGGTTCTAGGGTCACCACGCTGACAACGTCCAGTGGTATCTCAGCCCCTTGACGGGGCGCCCCTCGGTACGACCCGAATTTACCAGAACGCCGTCACAGACACACCCAGGGCCCCGGGAAGGTTGCCGTGTAGCGGTGTGACCTGGAGATTCGGGGGCCTGGGTTGGCGTGTCGCAGGACACGAGTGCGGTTCCTCGGGATTCGATGGGAATCGCTGAAAGAACCCTCGATCCAGGAACCGCGCCCGCTGATGTCAGCTCCCCCATCACGGGCGCGCACGCGAACTCGCCCGGCTCTTCATAAATAGGGCTGTAGGAGCCTGTCCATTCCACCGGCATGGAGTAACGACCGAATGAGGTAGTTGCTCCGGTTGCGGAACCCCAACGCGATACCGCGCAGATGCTCCAGCCTTCCATTCAACGCCTCAGTAGGCCCATTCGAGGTTCCCGGATGATCAAAATACGCCAGAATATCGGCCCGCCTGCGCTGGAAAGTCGTCCGCAGGCTGCGTAGCTCCTTCAGCTCATCCGGGATCGTTGATGCCAGTGTGTCGATGAGCTTGGCCATGACCGCCTTGCCCTTCTTCGGCGAGGCGGCATAGGCCTTGATCGTGTCTTGGTAGAACTGCCAACACACCACCAAAGCAGCATGGTTGTCAGCGGCGAAGACACTGTTGAGCCGGTGTTTCTGCTTGTCAGTCAGGAGCCCAACCCTGGTGCGGATCGTTTTTCGAATCCCGTACAGATCATCACCAGTCCGGCCCCGACGTCCATGGATCTCGGTCTGCAGCCGCCTCCTGGTCTCATCAAGTTTCGTTCCGACAAGAGCGACAACATGGAACGGGTCCATGACCGTCGTGGCTTCCGGCAGGGCGTCGGTGGCGGCTTTCTTGTAGCCGGCGAAGGCATCCATCGCGACGTGCTCGATACCATTTTGGAAGTCATCGGGTTGGCTTCGCAGCCAGTCGCCGAAGGCCTCAGCCGAGCGGCCGGGGACGATGTCGAGCAAACGTGCCGGCTGGGACGTGAGATCAACGATGACAGTCACCCACCGGTCGACGCCGCGATGGGACCAGCAGTGCTCATCGACGCCGATCGTGGACACACCATCAAGCCGGGAGGCATCGGCGATGAGGAGCTTGCGGCCGAGGTCGAGGACCGCAGTACAGACGGTGTTCCACGAGGTGGCAAGGTTCTTCGCGATGACGTGGATGCTCATCTTGTCGATGACGACCGACTTCAGCGCCCAAAAACGGGCAGTACGGGACAGCTTCGACCGGCCCACACAGGCCCGCGTCGGCGGTTGGGACCACCGTTGGTGGCAGCTGGAGCAGGTGAAGGTGCGGATACGAATAGCCAGCGTCACCGATGTCAGCCCGATGGGTGGATGGATGAGTTTGCGGATCCTCGTTGCCCGCACGAGTCCGCGCTGCTGGCAGTCTGGGCAGGAATCGTCTTGGCTGGTGAGCAGGCATAGCACAGTCAGGTGCCTGCCGGTGTGGTGTTGTCCGATCGCGGTGAGCCCGAGACCAGTCAGGGAGAGTGTGGTGTCGAGGCAGGGCGGGGTAAAGTTGTACACGAGGGGCCTTGGGTCGTGATGGAGTCTTGAACACCTACATCATTGCATCCAAGGTCCCGTACTCTTTCGCCCCGCGGTCAAGGTCCTCTGCACCGCCCTATTTATGAAGAGCCGCTATACCCGTCCCGTATACGTCCGTTTTCGACTGCAGGCTCTGTCACGTGACAGTCCACCGTGGCATAGTGGGGCTTATGCCGCTCACCAGCCTGCAAGCAACCAATTCTCTGTTGAGTCTTGAGTGGACTATCGCTGTGTCACCCACAAGGACGTGGAGTCTATTGACAGAGGAGACTCATCTCAAGCAATGGTTGGGAAAGCTCGCGCAAGGCACAGTTGCCCCAGAAGCGTCCTTCGACGTGGATCATGGGGACGGCTATAAGTGCAGTTCGTCAGTCTTAGACTTCGAAACTGAGCGAGCCTTGCGCTATTCGTGGGCGTTCCCGGATGAGCCAACCTCGGAAGTCTCCTGGGAGGTTTCGCCCGTTCCCGAAGGCACAAAGCTGAAGCTGGACCATTCCGGCCTCTCCGATCTGATCGACTCGTATCGGGACGGCTGGCTCGTGCATCTGACCTATTTAGCCTTGATCCACCGATTTACTTGATGCCAGAGGGTTCGCTCGGATTAGAGTCTGAACTCTGTGAGAGGGCAGAAGGTATCGCTCCCGGTCTCGCACCGGTCTCGTCCACGCACATGTTTCCAGGATCTCCTCCTTGACCCTGGCCTCGAAGCCCTTTCAAGGGCGGATTGATCAGGCCGCCACTTGTCTGGGAGGACTCAGCACTGCTTGCCATAACCGGGAGAATTCCTTCATCCATGGCCATTTCGTAGGCAGGTGCAGGATCAGTTTCCTGGCTCGATGAGCGATCCGGGCCGGGATGCTGATGATCCGTGTCCGCAGCGTCTGGGCGCGCACTTTGGTCATCCGTCCGCCGATGAGTCCGGCGGCGGCCCGCAGCAGGTTGTGAGTCAGTGCTGTGATCGTCACCCAGGCAGCGTTGGCGTTGAACACTCCGGAGGGCATATGTGCCAGGGCACCGTTCTTCAGCTCCGCATTGATCTGCTCGATGATCGCATGCTTACGGTGGACTTGATCAGCAACAACGGTGTCGAAATAATCGTGATCGACGGTGGTGAAGAACGCGTGGTACCGGAACAGATCGAACAAAGCGTCTTGTCCGGCAGCGCGTTTGGTCTCGTTGAGTTCAGGGATGCGTCTCACCACCAGACGGCCCGTAGTTTGCAGGGACTTCTTCTTCGAGGTGAACGCGGTGAATGGGACTTCAGCGACTTCAGCCTTCGAAATCCAGGTTCCGGTGTCTTCGTCATAGATCGCATCGGGATACTCGATGCCGGTCCATGCGTCGTCGCTGATTGTTCCGATCGCTGCTTTGACCCTCTTGTCCATGCGCACCGTGATCGACACATGAGCCCCGGCGTCGTGGGCGGCTTTGGTTACGGTCGAGGAGTAGTACGCCGAATCAGCGCGAACGAGCACCGCAGCACCAGGGTTGATGCGTTTGGTGGTGGCCAGAGCGTCGGAGACGAACTTGTCAGCACCACGTGCTGACGAAGTCGAGCCTTTACGCAGGCGCTGGCCCACAATGAGCTGGTTGGAGCTGCTGGTTGACGCGGTAGCCAATAGCGCGTTGAGGCCGCGACTGCCCTGGTAGCCGAACCCAGCTCCCTGCTTCCTCGCAGAGTGAACGTCGATGACAGTGTCGTCGACATCGACGAAGACTGTCGATGATTGCGCGTTCTCCTGACTGGCGGGCAGCAGACGCGTGTGTTCATTGAGATTGGTCAGGAAGCGGGAGGAGATGGCGTCGAGTTGTCTCACGTGGCCGAAGGCGAACGAGCGGAGGAACGAACCCAAAGTCGAAGGGGCATAGACGCGGTCGAAGAGGTGTTTCATGCCGCCGTGGCGGAGAATGTTCATGTCATCGATCGAGTCGGCCCCGGCAGCCATTCCCGCAACCAGCGTGGCCAGCTTCGCTGCCGGATTCGCGCCCTTATCGGCCCCGGTGGTGGTCACGGTCAGACGGTCTTCGGCAAGGTCTGGCAAGCCGGCGTTCTGGGCCAGGGCCATGATCGGGACGAGCCCGGTGGCAGCGGTGAGATTCTCGTCATCGAACGAATGAGACACGGCCGTGGGCGTGTGATTGAATAGCACCTGAGAGGTGCCCCTTTCTGAGCGGGATATGGAGACTTAGAACATCACCATTTTCCCAGTTCAGAAGGGGTATTTCCATTCCACGCACGGCCTGATCCGGCTACTTGCATCGGTGGATCAAGGTTTAGAGGCCGCGGCTCTTGGAGCTCCTTTGCCTTCCACGATTTTTTGGAACCTGCATTCCACGTTTGCACGACTTAGCACTGAAAGGTAGATCGGCCGCCGCGTGTTTCGCTAGGAGTACAGCCGTAAACGACAATTGTCGGCACACTCGATACTCTTACCTGGAACCGTTCAGGAGATCAGGTATGAGATCGGCCGAGAACAACGCTTCCTAGCCATGGCAGTTGGTCACTGACCGCCACACAGCACTGCAAAAACACCGCCACTCATAGTTGAAGCTCACACTTACGAACACGAGCAACCGGTGCAGCGCTGGCTGCAGGTGAGTGTCCGTTCGACGTCCGTCTAACGGACGCCTGGAGTGGGTGGCTCCTCCCCGGTTTGGGTCATCTCCGCCAAAACCTCGGCCACGAGGTTCTGGATGCCATCCAAGGCTTCGCGTGGATCAGAGTCTAGCCAGGACAGGGATGGGAATTCCGCGACGGTGCCGACGTGTTCCTGGTCGTCCGGTGACCAAAGGGCGAGGTAGGTGTAGTCATCGCTGCTCACACCTCAGTTCCCGTCTTCCGAACGACGGGACTGATGCAGGGCTAGGTGACATCTAATCTGGCTTGTTTGAAGGCAAGTCTGGAAGGATTGACACCATGCCACAGCCCTACCCGCAAGAGTTCCGCGACGACGTCGTCCGCGTCGTGATGGGCCGCGACAAGAACACGACCATCGCCCAGATCGCCAAGGACTTCGGCGTCCACGAAGGCACCATCAACAAATGGCTCCGCCAAGCCGAGATTGATGCCGGCAACAAACCCGGCAACACCACCGACGAATCAGCAGAACTACGAGAGCTACGGCGCCGGACACGATTGCTTGAGCAGGAGAACGAGGTTCTGCGCCGCGCGGCCGCGTATCTGTCACAGGCGAATCTGCCGTCAAAAGGCTCTACCCGCTCGTGAGAGAGCTCGCCGCCGACGGGATCCCCGTCGCGGTGTCGTGCCGGGTACTGAAGCTCTCCCGCCAGCCCTACTACCGGTGGCTGGCCGCGCCTGTTCCTGAGGCCGATGTCATCGAGGCGTATCGGGCCAACGCCTTATTCGACGCCCACCGTGATGACCCTGAGTTCGGGTACCGGTACCTCGCCGACGAAGCCGAAGCGAATGGCCAGCCCATGGCAGTGCGCACCGCATGGCGACTGTGTTCAGGCAACGCCTGGTTCTCCGCCTTCGGCAAGGGCCGGGCCAAGAACGGGAAGAGGCCGGGACCACCCGTTCACGACGATCTGTGTGCGGTTGTCGATGCCGACGGTCGGACTAGGCACGAGTTCACAGCAGATGCGGTGAACCAGCTGTGGTTGACCGACATCTCGGAGCATCACACCGGTGAAGGCAAACTCTACTTGTGCGCGGTCAAGGACGCTTACTCGGGCCGGATTGTGGGCTATTCGATCAGCTCGCGGATGAAGGCCCGACTGGCTGTTGATGCCCTCGAGATGGCCGTGGCCCGCAGGGGCGGTGACGTGGCCGGATGCGTGACGCATAGCGACAGAGGATCACAATTCCGGTCGAAGGAATTCACTCGCGCCCTGGCCCGTCACAGTATCACCGGGTCGATGGGCAGAGTCGGCGCAGCGGGCGACAACGCAGCGATGGAGAGCTTCTTCGCCCTCCTGCAGAAGAACGTTCTCGACCGCCGTCGATGGGCTACGAGAGACCAGTTGAGGATCGCGATTGTGAAGTGGATCGAGCGGACGTATCACCGACGTCGTCGACAAGCTCGGTTGGGTCGTTTGACACCGATTGAGTACGAAGCAATCATAGAGCCAGCTGCACTCGCAGCTTGACACTCAAACTGTCACCGATCCTTGCATCAGTCCCGACCGGTCTTCGGGACGCTAGCGGGCTTTCCATCTTTCGACACATAGCTCAAGGTGGCCTCGTTGATTTCGGCTTCGATGTTCTCCTCAACGCTCTGACAGTCCGGACAAATGACACTTTTGAGGATTCCCAACTTCCATTCACCGTTCCATCCCGTTGGAACTGCGGGAACTGTCCGGCGGCAACGTACACACCTATTTGCGCTCATACTTCTTTGCCTTCCTTCTTATTGCGTTCATCGATCAGTCGGGACAGTCGGTCGTCGTCGAGGTTCAGGAGAGTATCGATCTCCTCCATTTCAGGCTCGGAGATTCGATCCCTGATGGACGAGATGGGGATGCCGCTCGCCTCAGCAAGTTCCCGCAGCGGGTACTTGCGGTCGCGAGCGGGCACGGTGCGTGCGTAGGTCAGCAGCAGATTGATGGTGTGTTCGACCTCATCGCGCTGGACGCGGAGACCCTTAAGGTGATCGAGCAATGCGTCGTCGATCACCTGGACATGGCGCTTGCGGCGGTAGCTTCTGGCCAGCTCGTCTCTCCTCTCGGTGCTGGGGCGGCGAGGCCATTTGGAAGGCGCTGTGGCGAGAGTTGCTATCTCCTCGATTAAAAGGTCTTCGCCTATCAGTTCGCTCTCGGGAATGTCGGTAAGTCCGTTGTCGATAAGGTCGCGGACCTCGGTCGGCATATCAGTCATGGTTGCTCTCCTTTTCCTGTTCGGCCACACGACCGCGATCATCGGACGTGCCCGGCGGGACCGGGTTCCGGGGCCTTCCGGTTTTCGAGTAGAGGCATACGTCACTGGTGATAATCACTTCAGCTAAGTTGCGCACGCCCTGCGCTTCAGACGAGTCTTCGATCTCATCGGCGTACGAGGTGAGCGCGGCATTGACGGTTCCGTGCTCCTCGTCAGTTAGGCGACGGACAGTCGAATAGGTCATGAGTTTTCCTTCGCCGCCTTGGCACGCTTCTTGTCTCTGGCAGTCTGCTGGCTCTTGCGGTTGTTCCCACGCCGAACCTCTTGGCTTGTAATACCGCTCTTAATGTCGAATCTCCCGTGCACGACCTCATAACCATTACCGGTGTCGCGCCAAACGCCGCTCCTCACTAGCTCTTTGGCTGCATCGTCTCGCAGTGGAGAAGAGCAAGCATGCGCTAAGAACCTCTTCTGAATAGAGATTGCATCCTGCTGAACCGCGCTCATACTGAGGCGGCTGAAACAATAATGATGAACCTCGGCGGCAGTGCGAACGCAGGCATCCTCCAGGGCCTCCGAGACGCCAGCATCCACTAGCATCGCCACCAGCTTGTCGAAGTACTCAGTGCCGTATTTCGCCCATGTCATGATGAGCCTTCTCGTCTCGAAAGCTCGGGCCCCATCAGTGGATGGCATGTCACATGATCTGGTGTCACATCGCTTCTGTCGTGCGCAGGGCGCTTGGTACCGTAGTGCATAGCAGTGTCCTTTGATATGCGGGGCATTCAAGCGAGCCGGGTAGCGGCCCAGTGCTCGCAGGAGTATTAGATTCCAACGGGGCGGTGGTCGGCTCAATTGACCGCCGCCCTACTTTGTCTCCAGCCGTTCGCTTCCGGTCAAGACACGTTGGAGGCAGCACGCTCGTACTGTGTCTGAAACCAGTTGTCGATGTCGTCACGTCGGTAACGAACCGAGCGTCCAACAGTGAAGCCGGTAGGGAATTCGTCGGGGCCGCCTCCGTTCTTCCGCCACCACCGCAATGTGTTCTCCGGAATGCCGTACTCCTCCACCACCTGCCGGATCGTGAGGGTGTCATGCCAGTCCCGTTTAGTCGCTTCACGGGCCTGCATTTGAGTGGGTCTATCGCTCACGGATACCTCCTTCTGTAGTAGCTTCCGGTACCACAATACCACGAGCAAGGGTTGCAGCTGGCGATTGTCTACTACGAGTTGGAGTAGCGCACGAGAGTGGGTGGCACGTATTGTGGTACTTATGACAGACCACCAGGACGGCCGAAGTGCCGCTGACCAGCAATTTCTTGCAGCGATGAAGCGCGGACGCCGAGAGCGTCGAATGTCGCAAACGGAGTTAGCTGATGAGGTGAAGAAGCGTGGGTGGGGCGAGGCTCGGCAGGCGATCATCTCTCGAATCGAGCTCGGTGAGCGTGATGTGCGTTTGGGGGAGGCGTATCTTATTGCTCAGGTACTTGGAATGAGTGTGGAGGCCATGGCGGCGCCTGACGACGTCCACCTGCTATTGCGCGACCTCGATTCCAATGCGGAGCGGGTTAAGGACCAAGTTGGAACAGTCACAGCAGCTCTAGAAACTCTTTCAAGGTTCGTCGATCACCTGCGGGCTGACCGGGAGCGCGCCTTAGCGTACCTGGAAGATCAAGCGACAACTCCGCACGCGGATTCAGTTCGGCGCGCAGTGGATTCTGCTGACGAGGCACTGTTAGAAGCCGCCAAGGTCGGAGGGTGAGGCGTGGCGAGTATTCAGAAGACTAAGAATGGTACCTGGCAGGTTCGTTATAAGGACCCGAGTGGCAGGCATCGAGCGAAAACCTACCGGCTCAAAGCCGACGCCCAGAAATTTCTCCATTCGGTGGAAACGGAAATTGCCCGGGGCTCCTATATCGCCGCTGAGCGCGGGGCGGTTGACGTGCCCGGTTGGCTCCAACGCCACCTTGATTCCCGTTCAGACCTTGGCGTAACTACGAGAAATCGGACCCAGGGAATCATCAATACGCACGTAAGGCCGAAGTGGGCAAGCATAAAACTGTCAGACGTTGATCATGCCGCCGTTGCCCTGTGGGCCAAGCAACTCATGGATTCGGGGCAATCCGTCCGGTCGGCCAAGAAGATCATCAACGTCATGTCTGCTGCTTTCGAGGCCGCTGTCCGGGATCGGCGAGTTCACGGTAACCCTTGTCAGGGTGTCCGGTTCCCGAAGCCGACGCCGAAGCCGAAAATCTTCCTAACGCCGCGTCAGGTCGAGGAGCTTGCTGGTGCGACATTCGATGATCGTCAAGCTCTTGTCGTGTACACGCTCGCCTACTGCGGTCTCAGGTGGGGCGAGCTAGCAGGGTTGCGAGTGCGGGATTTTGACCCACTGCGTCGTCGCCTCAATGTCGAACAGACCATTGTCGATGACAACGGGAGGATGATCGAGAAGCCGCCGAAAGATCATGAGATTCGCTCGGTACCCGTCCCTAAGTTCCTTGTCGAAAAGATCGCCGCCTACATCGCCGGGGCTGGGGCCGCTGATCCGATTTTCGCCTCTCCGCGCGGAGGTCCGTTGCGGAACCGGAACGAACGAAACCGGTGGTTCGATCGGGCTGTGAAGGACATTGGTCTGCCAGAGCTGACTCCCCACGGACTTCGTCACACGGCGGCGTCGATGGCGATCAGTGCCGGAGCCTCAGTGCTATCGGTTCAGCGAATGCTTGGGCATAGTTCGGCGACGGTGACGCTCGACGTGTACAGCGCCCTCTTCGAGAATGATCTCGATGAGGTTGCGGATCGGTTAGACAGGGTCCGCACTGAAACTGGTTTACGTGATTCTTACGCGGAGGTGAATGTGCGTGAGCTTGGCTGAAGGGTTTTCGCTGGTGAGATGGTGCGCCCCCGGGCAGATTCGAACTGCCGACACCCGCTTTAGGAGAGCGGTGCTCTATCCCCTGAGCTACGGGGGCGACGTGGCC
>JAKDSA010000069.1 GCA_030457025.1 Brevibacterium sp. | reverse complement strand
CGGGCCCCCCCCCCCCCCGCGGGGGGGGGCCCCCCCCCCCCCGGAGGGTTGCTGAGTTTCAAGACTGTTGCGGGGCTCAGCCCTTGACGAGCTCTCCGTCGACCCACACGCGAGCAATGTCGGCCGGCGTTCCCATCGCGAAGATCTTCGCCAGGGCGTCGTCGTCGCTGCTGGCATGTTCAAGCCCCACGGACAGTGGCTGACCCGCGGTCGGCTGGATGTAGGCGGCATCGAAGCGCTTGCCCACGGACAGGTCACCCACATCATCGCTGAGCTCGAGAGCCTCAGCGCCGGCCGTGGTGGCCAAGTGGAGCAGGTGCGCAGAGCTCAGCGGCAGCCCTCCGGAGGGGTCGAGCTGCTGCATGAAGTAGGCCTGGACGCCCTCCTTGAGCAGGGAGAAGCCTGTCCCTGCGCCCACGTCGGAGCCAAGCGCCACGCGGACCCCGGCTTCGATGTGCCTGCGCAGCGGGAAGAAGCCGCTGGCCAGGTTCGAGTTCGAGGTCGGACAGTGCGCCGAGGCGGCCCCGACCTCTGCCATGCGTGCCAGTTCGCGATCGCTCGGGTGGACGTTGTGGGCCAGGATCGTCTGTCGGTTCAGCAGCCCGGCCCGATCGTAGGTGTCGAGGTAGTCCAGGGCTTCGGGGAACATGTCTGCCACTCCGGCGATCTCGTCACGGTTCTCATTGAGGTGAGAGGTCACCCAGATGCCGGGGTTGTCGGCCACCAGCTGCCCTCCGGCGGCCAGCAGCTCCTGCCCGGCGGAGAAGGAGAAGCGTGGGGTGACCGCGTATCGCAGGCGCCCCACACCATGCCATCGGTCGATGAGATCCTGGCTCTGCGACACGGACCGCTCCACGCTCGTCAGCAGCGGTTCCGGGAGGATCCTGTCGCTGGTGACCAGTCCCGATGTGATCCGCAGCCCCACCTCGGCGGCCTGAGAGAAGAAGGTGTCCATGGCGCTGGCGAAGTGCGAACCGAAGACCATCGCCGAGGTGGTCCCCGCCGAGGTCAGCCCGGTGAGGAATTCGCCGGCCAGGGCCTGCGCATAGGCTTCGTCGCCGAGTTTGGCCTCCTCGGGCAGGGCACAGTGGTCGAGCCAGTCGAGCAGGGGTTTGCCGAGGTAGCCGATGGCACGGATCTGCGGGTAGTGGACGTGAGTATCGATGAGGCCGGGAATGAGGACGCCGGCACGGAGGTCGACCACCTCGGCGTCGGGATGCTGGGCTGCAGCCGAGGCATAGTCGGTGCGGGCGATGATCAGTCCATCATCGACGACAAGTGCGACATCGGATTCGGAGCGCAGAGCGCCCCCGGTGAAGGGATCGCGTGGGGTGTCGAAGACGCGAGCGCGGTAGATGAACATGGTGGTGGTTCTCCTTGGAACGTGAAAAGTGATGAGTCAGGGCTGACTGAGGTCTCAGTCCATCCGGGTCAGCAGGTCGGCGGCGACGCTGAGAGCGATCGTCGCCGGCTGCTTTCCGGGCAGGTCGGGCAGTCCGATGGGGCAGTCGATGGTGTCGACGGTCTCGGGCGCATGACCTTCGGCGATGAGGTTCTTTCGAAACCGCTGCCATTTGGCGCTCGAGCCGATGAGCCCGATGGAGCCCAGGTCGCCGCGGGTCAGCGCCGCATCGCAGAGGTGGAGATCCTCGGCGTGGTCATGGGTCATGATGAGCACGTGCGTGCCCGCGGGCAGCGTGCTCAGCACCTCCTCGCCGACGACGGCGAACTCACGATGAATCGCAGCCACGGGCGGCTCCAACCGGTCGAGTAACTCAAGGTGCTCGGGGCGGGAGTCGCTGACGTGGACGTCGATGTCGTGGCGGGCCAGGATCCGGGTCAGTTCGAGCCCGATGTTGCCGATGCCGAAGATCGCCACCGAGGCGGGCACGGGCAGCGGTTCGAGCAGAACGCTGACCTCCCCGCCGCAGCATTGGCGTCCGTATTTGGCCGGTGCTTTGTCGTTGAGTCGCAGCGTGAGCATCTCGGGTGCAGGCTTGCCCTCTCCGGACTTCCCCGACCCAGCCTCCGAACCCGACAGCGCCGCAGCGAGGATCTCGCGGGCGCGGGTGACGGCCGTCATCTCCAGATTGCCGCCGCCGATGGTCCCATACAGGTCATCGGCGGTGGCGATCAGCTTCGCTCCGGCTTCACGCGGGGCGTGCCCGCGAACCGAAGCGAGAGTGACGAGGACGGCCGGCACACGAGAAGCACGAAGCTCGGCCGCTGTGTCCATCCACGTCATGATGGGACACTGATGCCTTCCGGATTCTCCTGCGCAGCGTCGCCGGTCGCCGCCGCAGCGCTGGTGGCGGCAGCACCGCTCGTGGCCCGCGAGCGCACCGATTCGATGGCCCAGAACACGGCCTCGGGCGTCGCCGGTGAGGCCAGCTCAACCGAAGGGCCGTGCTCGCCGAGGGCCTCCGAGCCGGAGCCTCTCGTGCCGAACGCCGCCACGGCACCCCGCAGGGCCTCGCGGACGGAGAATGCGAGCATCAGCGGTGGTTCGCCCACGGCTTTGGAACCGTAGACGGCGCCTTCTTCGTGCGCCTTGTCCAAAAGTGAGACGTTGAAGACCTCCGGGGCTTCGGAGAAGCTGGGGATCTTGTACGTGCTCGCGGCCTGGGTGGCCAAGCGACCTCGGCTGGGCTTGTCGGAGGTATCCCAGCGCAGGTCCTCAAGAGTCAGCCAGCCGGCACCCTGGACGAATCCGCCTTCGATCTGGCCGAGGTCGATCAGCGGCGACAGGGAATCGCCGACGTCATGGACGATATCGACGCGACGCAGTGTGTAGGAGCCGTCGAAGCGATTGACCTCGACCTCGCTCACGGCAGCACCGTAGGCGAAGTACTTGAAGGGCTCTCCGGTCATGATCGACAGATCCCAGTGCAGCCCCTCGGTCCGGTAGAACCCGGAGGCAGAGAGCTGGACCCGCTGGAAGTAAGCGGCGTTGATGAGCTCTTCCCAGGTCACCGTCTTCTTCGATGACAGTGCACTGACGATGCCTCGGCTCACGCTCACCTCGTGGGCGGGTGCCCCGAGGATCCCGGCTGCCACCTGGGTCAGGCGGCCGAGGATCTGCTCGCAGGCGTCCTTGACCGCACCGCCGTTGAGATCGGTGCCGGAGCTCGCCGCCGTCGCCGAGGTGTTGGGGACCTTGTCCGTGCGCGTGGGCGCGAGGCGGACCGTGGACAGGGGCACACCGAGTGTCGTGGCCGCGACCTGCAGCATCTTCATGTGCAGGCCCTGCCCCATTTCGGTGCCGCCGTGGGTGACGAGGACGGAGCCGTCCTTGTACACGAGCACAAGGGCGCCACCCTGGTTGAAGGCCGTGAGGTTGAATGAGATCCCGAATTTCACCGGGGTGATCGCGAGTCCGCGTTTGACGTTGTCATTGCGGGCGTTGAACTGGACGATCTCGGCTTCCCGGGCTTCCACCTCGGCGTCGGAGATGACCTGGTCCCAGGCGGCTTCCATCCTCTCGGGGTGACGCACCGGCTGGTAGTACGGAGTGTCCTGGCCGGCGGAATAGAAGTTGCGACGTCGCAGCTCGCGGGCGGTCAGCCCCAGCTTCGGGGCGACCCGGCCGAGGATGTCCTCCATCACCAGCATGCCCTGGGGGCCGCCGAATCCGCGGAAGGCGGTCTGCGAGGTTTTGTTGCACTTCGCGATGCGGCCGGCCACTCGGATGTTGGGCACCCAGTAGGCGTTGTCGATGTGGCACATGGCGCGGGTGAGCACGGGTTCGGACAGGTCGAGGCTCCACCCGCCGTCGGCGGTCAGCGTGGCATCAAGAGCCAGTATCCTGCCCTCGGCGGTGAAGCCGATCTTCCAGGCCGAGTGGAAGCCGTGGCGTTTGCCGGTCATCGTGATGTCGAGCGTGCGGTTCAGGCGCAGGCGCACCGGACGACCGGTCAGCTTCGCACCGAGGGCCGCGAGCGCGGCGTAGCCGTGTGGCTGCATCTCTTTGCCGCCGAAGCCGCCGCCCATGCGCAGGCACTGCACGGTCACCTCATGGGCGGGAACCCCGAGGACATGGGAGACGATGTCCTGCGTCTCGGTGGGATGCTGCGTCGAGCACTGGACGAAGATCTGCCCGCTCTCATCGACATGGGCCAGGGAGGCCTGGGTCTCGAGGTAGAAGTGCTCCTGACCGGCGAACTCGAATTCGCCTTCGAAGACATGAGCGGCATCGGCGAAGGCTCCGGTGGCGTCGCCCTTGTCGATGACGGGCTGGACGCCGTGGAAGCTCTTCGCCTCGATCGCCTCGGTGACGGTGACAAGTGAGGGCAGCGGTTCATAGTCGACGCTCACGGCCGCCGCTCCGGCCTTCGCAGCTTCGAGATCGTTGCCGAGGACCCAGGCGACGGGCTGGCCGTAGAACATCACCTCGTCGACGGGCAGCATCGGCTCGTCGTGTTTGACGCCCTGGTCGTTGACGCCGGGGACGTCGGCGGCGGTGATCACGCGCACGACCCCTGGCACCTCGTAGGCGGGCGCGATGTCGACACTGTTGAGTTTCGCATGGGCTTGGGTGGACTGCACCGGGTAGGCGTGGAGGACTCCGGCGAGACGTCCGACGAGGTCATCGGTGTAGAGGGCTGCTCCGGTGACGTGGCCGAAGGCGGACTCGTGGTGGTGGCTCTCACCGACGATGGGGTCGGTGGGGCGTTGTGAGAGCTGGCTCATCGTCCTGCCTCCTGTTCGGCATAGAAGCGTTCCAACGAGGACCGCAGCATCGCGGTCCGGTACTTCGCACTCGCCCGGTGATCATCCATCGGGGTGCCTTCGGCAGCCAGTGTCTCGGCTGCGCCGTGGACGGTCTCCAGCGTCCAGGGTGCGCCTTCGAGCAGAGCCTCGGTGGCCTTGGCGCGCAGCGGGGTGGCCGCGACTCCGCCCAGACCGATCCGGGCCTTGGTCACGATCCCCTGCTCGACTCTCACGGCGTAGCCGATCGCGACCGAGGAGATGTCGTCGAAGCGGCGCTTCGCGATCTTCTGGAACGAGGTCATGGGTGACAGCGGCAGCGGGATGCGGATCGCGGTGATGAGTTCACCAGCCTCGCGCACGGTCTGCCGGTATCCGGTGAAGTACTCGGCGAGTTCGACGACCCGTGACCCGGCCGCCGAGGTGAGCACGAGCGCTGCGTCCAAGGCCAGGAGCGCCGGTGGGGTGTCGCCGATCGGCGAACCTGTGCCGAGATTGCCGCCGATGGTGGCGCCGTTGCGGATGAGTCGGGAGGCGAACTGCGGGATCAGCTTGCCCAGCAGCGGGATCGAACCTGCGAGTTCGCGTTCGAGTTCGCTCAGGGTGTGCGCGGCTCCGAGCTCGACGTACTCGGGAGTGCGACGGATTCCGCGCAGTTCGGGCAGGCGGTCGATGGCGAGCATCGACTTCGCCCGGGCACCCTTGATGTTGACGTCGATGCTCCAGTCGGTCGCGCCGGCGACGACGAGAACCTCGGGTTCGGCTGCCAAGATATCCAGCGCCTCGGCGAGGGTGGCCGGACGTCGGAAGCGTCCGGTCTCGCCTGTGGGAGTATCGGCTCGGTGGATATCGGTGCTCGCCGAGGCGGGTGCCGGATTCTCGCGACGTGCCGCGATCGTGTCGCCGGGTTCGGGCTGGCCCAGTGCGTAGGCGGCGTCGCGGATGGGGCGGTAGCCGGTGCAGCGGCAGAGGTTGCCCGACAGGGAGTGGATGTCGAAGCCGTTGGGGCCGCAGTGGTGGTCGACGGCGTCGCTGCCGGTGGCAGCTGCAGCGTCGTCGGCACGTTCGGGCCGATAGTATTCGGCGGCCATGGAGCAGATGAAGCCGGGGGTGCAGTATCCGCATTGGGATCCGCCGCGCACGGCCATCTCTTCCTGGACCGGGTGGAAGCTCTCACTGTCGGCGAGGCCTTCGGCCGTGATGACCTCCTGGCCATCGAGCGCCGCCGCGGGCAGCAGGCACGAGTTGACCGAGGTCCATCGGGTGGTCCCATCGGCGTCGGGGCGGGCGACCATGATCGCACAGGCCCCGCATTCGCCTTCGGCGCAGCCTTCCTTGGCTGCGGTGAGGCCGGCTCCGCGGAGAAAGTCCAGGGCATTGGTGTGTGGGGGCCCGTCGAATTCGTGAACGCTTGAGTTCACTGAAATCTGGGCGGTGGAACGTTGTGTTGTCGGGGCAGACATCGCACTTACCTCCTGCGCCTCGTCTCTGCGGCGCACAGTGCATGGTTAGAACATTTGCTTCGTTCTTCGAAACTTCTGGTTATCCATGCGAACAGCAGCGAAGAACGTGGTGTCGAGTTGACGGGCTGACCCGGTTGACTGGGTGACCCGTCAGTGCATCGACTGACGGGTCCTCAGTCGCCGTGTGCGATCTGGCCCTTTCCCCAAGCAAGATGTCCCATCATTTCACTCATCCACCCAACATAGCCGAAATCGGTCCGCGAACGAAGTACAGCACGAATCCTGCTGACACGACCCATAGCAGCCAGTGAACGTCCCGGCCGCGCTTGCTCATCGCGTGGATGAGGGCCCAGGAGATGAATCCGACGCCGATTCCATTGGCGATCGAGTAGGTCAGCGGCATCGTGACCATGGTCAGGAACACCGGCAGCGAGGTGCGGAAGTCGCTCATGTCGATCTCGCGGATCTGCGTGACCATCATGGCGCCGACGACGACGAGCGCTGCGGCTCCGGCCTCCATCGGAATGACTCCGATGAGCGGGGCGAAGAACATGGACAGGAGGAACAGCCCGCCGGTGACGCAGGCGGCGAGTCCGGTTCGCGCACCTTCGGCGATGCCTGCCGCAGCGTCGACGAACACTGTGTTCGACGAAGCAGATGCTCCACCACCGGCGACAGCGCCGATGCCCTCGACGATGAATGCGCCGCGGATGCGGGGGAACATTCCATCAGAGGTCTGCAGGCCCGCGCTGCGAGCGAGACCGGTCATCGTGCCCATGGCGTCGAAGAAGTTCGTGAACACCAGGGTGAAGACGAGCATTGTGGCTGCCAGGACACCGATGCGCTCGAAGGCTCCGAACAGGTCGAAGGCTCCGATCAGGCCGAAGTCCGGCATCGCGACGACCTGGCCGGGAATCTCAGGTGCGGCGAGGTTCCAGCCCTTCGGATCCGGGCTGTCAGGATCGCCCACGGTGCCCAGATTCGCGAAAGCCTGAATGACAATCGCAAGGATCGTGGCCACAACGATGCCGATGAGGATTCCACCCGGAACATTGCGGGCGACGAGGATGCCGATGAGGATCAGCGCCACCACGAACACCAGCGTCGGCAGCGATGCGATCGATCCGTTCTGGCCCAGCTGGACGGGAGGTCCTGCCGGGGTGCGGGTGACGAAGCCGGAATTGACGAAGCCGATGAACGCGATGAACAGGCCGATTCCGACCGTGATCGCGACCTTCAGGGCATGGGGCACGGCGTTGAAGATCGCGGTGCGGATGCCCGTGGCTCCAAGGACGACGATGATGACGCCGTTGATGACCACGAGTCCCATGGCCTCGACCCACGTGACTTCCTGGACCACGGAGACTGCCAGAAAGCTGTTCATCCCCAGCCCCGCGGCGAGAGCGAACGGGAGCCTGGCGACGACGCCGAAGAGGATCGTGATGACTCCGGCGATGAGGCCGGTGACCGCGGTCAGCTGGGCGAAGTCGAGTGAGTTGCCGGCAACATCCTGTGACCCGCCCAGGATGAGCGGATTGAGGACGACGATGTAGGCCATCGCGACGAAGGCGACGATGCCTCCGCGAATCTCCTGTTTGATCGAGGAACCACGCGATGTGATTTCGAAGAATCTGTCGAGCAAGCCCGGACTTCCGGTGCTGTCGGGGGCGGTTGTCGTATCCCGCCCTTGGTCGTTGTCAGCCATTTTCATGGACCACCTCAGGTTGTTCGATTTGATCAACCGCCGACATCATCGTCGACGGTCATGCGCCTTGAACATGCGCAGAGAAGCAGAAGCCACTGCCATCATAGAAACTATTTTTCACATCATGGAAAGACACTTCCGTTCCGACTGACCAGTTAAGTCTGTTTTGCATAATGTGTCAACGATCACAATCTGGCTGCGCGAATCGACGAGGGCGGCTCGCCCCTCTTGACCACACGCAATCATCGCAAACGCCGCACTCCCCGCCATCATCGGGGTAGGGAATCGCCTCCGGGCAGGATATGATGGGGGCCACATTCGAGAGCGGCATCGAAGCCGAGTCCCGAGGAGAGCCCGCGTGTCTGAGCCAACGCTGATCGGATCCGTCCAGAGAGCACTCCGCCTGCTCGAAGCCGTCGCGGCGAGCGAAGAGGCCATCACCGCCAAGCACCTGGCGCGCATCGTCGGCCTGCCTCTGCCGACGACCTACCACCTCCTGCGCACCCTCGCCTTCGAGGGCTATCTGCGCAAGGCCGGAGACGGGTACCTGCTGGGCCCCTCGGCCTCACAACGGCGGCATTCGTCCATGCAGAAGATCCTGCCGCGGGTCCGCCCCGTACTCCGCTCCCTGCGCGACGAGCTCGGCGGTGCCACATACCTCTTTCCGATGGTGCGCAGCATTCCCAGTGCCTATGGGGAACATTCGCGCATCTGCCAGGCATGAAGATCGTCGTCCCGAGCAATCCAGCCGATGCTGCGGGCCTGATGACAGCGGCGATCAGGGATGACAATCCAGTCGTCTTCATGTTCCACAAGGGCATTCAGGGACTGCCGTGGATGGCGAAGAACCGCCGTTCCGTCGGGCCGGTTCCCGAGGGCGAGCATGTCGTCGAGATCGGCAAGGCTGCGGTGGCCAGAGAGGGCGCCGACGTCACGGTCGTCACCTTGTCGCTGTCGGTCCACCATGCTCTCGACGTTGCCGAGGATTTGGCAGACGATGGGACAGACGTAGAAGTCATCGACCTTCGCAGTCTCGTCCCCTTGGACACCGAGGCGATTCTGGAGTCGGTGTCGAAGACGGGACGGCTTGTCATCGTCGATGAAGACTACCAATCGTTCGGCCTGTCCGGGGAGATCACGGCAAGGATCGCAGAACACGATCCCAGCATGCTCAAGACCCCGATCGAGCGCGTCGCCAACCCCGATGTCCCGATCCCCTACGCTCGCCCCTTGGAGTATGCAGCCTTGCCGACTCCTGCACGGATCAAAGAGGCGATCCTCAAGCAGGTGAACCGATGACTGAGATCGCCTTCCCCACGCTGTCGGAGAACAGTCCGGGCACGGAGGGCGTCGTCTCCACCTGGTTCGCTGAGGACGGCAGCTCCGTGGCTGCAGGCGACCTTGTCGCCGAGGTGGCTGTGGACAAGGTGGACGCCGAGGTGACCGCGCCCGAGTCGGGAACGCTGACCCAGGTGGTTGCCGAAGGCGGAGTCACGACCCAGGGGTCGGTGATCGGAACCATCGCGACGGACTGATTCGAGCACAGAAAAAGCCTGAGTCGTGTCATCGTCTTCCAACGATGTCACGACTCAGGCACAACGCGGTGGCGGTGGGATTTGAACCCACGGTAGGTTTCCCTACACAACATTTCGAGTGTTGTACCTTCGGCCGCTCGGACACGCCACCGCGGACAACATTACAGTCAGGCCCGTGCGGCGTCCAAATCGAGCGGCAGTGACCTGAGCCACTGTCCTGGTCTCACGCCGCAGCCACGCTCAGCCTTCGGGGTTCCCCCGCTTCGCGGCAAAGAAATCACTGAGCAGCCCACGGCATCTGCTCGCCGCAACACCGGAGTAGACCTCTGGGTGATGCAACGCGGCACGATCGCGCAGCAGGTCCCAGACGGAGCCTGCCGCACCGGCCTTCTCATCGAAGGCCCCATAGACGACTCGCGCTGCCCGAGACCCGACCACGGCACCGGCGCACATCGCGCAGGGCTCGAGAGTGACTACGAGGGTGCAGCCGTCGAGGCGCCACCGTCCGGTCGCCTCGGCGGCATTGCGCAGTGCCATGAGCTCGGCATGCCCGAGCGGATCCTGATCGATTTCGCGTCGATTGTGACCGCGCCCGATCACCGAACCCTCGGCGTCGAAGACCACGGCTCCGACCGGAACATCGTCATGCTCGCTGGCCAGGGCCGCCTCGGCGAGGGCGAGTGCCATCCAGTCCTGAAAATGCGCGTGAGCGCCGAAGCCGAGTTCCGCGCTCTCCTCCGGTGAGCTCAGCGGGCGGCCTGGAGCTGGTCGGCGAATCCGACGGTCTCCCCGATGTGGGCGACGACGCGGGCAGGGTCCGAGCGGTACTTCTCCACCTGTTCGATGAGGTCGGCGGCGCGGATCCCGCGGTCGGCATAGACATCGGCATCGCCGCCCCATTCGGCGTCGGCGTCGAACTCGAGCATTGCGACCTCTTCCTCTTCTTCATCGTCATCGTCAGTCTCGTCGTCCTCGAGACCGAATTCCTCTTCCGGCTCCGCCTCATAGGCGTCGGGCTGCGAATCGAGAAAGTCGGCGAAGATCTCTGCGAAGGGGCTGAGCTCGACGGCACGCAGGTCGGACAGGAAGACCTTGATCTCGTTGTTGTCGCAGACTCGCACGAGACCGAACCATTCGTCCTCGTGCTCGATGACCGCGAGCGATTCGCTGTCTTCCGCCCCGGCGGCTTGCATCATCTCGACGAGGCTGTCGAGGTCGGAGGCATCCCGAACGTCGACATCGAGCGCACGAAAACCATCGCTTGTTTCGGCAAGGATCTCAGTGAAGTATGACATGCTCCCATTGTGACGGCTTCGAAGGCCTTTCACCACAGTTGAACGCGTGAAGATGAAAAGTTCCGTACCATTTCTCTTATGCGCCTTCATGTAGCCGATCACCCGCTCATCGCCCACAAACTCAGCGTCCTGCGTGACCAGAGCACCGATTCCGCCAGGTTCCGCCAGCTCACCGAAGAGCTCGTCATGCTGCTGGCCTACGAGGCCACGCGTTCGGTGGCGGTCGAAGACAAGGAGATCACGACTCCCGTCACCACGTTCACCGGCACTCGCCTGGCCGAGCCCCGCCCGGTCGTCGTCCCGATTCTGCGCGCGGGCTTGGGTATGCTCGACGGTATGCTGCGCATCCTCCCCACCGCTGAGGTGGGCTTCCTGGGGATGGTCCGCGACGAAGAGACCTTCGAGCCCAGCGCCTACGCAGATCGCCTGCCCGATGACCTCAGCGGGCGCCAGATCTTCGTCGTCGATCCGATGCTGGCAACGGGTGGAACCTTGGCCATGGCCATTGATTTCCTCCTCGCCCGAGGCGCCAGGGACGTCACCGCGGTCTGCCTCGTCAGTGCCCCGGAGGGTGTCGAGCGCATTGAGAAGGACTACGCAGAGTCCGCGAACGTCGAAATCTACACGGCGGCGCTCGACGAGAAGCTCAATGAGAAGGGCTACATCGTCCCCGGCCTCGGCGATGCCGGGGATCGGATGTACGGAATCGTCGACTGAGCTGAGACGAATGACGTCGGACGACACCTCACCCGGCGTCATATTTCGTCACACTCGTCTCATTTTCGGGCTTTTCTTTGCAAGCAGCGAGTTTTGTGACAAATAATGAAGCCATGACTTCTACGACGCCCTCGACGCGAATGTGCTTTGCAGGCATGTGTATGCTCTGCGTTCGTTGTCGGTGACCGTCCCTCCGCTGTCCGGCCTCGAACGAGTACACGCACGCTCCGCAGCGGACTCATTCAGTCACAACGGCCCTTCAGGTCGAAGCAAAGGACAGCCATGTCGAATCCAGAACCAGCGTACGCACATCCACGCAGCGCAGCTGCCGTCCGTCGCGCAGGAGCCCGGTTGAGCGCAGTAGACCCGCAGAACCCGCCCCACACCTTCGGTCCTCCCGGTGTCGTGGCCTCACCGAAGGCAGCGCGCGGAATCATCGTCTACATCGGCCTCGACGAGTCCAAGGCGGCCGCCGATGGGACCAACCTCTCCGCAATTGCCGGTGAGCTGCAGGCCTATGCGAAGGAATTGGCTTCCCAGGCAGAGACCCAAGCGGTCATCGCTCTGGCACCAGAAGGCCGCGGCAACGACATCGATGCTGTCCGTGCCGTGGCCAACGGCTCTCCCGCCGCCACGGGCACCCCTGCTGGAACACACGGTCCGGTCCGCTCACGGATCCCCAACCGCATCCATCCGCCGGCTCTGCGCCGCGATGCCGAGCAGAGCATCGGCGAAGCCGCGCCCACGGGTGGCTTCGGCTCCCGATTCGATGGAAACTTCCAGAACAGAACCGCCGAGCGTCTGCGCATCGACATCCCGCGCCGCGAGGTTCGCATCGACGGCGATCTCATCGATGTCACGTCCAAGGAGTTCGACCTCTTAGCGACTCTTGTCTCTCATGCCGATTCCACTCTGCCGCGTGAAGATCTCATCACTGCCGTCTGGTCAGGCGGCGAAGTTCCTGATGAGCGGACTGTTGACGTGCATATCCGCCGTCTGCGCAGGCGTCTGGGACAATACTCTTCGGTGATTCGGACCATGAGGGGCTCCGGCTACCGCTATGACACTCACCCCGATGTCACGGTGTGGTCCGCCACTGCCCACCGGTGAGCTGCTCGATTCCGGTGAGCCCAAGTGAGGCATGTCGCATGACTCACCCAGCATGAGGACAGATTCAGCGGTTAAGCTTCTTAATCGATGAACCAGGAATCTTCGCAACCCAGAAAAACGCACAGCCCGGCTAAGGGGATCACTGCGCTGATCTTCGGCATGGCCTACGCGGCGTTTCTCCTGCTCCACCACCTGCTGCCGGCCAGGATGGGCATCGCGCTGGTCATTGAAAGCATCCTGCCCTGGACGGGAGTATTCCTCGCCCTCGTGCTGCTCATGTTCCTCATCCGCTTCTCGGTCCTGTCAGCGATCGGCATTCTGGTGCCGACGGTGGTCTGGGCCTCGATGTTCGGCTCCGCACTGATTCCGGCGGACGACGAGGACGCCCCGGATCTCACCGTCGCCACGCACAATGTGGGTGCCAGGATGCCTGAGCCCACAGCCGCTGCGGAGAGCCTTGTGTCCGCCGACCCGGATATCGTCACAATCCAGGAGCTGGAGTCTCTGTCGGGCAAGATCATCCACAAGGAACTCGATTCCTCGTTCGAGCATTCGCAGGTCGTCGACACCATCGGCGTGTGGTCGAAATGGCCGATGTCCGCCCCCGAAGAGGTCGACCTGGGGCTGCAGTGGCCGCGCGCCTTCGCCACGACCATTTCGACAGACCACGGCGACGTCAGATTCTACTCCGTGCACATGCCCTCGGTGCGGCCCGGCCACGAAGCCATGCGCAATGCCGCGATCCGCAGACTGGCCACCAAGTTCGAGACCGATGATGCCGAGAATGTCATCGTCGCCGGCGACTTCAACACCGCCACCACGGACACCAACTTCTCCGAGTTGTCTCCCCCGCTGGAGGATTCGCGGGTCGAAACAGGCGGCGGATTCGGCTTCACCTGGCCGGCCCGTTTCCCGGTCACCCGCCTCGACCATGTCCTCTCTCGCGGGTTCGAGGTCACCTCCGACGAGGTGCTCGGTCGTGGATCGAGTGACCACCGCGCCGTCCTTGCCGGCCTGGACTTCAAATAGTCCTCGGCTCGTCGGAAGGCACGCGGCTCAGCTCGCGCGCTGCTCTGTCGGCTGCGAGCACTTCCTCAGCCCGTGCACTGCCCTGTCGACTCCGGGGTCCGGTTCTGCGCTCCCGCCTGCAGCTCGTCGCTGATCTCGGCACGTGTGAGGGCGTATCCCGTCTCCTCATCGGTCGCAGATCGAGCGAAGACCATCCCCACCACATCACCGCTCGCGTCGAGCAGCGGACCACCCGAGTTTCCTTCGCGGACGATGCCGCGAATCGAATACACCTCGCGCACCACTGAACTCGAATCGTAGATGTCGAGGCCCCGCGCGTCGATCGTCTCGCGTACTCGCGATGGAGAGATCGTATAAGGCCCGTTCTGTGGGAATCCGGCGACCACGGAGTCATCTCCTGGCCCCAGCGCATTGCCGAAGTCGAGAGCGGGAGCGTCGAGGTCTGGAACCCGCAGGACGGCTACGTCGGCTTCGGAATCGAATTCCACCACCTCGGCGGGGTAGGGCCTGCCCTTGCCGCCCACCTGTACAGCGAGATCCGTTGAACCCGCAACGACGTGGGCGTTGGTGGCGACGAGTCCCTCACGATAGACGAAACCCGAGCCCTCGGATCCTGTCGGACAGGTGGTCGCAGTGGTCGTGATCTTGACGACCGACTCCTCGACCTCACGCCCGACGTCGACCATCGCGGAGTCGGGTTCGCCGACGCCGCGGATCTGCTCCGTCTGGCCAGCGAACACCTGCGGAAATCCGGTGGCGTTGAGACCCTTGGAGATATCGCCCAGCGCGATCTGCGAGGAGTACGGGATCGTCCGGTCGACGGCCGCGATCACCGATGAGTCCGCGACCCACCGATTCGGTTCGACCCACGGCGTTGTGCGGATGAACCCGGCGGCCAGCCAGATGACGAGCACGTAGACGACTCCTGCGGTGACTGTGCCGCCGATCGCGTCGATGCCCTGCCCCAGCTCTGAGTCCATATTTCGTTTGATCCACGCCCCGATCCCGTTGCCGGCAAAGGCGAACAGGACGCTGAGGACGAGCGGCATCGACGCGAGGAGGATGACGACACCGGGATTCTCCATCGCCTGTGTGCCTTCGCTCAGGCTTTCGACCAAGGGCGAGAGCAGTCTGCCCACGATCCAGCCGATCACGAAGCCGGCGGCTGTGCCGAGGCCGATGATGAATCCTTGGCGGAACCCGGAGAAGAGCGCAGCGATCCCCAGGACCATGATGACGACGTCGACGAGCATCACGGCAGTCAGCGAATCACGCTTCTCGACGCGGTGAGAAGGCGATCGCGGGCGGAGGAGAACTTCTTCAGCTGGAAGCTCTCGATGTCACGTTCCTTCTGACCGCCGACTCCGGCCAGGAGCCGCATGCGGGTCGTCGAGAGTTCGGCGGAGGTGCGGATCATGGTGCGCATCTCCTCTCTGCCGCCGGGGAAGGAGTTGGCCCACTGCTTGCCGAACTTGCGTCCCTTCCAGGTTCCGAGCATGTCCACCTCGGCGTGAGTGAACCACCCTGTGTTCGCATACTCACCGAGCATGTTCAGTGTGTGGAGTCGCTCACTGCGGCGCAGGAGCAGTCCGAGCACAACCCATGAGGTGGTGAGGATGAAGCTGAGCACGATGAGCCCGATGGTCTGCGGGATCACGCCGAGCTCGGAGAGGCCTGTCATAGTGCCGTTCCAGATGGAATGCAGAATCATGCCGAGCACAAGGCCCGGCAGCCACATGAGGATGATCGCCCACCACTGCCATTTGCGGGCGGCGAAGCCGATCGTCACGCCCGCGCAGGTGCAGAAGACGGTGTGCAGCAGCGGGGAGAACAGGCAGCGCATGACGAAGGTCTGCCACAGTTCGAAGTCGCTCGATTCCCATGCGCCAGCGAGGTAGAGCACGTTCTCTGTGAAGGCGAAGCCGGCGCCGATGAGAGCACCGTAGACGAGCCCGTCGAGAGGTCCTTCGAAATGACGGCGAGCGGCGAGGACGATGGCGACGAGGAGCACGGTCTTCGTCGTCTCTTCGACGATCGGCGCCTCGACGACAGAACCGAAGGCATCAGGCAATGCGCCGGCGCCGACACCGGCGAAATAGAGTGCGACCTTGCCGAGAAGGGAGAAGAAGAGAGTGAGGATGATGGCGGCAACCGCGCCCCAGAGGAGGCAGAGCCCGAGGACGATCTTCGGCTGCGGCTTCCACCGATCGAGCCACAGCACATAGGCGATGATCCCGAAGAGTGGGATCGCGGACAGCGCGACCACGGCGAAGAGCCTCACGCCGAGGCTCAGCCCTCCGAGCAAGGCGAGGATCAGCAGACCGACGGTCAGACCGACCACAGCAAGGATGGCGATGACCAGACGGACGATGTTGGCGGTCGATCCTGGCCCGTCCTCGGGTTGGGACTGCCGGACGGCTCCGGTCCACGGAGTGTCGGAGACCATCTGCTGCGGTGCCTGCACGCGAGCACGGACCCGCATCTCCTGTGTCACAGTCGGTGCGAACCGCGCCTGTTCGTAGACGCGCTGCTGCATCGGCGGTTGGCCCTGCATCTGGGGTTGGCCCTGCATCTGGGGTTG
>JAKDSA010000068.1 GCA_030457025.1 Brevibacterium sp. | reverse complement strand
GACCCCAACTACACCCCTAAATGGACCCCAACTACACCCCTAAATGCGAAGAGCCGGCAATAGTCGTAATAATTAAGGGGACAATGGAGGGAACCGCAAACGCGGCGAAAAACAGACTAGCATAAATCCAGAAGTCTTTTCTCTTTGAAGAATCGCTCATAAATGATCATACACTTGCAAATGTTAAGAGCTGGCTTGTTCGGGAGTTTTGACGACTGAGGGTTATTCGCGGTTCGAGTTGCCATATGCTGCGCTGCTTCAGCGCCTGATTTATCGCCTGCTGACCCAGCTCGTTTAGCGATTACACGCCAATCCGACGCGCTTAGGCTCGTTGCAGCTGGAGCAGATTGAGTCACTCCAGTCGATGATTCTGACGCACTAGCCGGAGCCGAAATACCCATCCCTGACAGGCATATAGTGGTACTTGCTAGTGCCGCAACGACTTAAGTTTTAGTTTTGTATTTTGCGTTGTTGTGAGTGCGTGAAGATGATACTTGATGTTGTGGTACGAAGCTGCCCATTTCCGAGCCTTCCGTAGGGTTGTGCAGGCAGTACATTAATTTAGTATTGATCGTCCGGAAATAGAATACCATAATGGCAAAGTGGCTTGTATTAGAAGTTTCAACAATCATGTTTGGTGGTCGTCGGATCGCGCCTCTGGCAGGAGGTGAAGGCACCTGCGGCGTGTCTGGGTGCTGGTCGCGGTCGAAGGTCGCTGAAGCGTCAGCTTCGGGAGTCACCGATAAGTACCTGTGCTGCGTGAGAACCCGGGTGAGCCCAGGGCAAGTGCCCATGATTGCATCCACACTGCGGTTGAGCGCTGACAGGCGAGCGTCATAGTGGACAAACGGTCGATTCTCCGTTCAGAATCGACCGTCAGCCCACTATGACGAGGCAACTGCCCCGAGGCGCAACGTAATTGGCCTCCTCGGGGTCTGCTGCGACGGTGTGACGGCTACTGTTGAGGGCCTGGGGGTTACACCGCCGCCGCGCCCGGTGCCCGGGGATTACTCCGTCGGCGCGCTCGGTGTCTGGGTCGGAGGCGGGGACTGCACTCGTGGGGCTGGAAGCTCCGGGGCTGTGGCCGCGGGCGTCTCCTCCAGGCTTGCGAGCACCTCGGCGATGGCGCGGTCGAGCTGCAGATCGTCCTCGCTGAAGAGCTGTGAGGGATCGTGCTCGACCTCGATGTCCGGTTCGACACCGTAGTTCTCCACACTCCAGCCCTTGCCCTCGAGCCAGAAGGCGTAGCGCGGCTGAGTCACACCGGTGCCGTCGACCAGATCATAGCGACCGTCGATGCCGACGACCCCGCCCCAGGTGCGGACTCCGATGACAGGGCCGAGACCCTTGGCCTGCACACGAGCGTTGATGATGTCACCGTCTGAGCCCGAGAACTCGTTCGCGAGGACGGCCACCGGTCCACGGCGGGTGTCCTCCGGGTCGGGAAGCATGGTGTCGTAGCTGCGTGAGGCATTCCAGGCGATGACTCTGTCGGCGAAGCGTTCGGCGACCAGGGCACTTGTGTGACCGCCTCGGTTGAACCGGACATCGGCGATGACGCCCTCGGCAGACATCGCCTGCCGCAGATCACGGTGCAGCTGCGCCCAGCCACCGGCCATCATGTCGGGAACGTGGACATAGCCGAGCCGACCACCGGACTTCTGTGCCACGTAATCCCGCCGCGAACGGACCCAGTCCTGATAACGCAGTTTCTCCTCATTCGCCAGAGGAATGATTGCGACCACTCGATCCTTGCGTCCTCGCCGCAGGGTGAGCTCAACGATCGAGTCCGCCGCTCCCACCAGGTGGGCTGCCGGACCGCGGACTTCGTCGACCAACTGACCATTGACGGCGACGATGAGATCACCCTCGCGGGCACCGACACCGGCCTGGCGCAGCGGCGACCTGGCAGCCGGGTCACTGCTCTCACCGGGGAGGATGCGTGCAATCTGCCAGCCCTGAGCAGTCCGTTCAAGATCCGCACCCAGGAATCCGAGCTTCTTCGACTGGTCGCCGGGCGGGCTGGACGGAGAGACATAGGCATGCGAGGTGTTGAGTTCGCCCACGGTCTCCCACAGAATGTCGACGAGATCATCGTGGGTCAGCGCCTTCGCGGCGACTCGGCGCCAGCGCAGGGTCACGCCTTCCCAATTCACTCCGTTCATGTCCGCGCGCCAATAGTGATCGCGCATGATGCGAGAGTTCTCCTCGAACATCTGCAGCCATTCGGCCCGCAGGTCGAGCTCGAAGCGCAGACGAGTGAGATCCACGGAGACCGAATCGTCGTCATCGGCTTCGACCTTGCGGGTGGCCGGCCGCACCGCCACGCCCCCATCGTCGGTGACGATGAGGAGCTTGCCGTCACCGGTCACCGCGTAGTCGTCGGCCTTGTCGACGACAGTGGAGAGCTTGCGCTTGGCGAAGTCGAAGTACTGGACCACCTCGCCCGGCTTCTCGCCGGCATCGCCGGAGTGCTTGTCGCCGAGCTCACCCTCCTCGGCATCGCCGGTGCGCATCCACAGAACGCCACCCTCGGCCGCCTTGAGATTGCGGAAGACACCGGAGGAGACGGGGAACGCCACGATCCTCTCCTCTGCTCCTTCCAGGTCGACCTCTGCGGTGACGGCGGTCTTCTCAGCCTTCGCCTTGTCCGCCTTCGAGGTCTCATCGGTGACCTCACCGATCGCCCACCCACTGGCACTCGGCCCGAAGGGTGCGGGCTCCGTCGAACTCAGCGGCAGCAGCCACGGCCTGGTCACACCGTTGAACGACAGGTCGAAGGAATGCTGATTGTAGGAGGGATCGAAGGTCCGATCCGAGAGGAACGCGAGGTACTTGCCATCGAAGGTGAATGCCGGTGAGAAGTCGTTGAACTTCCCACTCGTCAGCGCCTGACCTGCACGATCGGACTTGGTGTCGACGATCATCAGCCGCTCCAGCATCTCCTCACCCTGGGTGGGCTGTGACCACACGAGATAGCGGCCGTCGGGTGAGAACCGAGGGGTCTTGGCCTCGCCGAAGCCCGAATGTCCCACCAGGCGGGTCCTGCCGTTTCCGACCTCGACGAGGCGGATGCTGCCGTCATGGGAGATCGTGGCCAAGGTCTTCCCCGCCGGATCGGAGGCCATGTCGAGGACACGTCCCAGGGCTCCGGCCCCGATCCGTTGGGGCTGCTTGTCACCGGAGACCGCACGCACCTCGATCGAGTCCTCACCCTCGACATCGGTGATGTACGCGGCGAGCCCGGTCTGTCCGAGCACGACGGGTTCGCGGGTGCGGATCGACGAATCCGCACACAGCGCCCGTGCCGGCCCCTCACGGTGGGCCAGCCAGAAGGTCTTCCCACGCCACTCCACCACCGAGGCGTTGCCACCGTGATCAGGGACGACGGTGAGTGTGCTGGAGGTGGGATCGATGTTGAGCGGCTGCACCCCGGTGCCGGGAAGCTGCACGTTCAGGGTCCGGATCTGCGCGTCGAGGCTGTCGAGGATGCGGATCTCCCCGTGAGAGTGCCACACGATGCGGGTTCCATCGGTCGTGGCATCGCGGACATAGCCTTCGGCCTCGGTCTGGAACGTCAGCTGCCGAGGTTCCCCGGCCGCGGCCTGGTCCGATCCGCCGGCCGCAGACCCGGTCCCACGCGTTGCCCCGGTCTGTGTCGCCAGACCGTCCCAGATCCACAGATTGGCCTGTTCATGTGCATGCGCAGGGAAGGTGGCTGCCCGGTCCGAGGTGAAGACCAACGAGTCACCGACCCAGATCGGATCGGTCAGCGAGGCCTCCTCTTCGCGCAGCAGACGCTGCCACCGGGCGCCCGTGCCCGAGGCGTCACCGGCGCGATCGAGCCATAGTCTGGGCGCGGTGCCGCCGCGATAGCGCTTCCAGTGCGCGGGAGGGCGGGAGAACGGTGTGGACAGAGCGGTGACACCCGAGTGGTGCCTGCCCAGCCCCGAGGCCCGACCCAGTGACAGACGTTCGACGCTGCCATCGAGACTCACGGACTTCACAACATGATTGCGGACCTCGAACTCACCGGCATTGGACCCGATGAGAATATGGTGGTCATCGGCCCACCCGAGCATCGTCGTCGTCGATCCACCCAGCCAGCTGAGCCGTCGCAGGGCCCCGGAGGCCACCTCGGCGAGCATGAGCTCAGGGTGACCATCACGGAAGGACACATAGGCGATACGAGTTCCGTCCGGGGAGATCCGCGGGCTGCGGACGGGAACGTGATCCGAGGTCAGACGCCATGCGCGACCGCCGGCTGAGGGGGCGAGCCAGACGTCGTCGTCGGCTGTGAAGGTGATGAGATCGCCATGGATGTGTGGGTACCGGAGATAAGAATTCGAAGTCACGTGACCTACATTACAAGCTTGGGCGCCGAGGTGACGCGGCCCATGCGGCGCAGTCGACCCCTGACCAATAGAATGGTGACATGCCATCTTTGACTTCGCTTCTCAACGATCGTTTCGCACTCGCCCTCGAACAGTCCTTCGGCGAGGATTTCACGCGACGCGACCCCGTGATCAGGAGCAGCCAGTTCGCCGACTTCCAGGCGAACGTCGCGCTGCCACTGGCGAAGGAGCTGAAGTCCAAACCACGCGACATCGCGACCACGATCGTGGCCAACCTCGACCTCGCCGGCATCTGCGAGCCTCCGGAGATCTCCGGACCCGGATTCATCAACCTCACCTTCACCCCCGAATTTCTGGCATCGACCCTGAACCAGGGAAGCGCCACCGAGATCGAGTCCGAGGCGAGCGGGCAGCGCATCGTCATCGACTATTCGGCGCCGAACGTCGCCAAGGAGATGCACGTCGGCCACCTGCGGACCACCGTCGTCGGCGACGCTCTGGCTCGCACGCACGAATTCTTCGGCAACACCGTCGTGCGCCAGAACCACATCGGTGACTGGGGCACTCCGTTCGGCATGCTCATCGAGCACCTCCTCGACGTCGGCATCGAATCGGAGACGGCCCAGGACATCTCGTCCAATCCGAACGCCTTCTACCAGGCCGCCCGCGTGAAGTTCGACAGCGACGAGGCCTTCGCCACCCGCGCCCGGGCCCGTGTGGTCGCGCTGCAGGGCGGCGACGAGCAGACTCTCGAACTCTGGGAGCGCCTCGTCGGGTTCTCCAAGATCTACTTCAACCACATCTACTCTCTGCTCGACGTCACCCTGCGTGATGACGACCTGGCAGGTGAGAGCATCTACAACGATGACCTCGCCGCGGTGTGCTCCGAACTCGAGGACATGGGCCTGGCCCGCATCAGCGACGGTGCCCTGTGCGTGTTCCCCGAAGGCTTCACTGGCCGCGAGGGCGAACCGCTGCCGCTGATCATCCGGAAGTCCGACGGCGGTTACGGTTATGCCACGACGGACCTCGCAGCCGTGCGCCATCGCGTGCGCGACCTCGATGCCGACCGCGTGCTCTACGTCGTCGGCACCCCGCAGGCCATGCACTTCGAGATGATCTTCTCGATCGCTCGGGCCGCCGGTTGGCTGCCCGAGGACGTCGAGACCGAGCATGTGAAGATCGGCAACGTCCTCGGCGACGACGGCAAGATCCTGCGCACGCGCTCCGGTGCCCCCCTGCGACTGGCTGAACTCCTCGAGGAGGCCATCGCCCGGGCCCGAGTCACCCTGCAAGAGTCGAACGCCGAGTTCAGCGCCGAGGAAGAGGCCCTCGTCGCGAAGATCGTCGGCATCGGCGCCGTGAAGTACGCCGACCTCTCGGTCGCCCACGACACGAGCTACACCTTCGACCTCGATCGCATGCTGGCCCCCATCGGCAACACCGCGCCCTACCTGCAGTACGCCGGCGCGCGGATCCGTTCGATCCTGCGCAAGGCGGACGGGGATGCATTCACGGCTGCGCCGATCCACCTCGGCGAGGCCGCCGAACGTGACCTGGGTCTGGCGCTCCTCGGGTTCTCCGATGTCATCGCCGAGGTGGTTGCGTCCTCCGCGCCCCACCGACTGTGCACGTACCTCTTCGACCTCGCCCAATCATTCACCTCGTTCTACGAGCAGTGTCCGGTCCTCATCGCCGAAACTGAGGCGGTGCGCGATTCCCGGCTGCGCCTGAGCCAGACGGTCCTCGAGGTGCTCGAAGCCGGTCTCGGTGCCCTCGGCATCCGCGTGCCCGAGCGCATGTGAACCAGCCTGACCCCTCCGTCGCCCGGCGGATGCTGCCGTGGATGATCGTGGGGATCGTCGTCCTGGCGCTCAACCTGCGGGCACCGATCATCGCCCCGACGGCCGTCCTCGGCGAGATCCAGGACGATACGGGACTGAGCCCGGCGGGGGTGGGTCTCCTTACGGGCCTGCCGGTGCTGCTGTTCGCACTCGTCACCCCGGTTGCGGGCAAGACCATCGGACGGTTCGGTGCGGAGGCGGCCGTGCTGTCCTGCCTCACCGGTGTGCTCCTGGGAACGGTGCTGCGTTCGCTCGGGCCGCCCTGGCTCGTGCTCGTGGGCACCGGAATCATCGGATTCGCCATCACCCTGGGCAACATCGCGGTGCCAGTGATCATCCGACGCGAGGTGCCCTGGGGTCAGGTGTCGTTGGTGACCGGTCTGTATTCGGCCACCATGAATGTCGGTTCCATGATCACGTTGGTCGGCACGGGTCCTCTGGCGGCGGCCGTCGGATGGCGGTGGGCCGTGGCTATCTGGGGCGCTATGGCCGTGATCGGACTCGCCTATTGGCTGTTCGTGATCCGGCTGCGTCTCCGACGCAGCGCGATCCTCGCAGCGCCGTCGGACGTTCCACCGGCATCTGGGCCCGCATCGGCACGTCGGCCGTGGCGGGAGGCTCCTCCCGAGTTCCGTGCCATCATCGCGCTGCTCGTGATCACCTTCAGCGGGCAGTCCATCGCCTACTACACGACCACGACGTGGCTGCCGTCGATCCTGTCCGACACAGGAGGGCTGGGCTCGGCAGCGTCGGGCGGCACTGCCTCGCTGTTCCAGGTCGCAGCCATCCTCGGTGCATTCGGTGTGCCGCTGCTGGCGGCCCGAACCAAGCCGTGGGTGCCGGTGGCGATCATCGCCGCACTGTGGATCTCACTGCCCGCCGGTCTGCTGCTGGCCCCGAGCTCATACGTGCTGTGGGCGATCACCGGCGGAGTTGCCCAGGGCGGCGGATTCACAGCGATCTTCTCCATCATCGCCCGCACGGCCGGAAGCGACCGGGAAACCGCTTCCGCTTCTGCCCGGGTCCAAGGAGGCGGCTACCTCGCCGCCACGCTCGCCCCGCCGTTCGCGGGCTGGCTGGGCAACGCCACCGATGGCTGGACTGCCCCGATCCTGCTCATCCTCGCAGCGACTCTTGCATTCACGATCTCAGGTCTGCTGGCGGTTCGGATCTCCGGTCGGTTCCGAGGCGGTGGGACGGCCGGCAGGCGTGAGGTTCTGGGGGAATGACGAACGGCTCCCGCCACAGAAGTTCTCACCTTTCAAGTGAGTGAACCTCAGCGGCGGGAGCCGTTCGATCTGTCAGCTCAGGTCGGCTGAGCGTCGGATCAGAGCAGATCAGTGCTTGGCGTTCTTGTCTTCTTCGGTCTCGGCGGCTGATTTCGAATCCTCAGCAGGCTTGACGATGGTGGCCGGAGATCCCTTGGCATCACTGGCAGGCTTCGGGGTCGTGGTCGTGGCAGCGGCCGCCTCGGCGGTCTTCGATTCGGGCACTGCTGTCTGGGAGACCTCGGGTGCTGTTCCCTGGCGTGAAGCAGGGGTCGAGCCCACCGGGCGGGCATCTTCCGGACGGTTGTTGGGCAGCGGTGTCGACCATGGGTCCTCGACCGGCTGCGCCTTCTTCCACACGTAGTAGCCGATTCCGGCTGCCGAGCCGATGACCAGGGTCCACACAACTGCGGTCTTGCCACCACCGGACTTGCGCGCGGTGTCCTTCTGGATCCGCTTGCTGGCATTCGTGAGGGCCTTGCGGGCCTTCTTCATGGCCTTCTTGTCCCCAGTCAGGCGCACAGCGAGATCGTCGATGAGCTGAGGGGTCTCGGCGGTTGCGAGTGAGTTGGCGGCATTCGACGCGAACTTGCCGGCACGTTCGGTGGCCTCGGGACGGTAGGCATCGAGCCTGTCCGCCCAAGCGTGAACCTGATCGTTCGCCTTATCTGCGAATGCCTCGACCTGGGGGCGGGCCCTGTCGGCCAGGCCTTCGGCCCGATCGGCGAGTGCTTCAACCTGCGGCCGAGCCTTCTCGGCAAAGGCTTCGACCTGGGGGCGGGCTTTGCCAGCGGCTTCACGAAGCATTGGTGCTGCGGTCCCGCGGGCATCGGCCAGGACTCGGAGTGACGTCTTCTTCGCGGAATCGAGCTTCGAAGTGAACGGATCTCGAGCTGACTTCTTCGACATGAACATTCCCAATCCTCTTTGTCGGGGTCAATTGATCTGTCTCAGTCTACGGCCTCAGTGCAAGCTGCTGGACAGCAGGCTGTCATGAAATTGCCTGCAGAAACGCTGACAGAGTCCGCAATCCGAGCCAGGTGAATCTGCGGAAGCCCCGAGGGCGTGAAAGAATAGCCCTATGACTACAGCTTCTACGCATACAGCGGTCCTGCACACCAACCACGGTGACATCACCATCAGCCTCTTCGGCAACCACGCCCCGAAGACTGTTGCCAACTTCGTGGAACTGGCCAAAGGTGAGCGTGAGTTCACCGATCCTGCGACCGGCGAGCCCACCAAGCGTCCGTTCTACGACGGCCTCAACTTCCACCGCATCATCGCCGACTTCATGATCCAGGGCGGCTGCCCGCTGGGCACCGGAACCGGCGGGCCCGGCTACACCTTCGACGATGAGATCCACCCGGAACTCCAGTTCGATCGCAAGTACCTGCTGGCCATGGCCAACGCTGGCAAGCAGATGGGGCGCGGAACCAACGGCTCGCAGTTCTTCATCACGACTGCCGAAACACCGTGGCTCAACGGCAAGCACACCATCTTCGGCGAGGTCGCCGACGAAGCGTCGCAGAAGGTTGCCGATGAGATCAACAATGTCCGCACCGCTGCCATGGACAAGCCAGTTGATCCAGTCATCTTGGAATCCGTCGAAATCAACGGCTGAAACCGATTCGCCGGTGGGCACCGTACTCGCAGTGCGGAGTACTGAGGCTCACTGAACTGAGTACCATGGTGTGATGGACACACCTCAGGAGGGCTCGGCACGGGAGACCGGCCGGGCCCTGTCTGTGTCTCCTCCGCTCATCACCCGTACGATCATGATCCTCACGGGCGTGGTGTTCCTCGCCCAGCTGCTGCCCGGCCTGGATCTCGTCCACCGGCTCAGCTTCGTGCCCGCACTGGTGCTGGAGCAGCCGTGGCGGGTGCTGACGGTGGCGCTGGTGCACGCACAGCCGTCACCGTTCCATCTTTTGGCCAATATGATCGGCCTGTTCTTCTTCGGAACATTCGTCGAGCGGGCCCTTGGCCACTGGCGCTTCCTCATCCTCTACATGCTCGGAACGATCGGCGGATCGGTGATGGTCCTCGTCCTCGCGAAGCCGTTCTCTCTGGACTGGGTCACCAACAACATCGGCGCCTCCGGCGCGGTCTTCGCCATCATCGGCGTCCTCCTGGTGCCGACACGGAGGCTCGACCGCAACATCACGGGGGTCGTGCTGTTCGTCGTTCTCAACTTCGGATACGGACTCCTCGTCGCAGGAGTGTCCTGGCAGGCCCACCTCGGTGGACTCATCGCCGGCTTCGTGCTCGGCTGCGGCGCGCTGTTGGTGCCGAAGAAGCAGTCGACGCTGGTCTTCGGGCTCGCGGCCCTCGGCCTTCTGCTGGCGATGCTTGCCGTGGGTGCCTGGCGGATCAACGACGCCTGGAAGATCGCCGCCGTGTGATGGACACCGAGCGACCCTGCCTCCAGGGTGTTGACCACGGGTGATCGGTGGTTCTCAGGCTTATATCAGACTTCCGTGGAAAATTGACACCCGCGGGCCTCGAATTTACTTGTCCACACCCTTTATCCACATGGTGGATAACTTACATACGTGTATTTCCGCTGGTCACAAGCTCAAAATAAGTTTTACACAAGCGACGCTCCCGGCTTGGGTATAACTTCGACCCTGTGGATGAGTGCACCGCCGAGGCAATGGATAGACGGTTGAAACGTCAATATCGGGTCCTCGGCACAACCGCAGATGAGCCGCTTGCCGGCTTGGTCCGCGGTCGTCGAACAACGGCGAAGAACGGGTTCGCGTCGGCCTGCAGATGAGACGCGCGAGTGGGTTGTGGGTGGGACGTGAGAGTGCGCCCGCGGGTGGGGCGCGCGAGTGTGCGTATGCACCGAATCCGCAATCGAGAAACGGGCGCTGCGTCGACTACCGGGTTTCCACACCCGTGCGTCGACACGACGCCCGTTTCTCGAGACGCGGCTTGCTGACTACCGCCAGCGGGTGGACATGATCAGCCCCGCCACGAAGAAGCCGAAACCGATGAGGATGTTCCAGTTGCCCCACGCCTCAACCGGGAAAGCTCCCTGTGAGACATAGAAGGTCACGAGCCAGATCAGGCCGAAGAGCAGGAGGCCGATGAGCACCGGCAGGAACCAGCTGGGGTTCGGCTTGATGGTCTGCTGACCGGACTGAGACGTGTAGGACGCAGTCTTGCGACCCTGGGAGCGTTTGGCCGGATTGCCCGAACGCGAGGTGCGCTTGGCTGAGGAACCCTTGGCAGAAGAACTCTTCGCCGACGCACCCTTGGTGGTCTCGCTCTTCTTCGACGACTTGCTGTCCTTGCTGTCCTGATCGTCTGTGTCGGACTTGGCCGCTTTGGCCGATTTTGCCGACGTCTCAGACTTCTCCGGCGTCTCAGACTTCTCGGTGTCATCGGCTGCGTCGTCGGACGCGCCGTCAGCCTCGTCGTCCGTGCCGGCCTCGCCGTCACCTCCGGCCTCGTCGGGGACCACATCGGATTTGTCGGAGGAGTCATCCAGGTCGAGGAGGTCGCCCTCGAGACTCTCGTCCTTCAGGTCCTCTGTCTGCTCGGTCTGCGGGTCCTCGACTGCCTCGACATCGTCGTTCGGTTGGGCCTTGGTTTCGACATCGGCCTTCGACGAGTTGCGAGAAGTGCGCTGGGGGCGCTGGGTCCGTCCGTTGGACTTGGCCACGAGTACTCCTTATACGGCCGACCGTTGCTGAGGCCACCGATTGAATGAATAGGGACAATCGCACATCAGTCTACTCGTGACATCCGGCAGTTTTAAAAACTCCAACTACCCTGAGAACGACCTGTTTGTGCAGTGTCATACGATAAAGTGCAATACGGTGTCCCCGCTGGTCCTCCGGGCGAGCTCCGGATTCGAGGCAATAGGTACGGTGCAGCAGTGGTGAATAGTCCCTCCTCGGGTAGCGAATCAGACGCAGACGCGTCCTCGCGACCCACTATTCGTCCTGCTCAGAGGCAGAACCCCTCGCACCACCCGTCCAACGAACGACACCCGTCTCAGGGTGGGCACGGCGGCCATGAGGTGGGCCCGGCCACAGAACCCATGAGCCCCGCCCCCGATCAGCCACTTCCTAGCCGCCGCGAACTGCGACGCCGTGAAGCCGAAGCCGCCAATGGCGTCCCGACAGCCGTGTACTCCGATGCCCCGTCCGTGTATCAGGACTCCGCCCGGGGGCATCCGCCGGTTGGCAGCGAAGCGGATCCCCACCTCGGTGCCCATGCCGGTGCGGGGGCTGGCGACCGCTCCGGGCACAGGGACGGGGACCGGCGCAGCCGCCAGCGGAAGCAGAAACCCGAACGGGAACCGCTCGGCCCCGTCCGCGGCACCATCCGCACCTTCGGCGAACTCTGCATCACAGCGGGAATGATCCTCATCCTGTTCGTGGTCTGGCAGCTGTGGTGGACCGACATCGAAGCCAACCGCGACAACGAGGTACTGGCCGACCAACTCACCGAAGACTGGTCGAATCAGGACCCCAATGAGCTTCCCGAAGACCCGGAAGAACCGGTGGTGGCGGATCCGGTGGAGAAGAACCACGCATTCGGCATCTTCTACATTCCGCGCTTCGGCGACGACTATTACCGCACGGCCGCAGAGGGCGTCGATCTCGAACCCGTCCTCAACCGGATGGGCCTGGGCCGGTACCCGAATTCGGCGATGCCGGGCGAGGTCGGCAACTTCGCCGTCGCCGGCCACCGCGTCACCTATGGCAAGCCGTTCAACCAGATCGCGAAGCTGCGCCCCGGTGATGAGATCATCGTCCAGACCAAGGACGGCTTCTACACGTACACGTTCCGCAACTTCGACATCATCCTGCCCGATGCCGTCGAGGTTCTCGCTCCGGTCCCCGATGAGCCGAAGTTCAAGGGCAAGGATCGGATTCTGACGATGACGGCCTGCAACCCGATGTTCTCGGCCAGGGAACGCTACATCGCCTACGCCGAACTCACCGAGTGGACCCCGGCCGCGGATGGGGCACCGGAGAGCATCAAGGATTCCAAAGCCTACGACAAGGTCAGCAAGAATGGTGGTGCCTGAGAATGTATGGTCTGATCTGGCGGCTGCTTCCGGGCAATTGGTTCGTCAAACTCATCTTCGCCCTCATCCTCATCGCGGCCGTGGTGCTGCTGCTCATGCAGTACGTCTTCCCGGTCGTCGCCCCCTACATGCCCTTCAACAACGCAACCGTGACCGATGGTGGCCAATGACAAAGATCCTCGTCGTCGACAACTATGACAGCTTCGTCTACACGCTCGTGTCCTACGTCCGTGAACTCGGAGCGCAGACGCACGTCATCCGCAATGACGATATGTCCGCCGAGGCTGTCGTGGCCCTGGCAGCGGACTACGACGGTGTCCTCCTGTCCCCAGGCCCGGGTGTTCCGGCCGAGTCAGGAGTGTGCCCGAACCTCATCGCCTGGGCCGAGAAGTCCGGAACACCGGTGTTCGGAGTCTGCCTGGGCCATCAGGTGCTGGGAGAGGTCTTCGGTGCCACGGTGACCCACTCGCCGGTGCTCATGCACGGCAAGACCTCGGTCATCAGCCACGACGGCCAGGGCATCTTCTTCGGCTGCAAGAACCCTCTGACCGTGACCAGATACCACTCGCTGGCGATCGTTGACGAGACCATCGACCTCGAGAAGTTCATCGTCACCGCCCGCACCGAGGATGGTGTGGTCATGGCCATCGAACATCGCGAGCAGCCGTTGTTCGGAGTTCAGTTCCACCCGGAGTCTGTGCTCACCGAGTGCGGTCACCTGATGCTGGGCAACTGGCTCGAGGTCTGTGGAATCGAAGGCGCCGTGGTGCAGGCCGCTGCGATGTCTCCGATGGCATCGGCGATTGCGGCGAAGTCCGTCCCGGCCGGAACCTCGGCTGAGGCTCTTCCGAGGGGGCACCCGGACATATTAGGATCGTGACACACAAGCGATCCAGACCCCCGCGGCACCCCGAAACCCCGCCGAGGCGGCTGTCGGCGGGCAGCGGAACCGAGAGGACCACTGATGTCAGAGCCGAGTTTCAACCGGACCGAACCATTCACCGAACTCACCGTGCTCGAAGCGTCCCAGATACCCACGGCTGTCGTGGAGGCCAGGAACGTGCCCATGGAGGACCTTCCCGCACTCTTCGACAGGACCTTCTCCGGGCTGTTCCCGGCCCTGGCCGAGGCCGAGAAGGAGAGCGCGGCTCCTGCGTTCGCGCTGTACACGCGCCAGCCCAGCGACACGGTCGACTTGGAGGTCGGCCTTCCGCTCACTTCAGGGCTGTCGCGGGCCCTGCCTCTGGGAGAGGGCCTCATTGCGATCCCGTCTCAGCTGCCAGGAGGCTCGATCGCGGCCCGGTCACACCTGGGCGGCTACGACGGCCTGGCAGAGGCATGGGCCGCGTTCCTGAACGAGGTCGTCGCCGCCGGCCACCACCCGGGCCTGCCGTTCTTCGAGGTCTACGTGACCGATCCGAACCCCGACATGGACCCGGCGGATCTGCGCACGGATCTCTTCCTCACCCTGTCCTGAGGGCGGCTGCCCTCAGTTGGCGTCGGAGAAGCCGTTGAACCAGCTGTCTCCGCCGCCGATGGCGTTGTCGTCGTCCTTGCCGTTCTTATTTCCCTTGTCGTTCTTACCGTCGTTGCCGTTGTCGTTGCCGTTGGTGTTGCCGCTGTCGTCGCTGCCACCGTCATCACTGGGTGAGGTGGGCATTCCACCTGGAATCGATGGCATGGTCGGGGAGGGTTCCTCCGGCGGCTTCTTGGCCACCTTGACGGTGATCTCCGAGCCCTGCTTGACGTCGCTGCCACCGGCCGATGACTGTTCGAAGACCTTCTTCTCTTCCTCCTCGTCGGTCTCGACCTCTTCGGTCTTGCACCCCAGCTGGTAGTCGTCGCCCTCGAGGATCTTGCAGGCTTCCTTCGCGGACTTGCCTGTCACGTCGGGGACCTCGACCATTCCCGAGGACACGACGAGATCGACGTTCGAGTCCACATCCACCTCGGAGCCGGTGCCCGGTTTGGTTTCGATGACGACGCCCTTCTCCACATCCGGAGAGTTCTGGGAGATGTGCGTGCCCGCTTGGAGCTTGCCGTCATTGAGGATCTTGCGGGCATCCTCCTCCGCTTTGCCGGAGACATCGGGAACCTTGACGCTCTCTGGGCCGGAAGAGATGATCAGCTTGACGACGCTGTCCTGCTCCACTCGCTGACCGCCGGGAGGGTCCGTCTTGATGGCTTTGCCCTCGTCGACGTCCTCGCTGTACGACTCATCTCGGTCGACTCTCAGACCCTGTTGGATGAGGGCGGATTCAGCCTCATCGGCGTCCATGTTGGCCACGTCCGTGACCTCGACCTGGATGATGTCCGGTGGTTTGTTGATCTCGTAGACCCACAGTGCGACTGCGGCCAGAGCCAGCAGCACGAAGATGCTGCCGATCCAGATCCAGGCCCTCGACCGCCTCGGCGGCGGTGGTTCGTCCTGTTTGGCCATGATCGTCGACACGGCGCCCGTCTCGGGATCGGGTTCGGCGTCCTGGGCATACTGCGGAGGACCCATCATGGCCCCGGCCATCGGAAACGCCTGGGTGCGGTCGACGTCATCGTCGAAGCTCAGGGGGCGGCCGTCACGGGCGGCGAGGACATCCTCACGGAAGATGTAGGCGTCCTGGTAGCGCTCATCGCGATCCTTGAGCAGGGCGTGCAGGAGGAGCCGGTCGACGGCCGGGGGCACATTGGGGTTGTAGAAGCTCGGCGGCTTCGGCGTCTCACCCACATGCTGATAGGCGACCGCCAGCTGCGAATCACCGACGAAGGGAGGCCTGCCGACGAGGAGCTCGTAGAGCAGGCAGGCGGTCGAGTACAGGTCGGAGCGGGCGTCGACGACCTCGCCGCGAGCCTGCTCGGGCGACAGATACTGGGCGGTGCCCACGACCGACTGGGTCTGGGTCAGGCCGCTGTTGTCCTTGAGTGCGCGAGCGATGCCGAAGTCCATCACCTTGATGTCACCCTCGGGGGTGAGCATGACGTTGGCGGGCTTGATGTCGCGGTGGACGATGCCGTTGCGATGGGAGTACTCGAGCGGAGCGAGCACGCCGGCGACGACGTTGAGCGCCTCGTCGATGGTCAGGGTGCCGTGTTCGTTGAGGACCTCGCGCAGGGTCTGGCCCTCGACGTATTCCATCACGATGAAGGGCACGGAGACTGTGGAGCCACCGGTTTCGACGAAGTCCTCTTCACCCGAGTCGTAGACGGCGACGATGCCCGGATGGTTCAGCCCCGCCGCGGACTGAGCCTCGCGTTTGAGGCGGGTGTGGAACGAGGGATCACGAGCGAGATCGGACCGCAGAAGCTTGATCGCGACGCGTCGACCCAGTCGGTTGTCGACGCCCTCGTGCACTTCTGCCATGCCCCCACGGCCGAGGAGCGCACGAACTTCGTAACGCCCCGACAGCACCTTGGGTTCGTTCATTCTGGTCCTCCGCTTGGTTCACCCACGTCGTGGGAAAGTTCTCCGCATGTCAAGTAGATTACTCGTCTCTCAGCGCATGGTGTCAGCCAAAGATCGCCTCGTCCAAGTTCGCCCCGGCACTGGGATCACCGCCGCTGCCACTGCCACCGCCGCCGTCCTGGTCCGAACCGTTCGGGTCGGTGCTGGCCTGATCCGATCCGTTGTTCGAGTTCGATCCGCTG
>JAKDSA010000067.1 GCA_030457025.1 Brevibacterium sp. | reverse complement strand
CGAATCGCCAGCGAGTCTGGCATGTTCTCCGTTTGTCCTTTCCTTCAAGCCGGCCTGTTTGCGGGGCGGTTGCCCGCCCCGCAAACAGGATGATCAGCGTACTGATCGTCTCATGCGGTGGCGCACGACGATGTGGAGGTGCAACATGAAGTGCAGGATGAGGAGCATGAGGACGAGCTCGAGGACGAGCACGTCGACCCGAAGGCCATCTCCGAATAATCCACATGATCCTTGACCTCAAAGGTCTCAGTCTCGAATGAGTCGAGCTCAGCCGCGAGGCTGGCGAGACTAGCACGATTCGACATGATCTTTCCTTTCTGAAGAATTATCGATTCTTTCGCATCGACTGGTTGACAGGGTCAGCGGCGCTGAGTTCAGCCTCTTTGGTGAAGACGACGCTGACCGACGCTCTCACGCGGTGGCGCACGACGATGTCGAGGAGCAGCATGAGGAGCATGAGGACGAGCATGAGGACGAGCTCGAGGACGAGCACGTCGACCCGAAGGCCATCTCCGAATAATCCACATGATCCTTGACCTCAAAGGTCTCAGTCTCGAATGAGTCGAGCTCAGCCGCGAGGCTGGCGAGACTAGCACGATTCGACATGATCTTTCCTTTCCATTTTGCAGGTACCCTGCCCGCGGGTGCGGACTAGGTCAGCACGAGCCGAATGGCTCCTACTGCTGCCAACACCCACACAACAATCGTGAGCGCCAGCAAGATCGGATAGACACGGACCAGCAGGCGGGTATGCGTGGGCAAGGCTGCCGGCAGACGATTCTTGCCGGTCAGAGTCCTGAAGGCGACCTGTTGGATCTGATCGACCAGAGCCCAGGCTTCCAGGAGCCGACTTCCGTCGGTGTTGGGAAAGAACGACACGCCAAGCGCCAGCACTGCCGTCTCCAGGCACACAGAAATTCCAGCAAGCTGATTGAGCCACGTCCCCTGTTCGCTCAGCTGCCACACAGCTACGGGGGCCAGGGCCAACGCAGCGGAGGCAGCAGGTCCAGCTGCGATGATCTGGGCTCTACTCGAGGAGGACAGCAGCAACAGCCCGGAAAGACGGGAGTTGGGCAGAGGAATGACACCGAACCCGATGACTCCCAGTTGGGGCCGACGGCCAGAGATTCGGTGGAAAGTTCCAGCGTGGGCATTTTCATGCAGAAGCGTGACACACAGATGCCAGCAAACGGCGACGACGGTGCAGAGGCCCAGACCTGCCCAACTCGGATTCGTCGTCGATTCCGCCAACGCATCGGGGACGCTGAAGGCAAGACCTGCTGCGCCGAGGAGACCCAACACGAGGAGCATGATGTATGGCACAGGTCGACTGAGCCAGCCGAGATGCTGCCACGCGTTGAGGAGACCGTCGCCGAAGCGCCGAGTCGCAGCAGAATCCTCGAGGACTGCGCGATCCCCTCCCTCAGTAACGTCGCTGGCGACAGCTCCTCTCACAGAGGTGAACGGGCGTTGCACGATGCCGTACAGCGCGAATTTGTTGAGAATCTGGAACAGACGCTCGGTGGAAACGTCGATGCTGTCAGAGGTCAGCGCTGCACGAAGTTCGTGCACGTCTCGTTCGCCGTCCATCATGTCCAGAAGCATTCGTTCGATGAGGCCCAGGGTGATGATGCGCTCTGCGTAGGCGTGAGATACATCGGTCACCACTGCGGTGCCGGTCCAACGCAATGGTCCGATCACAAGGTCGTCCGCAGGGGACGGAACCCATTTCATGGCATGCGGTTCATCAGTCGTCATGGGATTCGTCCAACTGAAGAGCGGCCACGATCTGGTACGCGATAAAGGCCTCATCGGCTACCGAAACCATCATCCGATTATTGGTCATATGGATGAAGGAGTGACACAGCGACCACGCTGCCTCGTGTGGGGTGGCTGCAGCGCGGTTTCCGTCGGTGTACTCGAAGTGGAGTGGGCCCTGTTCATATGCATCCTCAATCGCCTCGCGCACCGTCAGGCACACCTCGACCCAGTTCCGCAGCACCGGTGGCAGCTCGTCAGCACGATCGTTGGCCGCTGCACGCAGGTGCGGGATGATCAGCTGCTGAATCGCCTGGGTTGTGCCGGCGTGCTCCCTGCGTCCTTCGGGTGTGCCGTAGGCGGGATTGTTGTCGTAACCATCTATCCAACGACGGTGGTAGGCGATGAAAAAATCTTTGACCGTGTCGAGGTCTCGGAGCATGCACACCGCTGTCAGAGCCGTCATCTGCGTCGCGATCCCCAGCAGAATGGTCCTCACCCCGAGGTTTCCCAGCTTCATGAGATCGACGACCTGAGCCGTGGATCTCACGAAGAACCATTCCGAGATCAACATTCCTCGCTCGCCCCCATACCGATCCCACTCGGGGGCATAGTCACGGATCTCTACCGAGTTGTTCTCCGCGAAGATCGGCTCGTTGTTCTCTGTGAAGTACTTCGGCCGATCTGCTTCGGCGAACTCACCGGCGAAGAGCTGGTTGTAGAAATCGTTGTCGGAGAGCTCGGCCATCGGATGCAGAGAGGGCTCTTGGCAGAGGTAGTACCGAATGGAGTCCAACACAGCGTGATCGACTGTGTCGGTGCCGATGTCGTCGGGCACTCGTACCCGCAACCTCACATGGGATCCCTGCAGCCAGTAGTTGATGTAGAAGTACTCCGAGATGAGTTCCTCTTCGCGGAGCCGTTCTGCTAGCGGCACAACGCAGTCGGAGAGCAGCACCAGCGGAGAGCCGCCATAGTAGATGTGGTACGCCCGCCACGTGTGACCGGCCCGCAGCTGGGCTTGCTCTGTCAGGGACAGGTTGGACGTTGAAATCTTCACGAAACGCCTTTCGTCAAACTGATTCCGACCATGGACTCACTGGCGCGTTCGCTGCCGCCGACATCGGCAGTGGCTTCGCCCGGCGCCGGAAGTGCCTCAATCACCTCAACATATGTTGAGGCCCCCGCATCGCGAGTGTGGTTGTACAGGATGCTGAAGCACAGTACCATCGACGAGTCGTGGAAAGCAGGCTTGTTCCGACGCTCCGAGTCGTCAAGGATGCGAACGAACGCCCGTTGCGGCAATCCAGCTACCACCCAGAACTCGACCCATTGCTGGTAGCCGCCGGCAGTGAGCGGGTTGGCACGCGGGAAATCGATCGCCAGCAGCATCGCCCGTGCCCGGTCGATGACGACCCGCCCCAGACGGAGCCTGGGGGAAGCCAGGACGGTGCCGGGTTCGGGTCGCATCTCGATAGTGTCGGCCGGCTTCCTGGAAAGGTTTCCCGTGGGCCCGAAAAGCGAGAGCACTTGGTGCTGCCGTGGAGTGGCCGCCGGGACAAGGTAGCCAGGGTAGATCGGGTGGACGAAGTCCCCCTGCCCGTCCACCAGCACCAGTCGTTTCTGTTCGGGTTCGTAGCGCACGTTCAGTTCGCCGAGTTCGATCGGACGTCTACTGCGTGATCCGGGCGGATCACCGGGCAGGACGATCTCAGCTTCGACCAGTGGGCCATGGGCGTTGAGATTGGTGAATAGCGCCCCTCCGGCCACTTCAGCCAGCACTACGCCCGCCTGAGTGGCTGTCTGCTCGACGTCGGCAGTGTAGCGGCGGGGGTCGTCGACCACATGGCTGAATCGCGAGACTGGGAATCCGATGCCTCCGAAACTGTCGTTGAGGACAACGTCTTCGCCACCGGTCGTCTGGAGGAGCAGGTTGAAATGCCGGAAGGGAGGGGAGGACAGTGGGAGGTCCTCGGCCAGCTCCCGGAAATCGTGGGAAAGATCGACCTCTTCGTCGAACAACAGAGGTCCTTGCCCGATCTTGACGGTCCGACTCTGCGCTGTGAGAATCTCTGCCAATCTGCGACGACCGGCGACCCATCGCCAGGCCTCACCCCACATGAGCCAGGGGTCGTTGGACAGCTCCTCATCCTTGATCCGAGTGAGTTCGTAGCCTTCGAAAGAGTCCAGCAGTTCGGTCTGGAACTTCGTGAGAAAGCTCGCCACGTCTGAGCAGGTACTCTCCTCACCCCACCGATGCATGAAGTATCCGACCATCAACGCATGTTTGAGATTGGCGTCGTCAAGCAGGTCGATGAGCATTGTCAGTAGATCCATGGGAATGCCGTCAATGCTCATCGACGAGGCATCCACCTGTTCTGGAGGGACGAGAACGTCCTCGTAGACGAGCGAGCGGGGAAGCTGAGCATCGACGCCTGCCTCCTCGTAGGCCCGGTTGACAAGGTTCTGAAGCGACTTCAGCTCATTCACCCGTTCTTCGGCGCTGCCGAGCCCAGCGAAGGCCTCAGCCCGATCGCAGTACTTTGTCAGCGTGTCGGCCAGGACACCATCGCTGCCTATTCGCGCAATCGAACGACGCGCATCCTCGAAACCGTGAGGGTGGAACGTGAGCGCCGGCACCTCCAAAAACCCCACTCGCAATAGGTTGCCCAGCAGTTGGCGGCTCCGCCCCTGGGAGAGATCTCCGCTCGTCGCCAGTCGCTGAGTCAGCTCACCGAAGGTGGTACCCGTGACGAGCAGCTCTTCCACCGCCGAAGTGAGGCTGCGCTGGCCGATCGTCACCACTGATTCGACGCAAGCGGCATAGTCGTCACGTGAATCGATGTCTTTGAACGACCACCGGGTCCGTTGCACCTCTGTCCCACCCTCAGTTGGTCTCGTATAGGGGCTGATGCTCACCTCAAGTGCTGCAAGGGACGCTGGTTCGGCAGCAAGAGCATTCAATACACGCGCAATGGGATAGATCGACCATCGCGAAGCGTATTGGGCCTGCACACCGTCTGCTCGTGCGTCACAAGCGCACGACCGGGTCAGAGAGACTGATCCCAAGCTGGAGAACGGTGACGTCTTGGTGGCTGCCCGCAGCACGTAGGATAGAATCGAGCGCTCTGTCTTTCTGTCCTTTTTGTCCACCGTGTCAGCTGCCACATGTTGATCGAAGCGGTGGATCGAAGGAATGAGGCTGGGGGCAGAGATCGCAACTCCGGAGAGGAACTCGTCATCCCGAATGTGGGAAACCAAACGTTCTCTCTCCCCGGTAAGCCAGGACTCGAATTTCTCACGGGTGGCCCGGCCTCCGTCGACGACCATCTCCAGATGTCCTATATGGTCGCCGAGACGGGAACGGACATCCCTCCCATGGCTTTCGAGCGAGTCGATACCGGCGAGAGCGGCGTCATAGCTGGCGTTGAAGAGATCCCTCCGGATCTTCAGGAGACTGCCCCTATCCGGGTCGTGGGGTCCCAAACTGCCGATCACAGTGTGCAGAACCCCACTCACGGTGTCTTTGCTGGCCGTCAGCGCACGCTGGGCATGAGCAAATTCCTCGTACCATGCGGTCGCCTCCTCCCCCGGGAGGCTGCGCGCGGCATTGACATCGAGCCCGCCAAAACGCAGCTGCCGGTACGAATCGATGCTGGCAACAGTCATGCAGAATCCTCCAGCAATGAGGACAGCGTGCTCGTCGTCGTATGGAAGCGCCCGCTCGCCCCGTCGTCAACGCCGACCATCATCATCAGTAGCGGTGACATCCGTGCGGTTTCCATGCCAGCATGCTGAGCATGCCTGAGCGCGTCGAAGCCGAGTGCTGTGCCGGTCCCGATTCCATGACGCACCGCTTCGACGGCGAACGCTTGGCACATGGCGCCGACGACAGCATTGATATGACGGTACCCTCGTACGCCCCATCTCCGGGCGGCTTCGAAGACATTGGCGCAAAAGACGACCGTGGCCGCAGCACGGTACCCGTCATAGTTCCTCAGGAAGTAGGTCGATGCGAGGAACTCATTCTGCGGCTCCTCTGAGATCGCCCTCAGTTCACCCCGACAATATGCATACAGGCCCGGAGCGAGACCGTCGACGGTATTGACGTAGACGAGGAATTCCCACCGTGCTGCACCACCTGTGGCAACCCAGGTTCCCACCTCGTCGGCACGGCTGAGTACGGTCATCAGGCTGCCCGCAGATATCGGAGCGCCCGTGAACCGACCGAAACTCGACTCCCGCAGGCACAGGCATCGCAACCAATCCTTCTCCCTGCTGGTGGTGTCGACTTCTGAGAGTGAATCGGATGCGGCGAATTCGTCGGGACGATCCGGTGTATTCGTCATATCACGCTGTAGGGCTCTGGTGGTGAGGAAGGCTGTAGTCCGTCCCTGCTGACCGGTCGTCCGGTACGGCCAGGCACGCGGTGGAGCGGGCCCCGGCTGCGCAGGACGAGTCGCGCCCCACGCTTGAACCGCATATACGCCGTCGGCGAACGGATCCAGCCCGAGAAGTGCGGCAAGCTCGACCTCGGCAACCCACATGTCCCACGAATGGGAAAGCTCTGGCCCGAGGACTTCGCACATGGAACCCGCTATCGTACCCATATCCATGGCAGTGGCCTGATAGGCGAAGTCGTTGTACTTGAATCCGCTTCGCCAGTAGTTGATCGTCGTCAGCAGATAGCGTTGTGCAGTGCTCTCGTAGCCTTGCGCAGCCGCTACTGCATCGGTGTGGTCGCCGGAACTGAGCAGTTCCCAGGCATGATGGATAATCGAATAGTGATAGATGCCCTCCGGCAATCTTTCGCCGTTCACTGTCCCAGAGCTCCGACCGGATTCCACAAGGTAGATGTCGCCGCAGTAGCGGCCGCCACCAGAAGCGGTTGTCCTGCCCCACTTGGCGGAATCGGCTCGGGCGTAGACATCATGTGTGTCGTTGAGGTTGATCACAAGCCGCTGGGCGGTGATCCCGAGGGCAACATGAAGAACCTCCGCCAGCGCTGCGGCAGTGGGCTCGAATCTCTCAGCGAAGATCGCGGACTCTGTTCCGGGCAACGGCATCTCGAAGGCGGTGCTTGACGGATGAACAGCATGGGTCAGAGGTGAACGGGACCAGTCGACAGTCCAATCGTCACTGAGCATCCCATCGGTGGCACGACGGCAGATGAGCCGAGCATAGCTCTCTGCCGCCTGCCCCTGTGGCATCGCAGTCCAGTCTTCTACCAGTGTCATCGATCGTCCTAAGGGAATGGATGGGGAACAATATAGGGAACATATCCAGCGCTTTGGCCGCGTTCGGCTCTGAAGCAACGGGCGGCCCGGGCCAATCTCGGCATCTTCAGCGCTCGCTGATATCCGAAACCGAAGTCGATGGGGATCAGGCCGGGCACCACCACTTTCCAACAACGCGCTCCCACCGCGTCAGCCAGAGGTGTCTGAGTTTGAACCGCGATCGGCTCGAAATTCGCTTCTCGGCACGCGGCCACAGTATTCTCAAGGTCGTAGCCCACCGAGCGTCCGCTGCCAGGACACTTGAGGGAGTCGATGTCCACCAGTCGATGATCACTGTCGAGCCACGGAGCAAGCAACGGACGTGCATCCGGATGGGCGAACATATCGGCATGATCCTCCATGCTCCGGACCAGAGAATAATCGTCAAGCATGGCGGCGAGTTCAGTATTGCGCTCACGACGGTGTTGAGCGACGACCTGGAAGTCGGAAGCCACCTCGATCAGCGCAGCGTGCAGTGCCCGTTCGACATCGGGATGAGAACCGGCACCAACACATGTGGAGCCTCCCTGTTCCGTGCACACTGCAATCACAGTGGGAATGTCCACACCGACAGTGGCGTCGAAGAAGCGGACCTGCTGGCCGCACAAGGTCATTCGCTCGAGGAAGATGCGGCTCAAAGGATCGGTGACAGAATCAGCGCGAATCTCGTCAAGTGCCAACGCCCCATACCATGCGATGAGGAAGGCGTCACGTTCGATGACCTCCAACAGTCCGAAAAGTTGAGCTTCGTCATCACTGCCACCGATGGCACAGCCGTTGGAGGATTCCTGCACCCAACGGTCCTCTTCCAAGTGGGGATCATAATAAACAAGTCGAGTAGGGAGCGCGACCTCCTCGCCCGTGAGAAGTGAACGCCCTGTGCTCCACGCGCGGACTTCGGGGGAATCGATCAGCCAGTCCTCCCCAGCCAAGCCGAATTTGTCGGAATCGATCATACGCACTGCCGGTGGCACGGTCGAGAACACCACATCCGTCGGCGACTCCGCCCCTATCCGCTCGATGCCCTCCAGAATTCCCAGGCGCGTAGCCTCCGCATAGACCGTACGATGCCCTCCCCATGGCCGGACGAAGTTGGAGGTCCCGGAAGTCTTGATCATGAATCCGGATGATTTGGCCGTCACCAGACCGGTGAGGTCGATATCGATATCGGCGCCGAGCGCCCCGAAGACAGGGCCCACAAAGCTCTCCTCGGTGAACGTGCCCGAGAAGAACTCCTCAAGAGAATGCGCCCGGTAGGCCCCGACTGCGGGCTCAGGCACGGACCACGAAACGTCGTCGCACCCGGGCAACGCTCCGACTGGCAGGCTGGTCAGATGCTGACGGTGGACAGCTAGGCCCCCAAATCCTTCGTGCTGCACAACCTCGCCAACCACAGCGGGGAAGAAGGGATTCACGTCATTGTCGCTGATTCCTCGAACCTCGTGAGGATCATTGCGAAGGAAGAACTCGTCCATCTCTCGCATTCGGCGTGCAGCGCAGTCCGGGCGACCGGTGCGCAGCACCGCAACATAGCGATGACCCTCAATACAGTCATCGGGGGTCACGAGACGTCGCTCCATCTCGCCTCGGCCACGCTCAGACCCAGCGCATCGGCAAATTCATTGCACATCTGGCGGACTGTGAGAAAACCCTGCTGGGGCATCGCTGCCCCGAGAAAGCGCTCCGGATCCCCCTCGCCAATCGGGACCTCGGTCTGGACAGCCCCCAGTACCTCAACGGCAGCAGAGATGAGCGATTCGGACAGCTCGGGAGCTGCCGCGGCGACCCATCGTTGGCCGTCATAGGCCAGTCCTATTCTCCATCCTCCGTATTCGCCAAGATCCGCATACTTCATATGAGGCGCTGTGGCGCGGATGAAGTCGGCAGCCCGACTAGTGTCCTCGAGCTCGCATCTGGTGCCGGTGGGTTGCTCGGCGGACAGAGCCTGTTCGCGAGCAGCGGCTCGGACGGCGCGCAGGGCGGCTTCGTCTGGCTCGCGGTCAACTCCGAGCCAGCCCTCTCGTTGGCCGACAGGCGGTAGAAGTGAAGTGCAGTACTCCTCATAGACTCGCGCCACGGCTTCGATACGCGCGTCTGCAGTCGTCCACAGTGAAGCGGTGCGAATCACATCGTGCCCCATTCGCAGAGCACTGACCCTGACCGGAACCTGTTCAAGCTCCAGATCGACGAATTCCTGCGCTGGCAGTGTCATCCGGTCCACCAGGGGTGCCCAGGTGGCGTCATACTCCTTCGCCCGTGAGGAGCTGAGGCCCCAGGGCCTAGAGACGGGAGAGGGGGTCTGCCTGTGCTGCGGCTGGTTCCAGACTGGGGCAGGACATACCCGATGAGTGGTGGTCTCTCCGGTCATGCCATCGAGCATGAGAACGCTGCCTCCGGTCTCCGCGCTGATCGCGCCCGTCATTCCCTTGAAAATCTCGTAGGCCAACAACGCACCGAACATCCTCTGGATCGGCTCAGCTCTCAGCCGCTGACTGGCTCCAGCCGAACACTCGATCAGCTCCGTAATCATCTGTTCCCGGGGCCTTAGGGGCTGGAATCGCCTCAGACTCGTCATCCCGTCAATCCACGTCAAGTCGTCGGACCTATCCCATGGATGTGTCAGCGCCTGAAGATAGCCGTCTTGGGCAGCGATAGCCAGCACCAAGTCGGCATCGAAGTGCCGGAGCAGATGCAGCGAATCAGGGTCGAGGACGACAAGATCATAGCGGGAGCCGCATCCAACATCGCTGAGAGCACCCTTGTCGGCTACGCGGACATCGCATCTGCCGACTTCGGCTCCTGCTCGGAGAGCTCCAGCACCGTTGTCAACCAAATTCGTGACGAGTGAGGTAGCGAGCGGAGAATCGCCGACGATGAGGATCCGAGACGCTGCGAACGCTTTGAATGCGGCATGAGGATGATCGGTGAACTGCGCGAGATATGCGACCTGGTCAGAATGGTCGTCGCGGTCTGCTTCGCTCAGCAGATCAAAATCAGAAGCCGGAATCCATCGGACGAATCCATGCTCCGACAATGGCCTGAGGAAATTCTCCATGAGCGGCCAGTTGTCACCAGCCGCGTCGCGAAGCTCTTCCACAGACCAGCTTCCATCGAGGAAGGGATGAATCGTGCGGAACAGCCGATAGGCAGAGGCTCCGCCGACTTCGAACCCAGTCTCTCCGTTCGCCAGCTGCAGACCCATTCCGCTGTCGGAGAAAAACGTATCACGACGCAACCACGGGTGATCAGTTAAAGAATGCATATCCTCAAGTACTTGGTAGTTTCGACCAGACTTTCAGGTACGACGCTAGTAGATGCCTCGGTCATAAAACAACTTTTTGTCGGAAACGCGCATTTAGCAGATTCTGACTCTTCACAAATAAGGCTGTGTTGAAAACTCGAAGCGAACTCGAAATAAGACGGGACCCTGGGTGCAATGATGTAGGTGTTCAAGACCCCATCACGACGCAAGGTCCCCGTTGCACAACTTTACCCCGCTCGGCCTCGACACCGCACTCTCCCTGACCGAACACGGCCTCACCGCGATCGGCCAACACCACACGAAACGGCGCCTGACAGTCTTATGCCTGATCACCGACGAAGACCGTTCATGTCCCGACTGTGGCCAACGTGGACACGTCAGATCAACGAGGATCCGCCGACTCGTCCGTCCCCCAATCGGGTTGATCGCAGTGATTCTGGCCATCCGGATCCGCACGTTCGCGTGCCCCTACTGCCGCCGGCGCTGGTCACAGTCGCCAACGAAGGCCTGCGTCGGCCGTTTGAAACTCTCCCGCACCGCACGCCTATGGGCGTTGAAGTCCGTCGTCATCGACAAGATGAGAATCCACGTCATTGCGAAGAACCCCGCCACCTCGTGGAACACCGTGTGTACGCCGATCGTCACACCCGGCCGCACGTCGCTGCTCGCCGCCGCTGCCAGGTTCGATGGCGTATCCACGATCGGTGTCGACGAACACTGCTGGTTCTACCGCGGCATTGACCGATGGATAACTGTCATCGCTGACCTGACCTCTCGAACGGCACGGTTGGTCGACATCGTTCCCGGGCGCTTGGCCGAGGTACTCTCCAACTGGCTCAACAACCAACCCGACCAGTCTCGGGCTGGTATCGACCACATCGCGATGGACGCTTTCGCCGGCTATAAGAAGGCCGCCACCGACGTGCTGCCATATCCAACGACAGTCATGAATCCCTTCCACGTTGTCGCTCTGGTCGCCAACACGCCACGAAGCTCAATGGGCGAGAAGGCGACTCCAGGCAGAGATCCATGGGCGTCGGGGCCGGTCGGTGATGACTAGTACGGGATTCGCAAAACGATCCGCACCAGGGTCGGGCTCCTGACTGACAAGCAGAAAGACCAACTCAACGCTGTCAGCGCCGCTGACAACCATGCTGCGTTGGCGGTGTGTTGACAGTTCTGCCAAGACACGATCAAGGCCTATTCTGCCGCGCCGAAGAAGGGCCAGACAATCATGGCTGAGTTGATCACGAAGCTCGCCGACACGATCCCTGACGAGCTGAAAGAACTGAGGAGCCTGCGGAAGACGTTCCAACGTCGACGGGCCGATATTCTGGCGTATTTCGGGCTCATCCGGGAACCTCGAACGGGATCACGGTAGCGATCAACGGCAGGCTGGAACTTCTGAGTGGGATCGCGTTGGGATTCCGTAGCCGGAGCAGCTACCTCATCCCATCACTGCTCCACGCTGGCGGAAGGAGTAGTCTCCTACAGCCCTATTTATGAAGATCCGGCGAAACGTGGGCACGCGCTGTTTTCGGGCAGAAGAAAAGCCCCGCTCGCCCAGTGTTTACAAGGGCAAGCGGGGCTTGATCATCTGTGGAGATGGCGGGAATCGAACCCGCGTCCGTCGGCAGATTGTCAGGACTTCTCCGGGCGCAGTTCGTGAAGTAGTTTCTTAGGTTCTGATCCTCGCACGAACACGTGGATCAACGAACGGAGTTGAGTAAAAGTCCCTCAGATACCCTCAACGAATATCTGAAGCAGTGGCTCCCTAAGCGACGCCAGGAACTAGAGCGGAAGCAACTCTAGACTGACGGATTCGCAGCTCGGCCTTATCAGGCGGCGAGGGCGAAATCGGTGCGGTTATTAGACTTAGCACCTATTGTTTTGCAGAGGACATTAACGAGATGACTCTACCTTCTCGGCCCGCTTCTCCCGACGCAGTGTCCGACGTCGAAACCGATCATCCCCATATTCTTTTACCAAATCCAACCAGCTCACTCACCAGTACAAACTGGATCGATCACCGATCAGAATAACCAGCATACTCCCTCAACACCAAGCGACCCAATTGCATTCCCGATACCGGAAATTCGGTCCGATCGATAGGTGTCAGAGGGCCAGTGTCAGAGGAACTGCTTGGCCTTGATCGCGCGCTCGGCCTCGCGCTTGTCCTGCGCCTCACGCAGCGTCTGACGCTTGTCCCATTCGCGCTTGCCCTTAGCCAGAGCCAGCTCGACCTTGGCGCGGGATCCGTCAAAGTACAGTTCGAGCGGAACCAGCGTCCTCCCCGACTCCTTCACCTTCTGCGAGATCTTGAGGATCTCATCACGGTGCAGGAGCAGCTTCCGACGCCGCCTGGCGGTGTGGTTCGTCCACGTCCCCTGCGTGTATTCGGGAATATAGACACCCTCAAGCCACGCCTCCCCTTGGAAGATCAGCGCGAATCCGTCTCGCAATGATGCCCTGCCCTCTCGCAGTGACTTCACCTCGGTTCCGGCCAGCACGAGGCCGGCCTCCCACGTATCCAAGATGTGATAGTCGTGGTGCGCCTTGCGGTTCCTCGCAATGACTTTCTTGCCAGTTTCCTTCGGCATGCCCGGCCTCCTTTCTGTCTCCCGACTCAGTGCGTCCGACCGGCGACAGTCAGCCCAGAAGGGCTGGTTGATCGCGTAGACACGCAGACCCACAAGTCTAGCTCAATGATATCGCGTACGGAAGACTACGATGACGGCCGCTGAGGAGCCGCCTCGGCGAGGTCAGAGCCCGACCGATGATGACCGTCGTCAGGAGATGTAGGGCATCGGATCGACGTAGCCGCCGTTCTTCATGATCTCGAAATGCAGGTGGCAGCCGGTGGATGCACCGGTCGTGCCCGAGATCGAAATGACGTCGCCCTTCTTCACCTTCTGCCCGGCGTGGACCTTGACCTTCGTGTTGTGGTTGTAGGTCGAGGCGATCGAGTCGCCCTTGATCTTGCCGTGGGAAACGACCACTCGATTGCCATATCCGCCGGTCCAGCCGGCACCGACGACCACACCATCACCGGCTGCGTGGATCGGGGTCCCACAGGGAACACCGAAGTCAGTGCCCGAGTGCAGCTTCTTCGCGCCGGTGATCGGGTGGATGCGGTAGCCGAAGGGCGAGGTGATGGGATATCCCTTGGCAGGATTCGCAAGTTCCCCGTCGCCGTAGACGAATTTGCCCTTCTTCTCCTGCTCCTTCTCCCACTCGCGGACCTTCTCCGCCAACCGATCCTGCTCTTCCTTCTCCTTCTTCAGCTGCGCCTCGGTCTCGGCCTTGTTATCCGAGATCGTGGCCTCCGCATCATCCTTCGCGGAGATGATGTCGGACAGGCTGTCGGCCTTCTTCTTCGCGTCGACCTGAGCGGCCTCCTTGGCCAGGACCGCCTCGGCGGCTTCGTCCTTGAGGTCTGAGATCTCATCGGTGACGCCGGAGAGGCGCTCTTCGTTGTTCTCGTTCACCGCCCGCTGTTCGGACAGGTTGTCGATCGTGCGCTGCTGTGATCTGACGGCGGAGTCCACACGCCCGATTCCACCGTCGGCGCTGGTGCCTTCGGCCATCTGCAGCAGCATCGCCAGGTCGGAGGTGATCCCGGAGTTCTGGTACGCCTGACGTCCGATGCGGGCGGCCGAAGTCTTGTGCTTCTCGATCTCTTCCGCGCCATCCTTGATCGACGTCTTGAGATCCTTCTGCGCATTCTGGGCCGAGGTGAGACGAGCGGCCATGGCATCATCTTGTTCGATGGCCTCAGCCAGGGCGTCATCGGCCCTCTGTGAGGCAGCCTCGGCGTCAGGCAGCTTCTCCTCTGCCGCGTCTCGTTCGGCGATGACTCGGGCAAGGTGCTCGTCCAGGCCCTCAAACTCCTGCTGGAGTTCCTTCACCCGGTCATCGACCTTGCTCTTGTCATCACGAGGATTGGCCCCCGCCGAGGTGACAGGCAGGATGAAGGCCAACACAGCCGCCGTGATCACTAAGCCGAGTCTGTGTTTCATCTCAGACCTTCGTGTACTTGTTCAGGGTGATCAGGGACGACGCCCCGGCCATGATCACACCGATGGCGATGAGGATCGGTGCGACGATGAGGACATGGATTCCGGAGATGAGGCTGAATCCCGTCGCCTGACCCTCCAGCCAGCCGCTGACGCCGAAGTGGACGAGCAGACCCAAGGCACCGGCGGACAGGGTCGCCCCGATCGCCGAAGCGATGACGCCTTCGAGCAGGAACGGGAGTTGGATGAATGTGTTCGACGCACCCACCAGACGCATGATTCCCGTTTCGCGCCGTCTCGAGAACGCTGAGAGCCGGATGGTGGTGGCGATGAGCAGCATGGCGCACAACAACATGATGCCCGCGATCGCGACCGCGACAACGGTGGCGGCGTTGAGGACACCGAACAGTCGGTCGAGGAGCTGGTTCTGGTCAACGACCTCTTCGACGCCCGGGGTGGACGAGAACGACTCCTTGATGATCTCGTACTTTTCGGCGTCCTTGAGCTTGACCCGGAACGACTCGTTCATCTCGTCTTCGGGAACGGTCCCTTCGAGGCTGGTGCCCTTGAACTGGTCCTGGAAGTGCTCGTATGCCTCGGCCTTGTCTTCGAAGTAGACTTCGTCGACATAGGGGGCAAGTTCCGAGCTGCCCAGCTGGTCTTCGATGTTCTCCTTCTGTGTATCGGTGGCTTCACCCTCGACGCAGTTGGTGGCTTCCGAATCCGGTGGGCACAGGAAGACGGAGACCTGAACACGGTCGTACCAGTAGTCTTTCATCTGCCCGACCTGCATCTGAAGCAGGATTGCGGCGCCGACGAAGAGCAGGGACACGAAGGTCACGAGCACCACGGACAAGACCATCGAGACGTTCTTGCGCAGCCCTGACCAGACCTCGGAGAGGATGAACCCGGCCCTCATGAGGCGACTCCGTAGGTGCCTTCTTCGACATCGCGGACGATGAGGCCGTCGGAGAGCTCGATGACTCGTTTGCGCATCCGGTTGACGATCTCGCCGTCGTGAGTGGCCATGAGCACCGTGGTTCCGTTGCGGTTGATCTTCTGAAGCACCGACATGATGTCGGCACTGGTGGTCGGGTCGAGGTTGCCTGTGGGCTCATCGGCGAGCAGGATCCCCGGTTTGTTCACGACGGCACGGGCGATGGCCACGCGCTGCTGCTCACCACCGGAGAGTTCGTTGGGGTAGCGCTTCTCCTTGCCGGCCAGCCCGACGGTCTCAAGCACATCGGGGACCAGGGTCGACATAGCCGCCCGGGATTTCCCGATGACCTGGAGTGCGAAGGCGACATTGGCGAAGACTGTCTTGTTCGGGAGCAGCCGGAAGTCCTGAAACACGGTGCCGATCCCCCGACGCAGGTAGGGCACCTTCCAGCTGGGCATCTTCACGACCGATTTTCCGGCGATGTGGATCCGGCCCGCGCTGGGCACCTCTTCGCGCAGGATGAGGCGAATGACCGTGGACTTGCCCGAGCCCGAAGCACCGACGAGGAACACGAATTCTCCGCGCTCGGCCTCGAACGAAACGTCGTCGAGTGCTCTGCGGGAACGTGTGTCGTAGGACTTCGAAACTGAGTCGAATTTGATCAAGAGGGTCTTCAATCATGTCGCGGATGGCTCGGCCGCTTCCACTGTACGTAACAGTCCCCTCATGATCAGGGAGGCTCCCGGGCGTGTATTGCGCATCGGAGGAAGTTCACAGCCACCAACGTCCGCGGGTGACGCAGCAGGACTTGACGAGAAGTTGAGTGTGGGCCCCCCGTTGGCAATTTTGGAGAAAATGGAACCCCGCCCCCCCAAGAAACAGTTAAACAAGACAAGGCGCCGGACAACAAGAACAGGGGGGGTGA
>JAKDSA010000066.1 GCA_030457025.1 Brevibacterium sp. | reverse complement strand
GTTGCCCACTCGAGTGAACCGCCGTATCCCCAAGGATCGTCGACCGTGACCTTCGGTGCATTGCGAGCCGTGATCCACACGTTCCAGAAGAACGGAACCATCGACAGACCCAGAATCATCGCGCCGACCGTGGACACCTGGTTCATCCAGGTGAAGCCGTCCTGAGGAAGGTAGTCCGCGTAACGACGCGGCATTCCATCGACTCCGAGCCAGTGCTGGACGAGGAAGGTGCCGTGGAAACCGACGAACAGCATCCAGAAGTGGATGTGTCCGAGCTTCTCGTTGAGCATCTTTCCGGTCCACTTCGGCCACCAGAAGTAGAATCCGGCGAACATCGCGAACACCACGGTGCCGAAGACCACGTAGTGGAAGTGAGCAACGACGAAGTAGGAGTCCGACACCTGCTGGTCAAGCGCGGGACTGGCCAAAATGACGCCCGTGAGACCACCGAACAGGAATGTGACGAGGAATCCGATGGACCAGACCATCGGGGTCTCGAAGGTGATCGACCCTCGCCACATCGTACCCACCCAGTTGAAGAACTTCACTCCTGTCGGAATGGCGATGAGCATCGTCATGAACGCGAAGAACGGCAGCGCGACAACACCAGTGACATACATGTGGTGTGCCCACACGGTCACAGACAGAGCTGCGATTGCAATCGTCGCAAAGACCAGTTCCTTGTAGCCGAAGACAGGCTTACGGCTAAAGACAGGGAAGATCTCAGTGACGATGCCGAAGAAGGGCAGGGCGATGACATAGACCTCCGGGTGCCCGAAGAACCAGAACAGGTGCTGCCACAGGATTGGTCCCCCGTTGCCGGGACTGAAGACATGGGATCCCAGTACACGGTCAGCTCCCAATACGAGCAGGGCAGCCGCGAGCGGCTGGAAGGCCATGAGGACCAGAATGCCGGTGATCAGGGTGTTCCAGGTGAAGATGGGCATACGGAACATCGTCATACCAGGAGCACGCATCGTGATGACGGTGGTGATGAAGTTGACCGATCCGAGGATCGTGCCGATTCCCTGCAACGCCAGGCCGAGCACCCAGAGGTTGCCGCCGGCACCCGGTGTGAACGTCGTATTGCTCAGAGGCGCGTACGCGGTCCATCCGAACGAGGCTGCACCCTGAGGGGTGAGGAAGCCGGAGACGGCGATCAGAGAGCCGAAGAGGTACATCCAGAATGCGAAGGCATTCAGACGAGGGAACGCCACGTCGGGTGCGCCGATCTGCAGCGGCATGATCACATTGGCGAAGCCGGAGAACAGCGGTGTCGCGAACATCAGCAGCATCAGCGTGCCGTGCATCGTGAACAGCTGGTTGTACTGCTCCTTGGTCTCAACGATCTGCATGCCCGGATCGAAGAGCTCGAGACGGATGATGAGGGCCATGACGCCGCCGACACAGAAGAAGAGGAACGACGCGATGAGGTACAAGTACCCGATCGTCTTATGGTCGGTCGACGTGATCCAGTCGACGATGATCTTGCCCTTGCTCCGGGGAACAACAGGAGCGTCAAGGGCCGACTGATTCATCGTTGCGGTCATTTTTCAGCACCTTCTTTCGGGTACCAGTTGCGGTCGTACTCAGGACCGAGCTGACCGGTGTTGCCTTCGTCGGCGAGGGACTTGGTGTAATCCTCGAACTCGGCTTTGGACACGACCTTCACATTGAAGAGCATCTCCGAGTGGTACTCACCACACAGCTCGGCGCACTTGCCCACGTACTCGCCTTCTTTCTCGGCGCGCAGATGCAGACTCTGGTCGTGGCCAGGAATCATGTCGCGCTTCTCGAGGAAGGCGGGGACCCAGAACGAGTGGATGACATCACGTGAATGAAGCTTGATCTCGAGGTCGGTATCGACCGGGAGGTAGAGAGTTGGTGCCTTCTCCCCCGGTTTCTCACTCCCGTCGAGGTGGACCTGCGTTCCCGCGAAGTAAACATCTTGATTGACGTAGCTGAAGTCCCATGCCCATTGCTTGGCAGCGACTTCGATGACCTGCTCACCAGGAGTGGTGTCGTCGGTCGTCTTCTCCATGACCTGGACGCTCTGGAAGAAGAATCCGAGGACCAGGATGACTGGAGTGACCGTGAACAGGATTTCGATCGGCATACTGTAGCGCAGCTGCACAGGCAGTCCGCGATCGTTCTTGCGGCGGCGGTAGGCGATCATTGACCACAGAATGAGGCCCCACACGATCAGCCCCACGATCAGCAGGGCGATCCACGCACCGTTCCACAACGAGGTGTACGCCTCTGTGTGGTTGGTGGCGCCCTTTGATTCGGCGGGGAAGAACCCTGTGGAGATCTGCTCTTTCGTGCAGCCGGACAGCAACGCCAGTACAGCCACGGCGCCCAGAGTGCCGAGCCGCTTCGCCCAGGACCTTCCCGGTCCTGCCTGATTCGGAGAATCCACGTGCAGCCTTTCACAACCTTCTTCGTCCTCCGGGTGCCCGAAGAACGAATTCTTACTTTGTCAGTTACAAGAGTACCGCTACAAGCGGTAGAAACTCACATGGAAATGGTCATTTGTTGAGAATATCCTGACAAAGATTCCCGCGCAGAGCGGAATCTAGCCGGGTTGAGTAGTTGAGACCGCTGATCTCCGACACGCCGAGACTCGCCAAATGTGATGTCTGCCACTGAGTATCGATGAGCCATTGATGTCCGTTGTCTTGAGCGTCGACCGAGGTGGGAGCCGCTGGGTTCGGGGCTGTGGCGCCTTCTGCACGGCGACGGTCCTGGGCGGTTCCCTCGAAGAGGGAGACCAGGTGCACGAGCGCGGCTTTGGAGGCGTCGCGGCGTGTGTGGAACATCGATTCCCCGGCGAAGAACGCCCCCATGGCGACGCCGTAGAGTCCGCCGACGAGCTCGCCGTCCGATCTGACCTCGACCGAATGCGCCCACCCGTCTGAGCGGAGGCCCAAGTAGAGACCGACGATCTCTTCGGTGATCCAGCTCCCGGGCCTGCTGGGATCCGCGCAGGCGCGGATGACCTGCTCGAAATCGGTGTTGACGCTGCATTCGAAATGGCGCATCGACTTGCGCAGGCTCTTGCTGACTTTGAGGTCTCCGGGCAGGAGAACTCCGCGTCGTCGCGGTGCCCACCACCCCATGCGTCCGGTGCCGCCGCTGCCGATGCCCATGGGGAACAGCCCGGCCCGATACGAAGAGAGGACCTGGGTCTGCGTTGCCGTGTACGACACGGCGCGCAGATCCTCCAGGTCCATCTCAGTGACTTTCAGGTCCGTGTCTGTGGGCTGACCTCAGTGGAACGAGTCGCCGCATGCGCAGGAGCCGCCGGCGTTCGGGTTGTCGATCGTGAAACCCTGCTTCTCGATGGTGTCTGCGAAGTCGATGGTCGACCCGCCGAGGTAGGGCACGCTCATCCGATCGACGATGACCTCGACGCCGTCGTAGTCTCGAACAGCGTCACCGTCGAGCTGACGCTCGTCGAAGTACAGCTGATAGATCAGGCCAGAGCAGCCGCCGGGCTGTACGGCCACACGCAGACGCAGATCATCGCGTCCTTCCTGCTGCAGCAGGCTGCGCACCTTTTCGGCTGCCGTGCTCGACAGTTCGACCTCATGCGTGGCCTTCGCTTCGTTCGTCACAGTCATGGTTACTCCTTATTTCGATCCTGCCTGTCTCCAGGCTACACCGCTGTCAACGTCATAGGCGGTGAACCTATTCCCGACTGGCCCTCAGGTGGCGGCCAGACTCTGCAGAAGGAGCGCCTCCGCGACGATTGCCGCCTTGAAGTCGGGCAGGTAGAGCGACTCATTTGCGCTGTGTGCTCTGGCGTCCGGGTCTTCGACTCCGGTGACCAGGATGGACGCCTGCGGAAAGACCTCGAGCAGATCGGCGATGAAGGGAATCGAGCCGCCGATGCCCATGGTCACTGACTCCTGCCCCCACGCTTCGGTCAGTGCACGTCGTGCGGTCTGGACCACGGGATCGTTCAGATCGGCTTGCCAGGGGCTGCCGCCCTCGGTGTCTCCGATGGTCAGGGTGGCGCCGAACGGAAGATTGTCGCGCAGGTGCTGCTCGACGGCCTTGACAGCATTGTCGGGTGTGTCCCCGGGCGCCAGACGAATCGACAGCTTTGCCTTCAGGCTCGACTGGAGGGTGTTCGAGGATACGTCGACGTCGGGGATGTCGAGTCCGATGACGGTGATCGAGGGCTGCGTCCACAGGCGTGAGGCCAGTGACCCGGAGCCGATGAGCGAGGTCGAATCAAGAACACCGGAGTCGGCGCGGATCGTGGGTTCTTCGTAGTCGATCTCGCTGACAGTCTGCGACTTGAGTCCGCTGACGGCAACGGATCCGTTCTCATCGTGGACGCTGGCCAGCACTTGGGTCATTGCCAGCATCGCGTCCGGGACGACGCCGCCGTACATTCCCGAATGCACGGCGTGATCAAGCGTGGAGACCTCGAATTCGATGGCGCACATCCCCCGCAGGCTCGTTGTCAGGGCCGGCGTTCCGGCCGCCCAGTTGCCGGAGTCGGCGACGACGATGACGTCGGCGGCGAGCCTGTCCTGGTAGGTCTCGAGAAAGTTGCGGAAGCTCGGGCTTCCGGCTTCTTCCTCACCTTCGATGAAGAGAGTCACCCCCACACCGAGGCGGTCCGCGAGGAGACGCAGTGCTGTCAGGTGAACCATGATTCCGGCTTTGTCGTCGGCTGCTCCACGACCGTAGAGCCGGTCGCCCACTCGGGTGGCGACGAACGGCTCAGTGTCCCAGGCCTCGGGCTTGCCCGGAGGCTGGACGTCGTGGTGCGCGTAGAGCAGCACGGTTTGGGCCCCGACGGGTGCCGGCACCGAGGCGACGACAGCCGGGAATCCTTCGGTGCCGTCTTGCTGTGCGGCGCTGAGTATGTCGACGTCGAGTCCCAAGCTGCGGGCGAGGCCGGCGACGGCGTCGGCGCTGGCACGAACGTTCGCGGGATCGAAGCTCGGCCAGGCGACCGAGGGGATGGCTACGAGATCGCTCAGCTGGTCGATGACCTCGTTGAAAATAGTGTCCAGTTCGGTATGCAATTGTGCACCGTCAAGTGCAGAAGTCGATTCGCTCATTCTCCAAAGGTAGTATTGATCAGGTGTTCGGAAGCAAAAAATCTCATGAGGATGCGCAATCCTCCGACAATCGACCGGTGAACGATGACGGTTCACACTTCGACGCTGCCTCGCAGCGAGAGGCGGAACAGAAGAAAGGACGACCGACGCCCAAGCGCAGCCAGCAGGAATCGGTGCGCAAGCGACCGCTGGTCGCCAAAGCGGGCAAAGATCGCAAGGTGGCGAACCAGAAGGCCAAAGAACAGACGCGCAAGGACCGCGATCGTGCTCGCATCGGCATGATGAACGGCGAGGAGCAGTACCTCACACGCCGCGACAAAGGCCCGCAGCGTCGTTACGTTCGCAACTACATCGATGCCCGTTTCTCCATCGGAGAGCTGTTCATTCCCGCTGCGATCCTGATTCTGGTCGTGGCATTCACTCAGCCGGTGGCCATTCAGCAGTACTTCACCTATGCGGTCTGGGGTCTGCTGGCGCTGGTCATCCTCGACGGCATCATCGTCAACTACATCCTCAAGGGACGGCTGAAGGCCAAGTTCGGCACCGTCGAACGCGGGCTGGCGTTCTACGCGATCATGCGCAGCGTCCAGCTGCGGCCGCTGCGCATGCCGAAGCCACAGGTCAAGCGCCGCCAATACCCCGAGTGAGCAGAGTCCTCGAACGAGCTCCGCGAATGATCCGTCCGGGCCAGAACGGTCCCGAGTAGATCATCTCGGAATAGGACTGAACCAGATCAGCGCCCGCCGCAAGCCGGGCGCTGATGTCATTGGCGTCAGCGATCCCGCCCACAGAGATGATGCTCAAGCTCCCGCCGACGGTGGCTTTGACCAATCGCAGAACCTCCAGCGACCGCTGTGCCAATGGCCGACCCGAGATGCCTCCGGCCTCGCCGCGGGCGAATTCCGCTTCCCTGCCACTCAGCACGTTCCGATCGATCGTGGTGTTGGTGGTGATGAGCCCATCAACTCCCGAACGCACGGCGAGATCGCAGATCTCAACGACATCATCGTCATTGAGATCGGGAGCGATCTTCACCAGCAGCGGCACATGCCCGAGCGTGGAACGAGGAGTCGTGACCACCTCGGCGGCGGCAGAGCGGACTGCGTCGATGATGGGCTCCAGGCTCGATGCGGACTGCAGGTCACGCAGACCCGGAGTGTTCGGCGAGCTGACATTGATGACGAGGTAGTCGGCCAGAGGCGCACAGAACCGCGCTGAACTCGCATAGTCCTCGACGGCGTCGGCGGCGTCGACGACCTTGGTCTTGCCGATGTTGATCCCGATGATCGGTCGCTGCGCCGATGGCAGAGAAGCTAGGGATTTCCTCTGCCGGTCGATGTTGAAGGCGGCCTGCCGGGCACCCTGGTTGTTGAAGCCCATCCGATTGAGCAACGCGGTATTTTCGCGCAGGCGAAACAGCCGCGGCTTGTCGTTGCCGGGCTGAGCATGAGCAGTGATGGTGCCGACCTCGATGTGGCCGAACCCCATCGCCGACAGGGCGCGAACCCCCTCCCCGTTCTTATCGAAACCGGCGGCGAGTCCGAGGCGGTTGGGGAATCGCAGCCCCAGGACATCCACCTCATCACGTGTGCCGCGGGCCAAGACCAAGCGGAGCAGTCGGCCGATCCCAGGAATGGCATCGAGGATTCTCAGCGCGGTGAACGACACATGATGTGCCCGCTCCGCGTCCATAGGGGCGAAGAAGAGTCTGAAGATAAGTGAGTACACACCTCTAAGAATATGTCAGCCGGCAGGCGCGCCGAAGAACGGCGCGGCCAGTTCTGTTCGGAATTCATCCGATTCCTGTTGAGATCGGTTCCCGTCTATCCATCCCCTGTGAAATGGCATTAGGATCGATTCAACGTTCAAAGACGATGAAAGGGAATCTATGCCCAGTGCATCCACACCCACCAGCTACTCTTCGACAACACTCGTGAAAGCCACCGCTTCCGTTCTGGTGTTGGGAGTCGCTGACGACAAGGTCCTCGGCCTCGACACAGCTAAGTCCGCACGCACCGCTGCAGAAGAGGCGGTTCGCGCCATCGAATTCAGCGGCAAAGCCGGATCCACGGCACGTATCGCCGCTCCCAAGGGCTTCTCCGCCAAGAGCATCCTGCTGGTCGGTCTCGGAGCCTTCGACGCCGCAGCACACGGCACCGATGCCGCAGCGAAGTCGCACGAGGTCCTCCGTCGGGCAGCAGGCAACGCTCTGCGCGCCCTCGACGGTGTGGACTCGATTGCCGTGGGCCTGCCGACACTCACCGCCGAGGCAGTCGAAGCCGTCACCGTCGGTGCGGGACTGGGCGCCTACCGCTTCGTCGAATACCGCAGCCAGGATGCCGACAGGGCCCCCGGCACGGTGACCGTTCTCGGACCCAAGGGCAAGGCGCACTCGGCCGCGCACGCCAACGGTGCGATCGTCGCTGCCGCGACGAATCGGGCTCGCGACCTCGTCAATACTCCTCCCCTCGACCTCTACCCCGAGTCCTTCGCTCAGCGAGTCAAGGACCAGGGCAAGGAACGCAGGCTCAAAGTGAGCGTGCTCGGTGAGAAAGAGCTCCAGGCTGGTGGATACGGTGGCCTCATCGGTGTCGGCCAGGGGTCGACGCGGGGACCACGCCTGGTCAAGGTCGAGTACTCCCCTAAGGGCGCCGAACGCCACGTAAGCTTCGTCGGCAAGGGCATCACCTTCGATTCCGGCGGAATCTCCCTCAAGCCCGCGGCGAGCATGGAGGACATGAAGTCCGATATGGCCGGTGCTGCCGCCGTGGTCCAGGCCCTGTTCGCGATCGCGGACCTGGGACTGCCCGTTCGTGCGACAGCGTGGTTGCCCCTGGCCGAGAATATGCCCGGATCATCGGCGACTCGCCCCAGCGACGTGCTGCACATGCGCAGCGGCAAGACCGTCGAAGTCACCAACACCGATGCCGAAGGCCGCTTGGTCCTCGCCGATGCGTTGGCAGACGCCGACGCGGAGAATCCTGACCTGCTCATCGACGTGGCCACCCTGACTGGTGCGCAGGTCGTCGCCTTGGGCAATCGCACCTCCGGAGTCATGGGTGCCGACAAAGCACGCGGCCACATCACCGCCTCGGCCACGGTCGCCGGCGAGGAGATGTGGGCCATGCCCATCCCCGAGGAGATGCTCTCCGGCTTCGACTCGAACGCCGCGGATCTGAAGAACTCCGGTCCTCGTCCCGGTGGCATGCTCGCGGCCGGCGCGTTCCTGCAGGAATTCGTCAGCGAAGACGCCAATTGGGCGCACATCGACATCGCCGGACCCAGCTTCAACACGGGTTCGGCATTCGGCTACACCCCGGTGGCTGCCACCGGCGCGGCAGTTCGGACTCTTATCCAAGCAGCGAAGCAGGTGAACTGACAGACCAGTCTCCACGCGCTGTCGATGTGGACGTGATCATCCACACCTGTGTCCAAACAGACAGTGTGTGCTTTCGCCCTTGGCGAGAAAAGTGGAAAGATAGAAGGAAAGCTGCGTACGGCAGGCTTATTCACAGCTACGAGGAGTAATCCGTGAGTGACTCATTGACCTACGACCTTGTCGTTCTGGGCGGCGGAACCGGCGGCTATGCTGCCGCACTGCGCGCTGCAGAGCTCGACATGAAGGTTGCTTTGATCGAACGCGACAAGGTTGGCGGCACATGCTTGCACCGCGGTTGTGTTCCGACGAAGGCGCTTCTGCACGCTGCAGAGGTCGCCGAGACCGCTAAGGACTCGTCGAACTTCGGCATCGACGTCGAGTTCAAGGGCATCGACATCGAGAAAGTGCTCGACTACAAGAACAATGTGATTTCTCGCAACTACAAGGGCCTGCAGGGGCTGGTCAAGGCACGTGGAATCGACACGTACTTCGGCACCGGCAAGCTCGCCGGCAAGGACACGGTCGAGGTTGACGGCGAAGACGGCAAGCACACCGTCACCGGCACCAACGTCCTCCTGTCGACCGGTTCGACGTCGAAGACCATCGGCCTCGACGTCACCGAGCGTGTCATCACCAGCACCGAAGCTCTTGAGCTCGACAAGGTCCCCGGTTCGGCGATCGTCCTCGGCGGCGGCGTGATCGGCGTCGAGTTCGCCAGCGTGTGGTCCTCGTTCGGAGCCGAGGTCACCATCGTCGAGGGGCTCAAGCACCTCGTCGCCAACGAGGACGAGACGATCTCGAAGAACCTCGAGCGTGCGTTCAAGAAGCGCAAGATCGGCTTCAAACTCGGCACCATGTTCAAGGGCGTCGAAGAGACCTCAGACGGAGTCAAAGTGACCCTCGAAGACGGTTCGGTCCTCGAAGCCGAGTACCTCCTCGTCGCCGTCGGACGTGGCCCGGTCACCGAAGGCTTCGGCTTCGAAGAGCAGGGCATCCCGATGGACCGCGGGTTCGTCCTGGCCAGCGAGCGTCTCCACACCGGCGTCGGAAACATCTACGCCTGCGGCGACATCGTCCCCGGACTGCAGCTGGCCCACCGTGCCTTCGGCCAGGGAATCTTCATCGCCGAGGAGATCGCAGGACTCAACCCGGTTCCCGTCCTGGAATCCGGGATTCCCCGCGTGACCTACTGTGAACCCGAGATCTTCTCGGTCGGACTCTCGTCCAAGCAGGCCGAAGAGGAGTATGGAGCCGACAGCGTCGAATCCATCGAGTACAACCTGGGCGGAAACGGCAAGTCCGTGATCCTGAACACCACGGGGCTGATCAAGGTCATCCGTGAGAAGGACGGACCGGTAGTCGGCGTTCACGGCATCGGTGCTCGTTTGAGCGAGCAGGCCGGCGAAGCCCAACTGATCGTCAATTGGGAAGCATTCCCAGAGGAAGTTGCGCAACTCATTCACGCTCACCCGACGCAGAATGAAGCAATCGGCGAGGCCCACCTGGCCCTTGCCGGCAAACCCCTGCACTTCCACTCTTAAGATCCGAGGAGACGAAAGACATGTCGAATTCCGTGCAGATGCCGGCTCTCGGTGAGTCGGTGACCGAAGGAACAGTCACCCGCTGGCTGAAATCCGTCGGCGAAGAAATCGAAGTAGACGAGCCCTTGCTCGAGGTGTCGACCGACAAGGTCGACACAGAGATCCCCAGTCCGTATGCAGGTGTCGTGGAGAAGATCCTGGCCGACGAAGACGATGTCGTCGAAGTCGGCGGAGATCTTGCCTACATCGGCGACGGCAGCGGATCCGATTCCGCAGACTCGGCCGAGGCAGAGGATTCCTCCGACGAGGCTTCCGCTGAATCAGCCGAGGAGTCCGAATCGGCACCGGCCGAGGAGTCTGAATCGGCACCGGCCGAGGAATCTGAGGAGACGCCCTCGGACTCCGGCGACGAATCAGGCGCTGAAGCGCCCGCGTCGTCCGGTTCCGAAGGCGAAGGCACCGAGATCACCATGCCAGCGCTTGGTGAGTCCGTGACCGAAGGCACCGTCACCCGGTGGCTCAAGGACGTCGGCGAAGAGGTTGAGCTCGACGAGCCTCTCCTCGAAGTGTCCACCGACAAGGTCGACACCGAGGTGCCCTCCCCCGTAGCGGGCACGGTGCAGGCTCACCTGGCCGAAGAGGACGAGACCGTCGAGGTCGGTGAGCCACTGGCTCGCGTCGGCTCTGGTGCCCCCGCTTCCTCCGACTCGGGATCAGACGATTCCGGATCGGCAGAGGACGAGTCCTCGGACTCTGCTGAGGAAGCCCCAACACAGGAGCCTGCCGAAGAAGAGGCACCAGCACAGGAACCTGCCGAAGAAGAGGCACCAGCCAAGGAAGAGAAGTCGGCACCCGCCGAAGAGGCCCCGAAGCAGGAGACTCCTGACTCGGCCGCTTCGAAGCAGGCTGAGCAGAAGACCGAAGGCTCGTCTTCGGCCCCGGCCGCTGCCGACACCGTCGGTGAGAATGCCGCATATGTGACCCCTCTCGTGCGTCGTCTGGCTCGCGACGAGGGCGTTGACCTGAGCTCAGTCACCGGCACAGGTGTGGGCGGACGCATCCGCAAGCAGGACGTCGTGGCCGCAGCCGCCGACCGCAGTTCCGGTTCGTCCGAGTCCGGCGCTCCGGCAGCCGGCGGCGCGAATGCACCGTTCAAACTCGAGATCCCCGAGGAGGCTGCGAAGCTTCGCGGCACCACGGAGAAGGCTTCGCGCATCCGGCAGACCATCGCCAAGCGGATGAGCGAGTCTCTCGACGTGTCGGCTCAGCTGACCCAGGTGGTCGAAGTCGACATGACCCGCGTCGTCAAACTGCGCAAGGCCAACAAGGAAGCCTTCCAGTCCAAGCACGGATCGAAGCTGACCTACCTGCCCTTCTTCGGCAAGGCAGTCGTCGAGGCGCTCCAGCAGCACCCGAAGGTCAACGCTCAGTACGACCTGGAAGCCCAGGAGATCACGTACTTCGATCACGAGCACTTGGCGATCGCTGTGGACACCCCTCGCGGACTCCTCGTGCCTGTGATCAAGGACGCTGGGGACCTGAGCATCGCCGGTATCTCGAAAGCCATCGACGATGTCGCCGATCGGACTCGCAACAACAAGATCATGCCTGATGAGCTGTCGGGTGGAACGTTCACCATCACCAATATCGGATCGGTGGGCGCTCTGTTCGACACTCCGATCATCAACCAGCCGCAGATGGGCATTCTGGGCACCGGTACGATCGTGCGTCGCCCGATCGTCGTCAAGACCGCTGACGGCGAGGAATCGATTGCCATCCGCGACATGGTCTACCTGCCGTTGACCTACAACCACCAGTTGGTCGATGGCGCGGATGCAGGACGCTTCCTGCAGACGATCAAGGCTCGTCTGGAAGAAGGAAACTTCGAATCAGACCTCGATCTCTGATTTCCTTCACGAGCAGTCCTATCGGGTGAGTCGCGAGACTCGCCGGGGCATGAGCGGGGCCGGTCACTGATGTGGCCGGCCCCGCTCATGCCCTGAGGGTCCTCAACCAGTCAGTCGTGGACCAGTCAGTGGTCGATCTCCGTGACTTCGAGGATCTTCCAGGTGCCCGCATGGCGCACCAATTCGAACTCGACGCGGGCGGGTGCGAACCCCGATTCCTTCCCCGCGGTGGTGACGCTCGTCGACATTCGCGCGTCGATGAGGATGCGGTGGTCTGTCTGCTCCATGATGACGGGATCCTCCAATTCGATCGTGTAGTCGTTGCCGACGAACGCATGAAGGTCGAGCAGTTCATCGGCCGCGGCAGCCGAAGAATCCGGAACCGTCAGCGCTGCCAGGGCCTCACCATCACCGACGCTCAACGCATCTGACCGCTTCTGACAGAGCTCGTCCAGCAGAGCCATAATCTGGCTGTCCGAAATTCCCTCGGCAGCATCGTGGGAGGGACTCGACGCCTGGGACGGACTCGTTTCGTGGGCCGGGCTCACGTCCCGCGGCGAACTCACCGAGGTGGCTGTCTCCGCCGAACTCCACGACCTCACCATCACAGCACCGCCGATGACCGTCATGACCACAGCGAAGAGAACCCAGGCTCTTGGCCCGGCCATCCACTTCCGTGGGCGGCGACGTCCCCCGGCCGGCAGCCGCTCCAGCAGGTTCGGAAGCAACGATGATATTCGGGTGCGCCAGGTTTGACGCCGGCGGCGGCGAGATCCCTGATGGCGCGTGCGCGCACCGTCCCGGCTGGCGGCCCGCAGCCGATCGGCTGCGCCCGTGGTCTCGGGAAGACGGGCAGCGGCCGGGGCCTTGGCTGCTCGCAACCGTGCCGTCAGGGCCTGTCCCGGGTCAAGGTCCCGTTCAGCAGGCAGGAGCGGAAGGGCACTCGGTGTACCGGTTCGGCGCAGGGCCGCGGTCACCTCGGCGAGGGTGTCGTGGAGGCCGGAATCGGCAGTGGACTCATCCAGCAGCTGCGCCACCAGCGTCTGCAATGGCTGTGAGCATTCGGGCAGTGCGATTGTCACGGGCAGAGGACTCTGTGCCCAAGGGCGACCGTGTGCCGCGTGATAGATCATCTCTCCGATCGCGAAGCGCGTCGAAGATGGTGGGGTCCGGCTGATTCCGGGAATGATCCGAGGACGACCATCGGCATCGAGGCCGATGCATTCGAGACACAGACGGGAGCGGGCATCGTTGCTTCCCAGCAGCTCGTCGACAATGCCGAGGAAAAGCGTGCTCAACTCCCCTTCTACCAGTCCCTGGTAGGAGCGGACAGCGTCGAGGACGAGGCCGCCGGGAAGTGGTTTCACGAGGAGAAGAGAGGCTGGACCGGTCGGCAGGTCGACTTCGGCAACGCCGAGTGCCTCCGGGTGATCGGCGTCGAAGCCGCGATGGACGACTCCCCACAGCGTCTCCCCCTCAGGATTGACGAGTCGGTGAATGTCATCCGAGACCGGTGCTTGGAGTTCCCACGTCATTGTTCGTCATCTCCGTTGGTGGAATCCGCGGACACTGCAGTCTCGTTTGACCGCATTGACATGTCTTTAATGTTGTTTGATGTCGCCACGTATGTCAATAGGGCACCTGGGTACAAACGTGTCGAGCTTCATCTGCAGCGAAATTGAACCCCCGCGACATGAGACATAGTCTGGAGGAATGCCTCTGGTCACAGAAACGCTGGGTTTCGCACCCGTCTACTCGGAGTACTTGCGAACCTGGGACTTGCAGAAGACGTATCACGAAGAAGTGCTCGCCGGGGATCGCGAATCGACGATTCTCCTGCTCGAACACCCGCCGGTCTACACTGCCGGAAAACGCACTGAGGACAATGAGCGGCCGACCGACGGCACTGAAGTCATCGATGTCGACCGTGGTGGAAAGATCACCTGGCACGGTCCGGGACAGCTGGTGGCCTACCTCGTGTACAGGCTCAACGATCCGAAGGAGGTCAGACTCTTCGTGTCGCAGATCGAGGATTCGATGATCGAACTCCTCGACGAGCACGACATCGACGCCACCACCGTCGAGGGACGTGCGGGCGTCTGGATCCTCGGGGACGGAACCCGCCGCGACCGGAAGATCGGCGCCATCGGCATCCGCATCCACGAAGGCGTGACCATGCACGGCCTGGCACTGAACTGCAGCAACGACCTCGCCGCATACGAATCGATCATCGCCTGCGGGATCGCGGACGCCGACACCACGACCATGAGTGCGGAACTCGGCCGGAGCGTGACACCTGAGGATGTCGCGAGCCGTCTTGATGAGATCCTGCACAACCAGATCACAGCCTAGGAGAATTGACGTGACCATAGCGCCAGAAGGCCGCCGCATGCTCCGTGTCGAGGCACGGAACTCAGAGACGCCGATCGAAGACAAGCCAGCCTGGATCAAGGCGAAGGCCCATATCGGCCCCGAATACACCTCGTTGAAGTCACTGGTTCGCAAGCAGGAACTGCACACGGTGTGTGAGGAAGCCGGCTGCCCCAATATCTTCGAATGCTGGGAAGACCGTGAGGCGACGTTCCTCATCGGCGGTGAGCAGTGCACGAGGCGCTGCGACTTTTGCCAGATCGACACCGGCAAACCCGCCGACTTCGATGCCGATGAGCCCCGCCGCGTGGCCGCCTCGGTCGCGGAGATGGGGCTGCGCTACTCGACGATCACCGGAGTGGCCCGCGACGACCTCGATGACGGCGGTGCGTGGCTGTACGCGGAGACCGTGCGTCAGATCCACGGCCTTGACTACGCCGACGGCAGCGGCACCGGAGTCGAACTCCTCATCCCCGATTTCAATGCCGAGCCCGATCAGCTGGCAGAGGTCTTCTCCTCCCGCCCGGAGGTCCTGGCCCACAATGTCGAGACGGTCCCCCGGATCTTCAAGCGCATTCGCCCGGCCTTCCGCTACGAACGCTCCCTGTCCGTGATCACCCAGGCGCGCGACGCCGGCCTGATCACGAAGTCGAACCTGATGCTGGGAATGGGCGAGACGAACGAGGAGGTCATCGCAACCCTGCAGGACCTTCACGCTGCCGGATGCGATCTCATCACGATCAACCAGTACCTGAGGCCTTCCCCGCGCCACCATCCCGTCACCCGGTGGGTCAAGCCCGCCGACTTCGTGATGTTGCGCGACGCGGCATACGACATCGGCTTCTCGGGTGTCATGTCGGGCCCGCTGGTGCGTTCCTCTTACCGTGCCGGCCGCCTGTGGGCCACCGCTATGCGCCACCGCGGAGAAGCGATCCCCGCCCATCTCTCCCACCTTGACAAGCACACTCCCGCCAAACAGGAGGCTCAGGCCGTTGTGGATACATTCGGCCCGGGCGAAGAGGTAGACTTGACTGCTGAGCAATGAGAGCGCTCGAGGCCCGGCCTCGACGTCGATACGCCATTCAAGAGCAAGTGAGAGCATGAGCGAAGAACCGCGCAAGGGACTTTTCCGACGGAAGCCCAAGGATCCGAACAAGAAGCCGGGCCGCCTGGCGCAGATGAAGCAGGTCTATGAGCTGTCTGCCAAGCACAACAAGGCCACGCCCTGGCTGCTCGCCGCAGCGATCCTCGGCTGCACGCTTCTCGGGCTGCTGGCCGGACTTGTGTTCGGCGGAACGGTCTTCACGACGATCTTCGGCTTCATGGTCGGCCTGCTGCTCGGCATGTTCATGCTCGGCCGGTTTGCTGAGACCGCCGCATTCGCGCAGATGGAAGGACAGCCCGGTGCCTTCGGTGCCGTCCTCAACACCGCCCGCCGCGGATACCTGATGGACGATAAGCCCATCGCCATCGACCCGAAGAGCCGCGACCTTGTGTTCCGTTCGACTGGTCGTGCGGGCGTCGTCCTCCTCAGCGAAGGGCCGAAAGGGCGCAGTGCGAAGCTGCTGGCCAAGGAGAAGAAGCGCCATCAGCGCATTCTGCCCAATGTCCCGGTTCACACCTTCCAGGGAGGCAATGAGGACGGACAGCTGAAGATGAAGCAGGTCGTCCCTGCCGTTCAGAAGCTTCCACGTAAGCTCAATAAGACCGAGGTGCTGGCCGTGCGCAATCGCCTCGCCGCTCTCGGCACCCAGGGCACCCGCCCTCCGATCCCGAAGGGCATCGATCCCAACAAGGCTCGCCCGAACCACAAGGCGATGCGCGGACGCTGATCTGAATCTCGGCATACAGCAGAGGGGCCCCCCCCGAGTTGGGGAGGGGGGCCGGCGGGGTGGGGTTGGCGGGGCCTGCCGCAAGGTGCGGGCCGTGGCGCCGGTGGCGGGTGGGGGGA
>JAKDSA010000013.1 GCA_030457025.1 Brevibacterium sp. | reverse complement strand
GGCGCGTCGGCCGGGGGGGCGGCCTCCGGCTCGGGCCCTGGGCTGTGTGCTGTGTGTTCCGTTCGCCCCCCCTCCCCAAACACCCCCCCCCCCCACCACTCTTCGTCTGTCTCGAGAGCCGCTCGTCTTCCCTAGGAGCCGCTCCTCTTCCCTAGGAGCCGCGAAGCAGAAACGTTGAGGGCAGCACACCGATTCGGTGTGCTGCCCTCAACGTTGTGCGGCGTCAGTCATGACGCGGCCGTCCGGCGAATTCCGTCTGGCGAATGCTGCCCGGCGAATGCCGAACAGTGCCGAACGGTCAGGCCTACAGCATCTCAGATGATGACGGGACCGTTCTTGGCGGTCTCGAAACTGATGGACATGATGCCGGGAGTCCCGTGCGGCGCCGACCAGTCGATGTGGATCTCCGGGATCGGCTTGGGATCCTGTGTCCCCAGCCAGTCACGCAGTCGGTCACGATCCCCGGCGATCTGCAGGGTGTCGAGGGCGACATCGCCATTGGTCTTATACGACGAAGGATGCTGAGACGAATCGGCGGACCACTTGATGAAGAACGGAAGCTGAGGGTCGGCGATGAGCCCCTTGACTCCGATCTGCAGCCATCTGAGCTCCAGACCTGACTCGGGGGTGCGGTTTCCGTCGACGGCCTTGCGTTCGAGACGAGTCTCCACTGCGGCGAGGTCATCGACCGACACGCACCAGCCCATCCAGCCGCCGCCGAGCTCGGAGCGAGCTCGGACTGCTTGGCCGAAGGGTGTTGACAGCGCGGCCGGGTGCTCCAAGGCTTCGACGACTTCGAGGTAATGACCGTTCGCGAGGGGGAAGATCAGATTTCTGGTACCGAACCGAGGATGCACTCCACCGTCGTAGGGAACCACACCGAGCTTCTCCGAGATTCTCTCGGCAGTCGCTTTGTACCCGTCTGGTTCGCTGGCGAATGACACATGATCGAGTTTCATGTCTCGACAATCGCATAACCTGGCTCACACTTCTCATTAGGGTGACCTAAGTAGTCAGTTGTCGCAGTCGCTGGGACCGCTCTGTGCCACACCAAGCGACCGCCCGGACGAAGACGCCCGGACGGTCGAGAAGCTGGTGAGCTCAGCGAGGCTCTGCGAACTCAGTGGGACTCTTTGAAGCGGGTGATCGAAGCATTGATCTCAGCTTCGGCCTCGGCGCGGCCGACCCAGCTCGAACCCTTGACGTACTTGCCCGGCTCAAGATCCTTGTAGCGGGTGAAGAAGTGCTCGATCGAGTCGAGGGTGAACTTGTCGACGTCGCCGATGTCCTGGTAGCTGTCCCAACGGGGGTCGCCTGCCGTGACGCCGATGACCTTGTCGTCGCCGCCTGCTTCGTCTTCCATCTTGAACATGCCGATGGGGCGCACATCGATGAGCACGCCGGGAAACAGAGGCTCAGGCAGCAGCACGAGCACGTCGAGCGGGTCGCCGTCATTGCCCAGAGTCTCCTCGAAGAAGCCGTAGTCTGCGGGGTACTGCATTGACGTGTAGAGATAGCGATCGAGCTTGACCCGACCGGTCTCATGGTCGACCTCGTATTTGTTGCGCGATCCCCGCGGGATCTCGATTGTGGCCAAGAGTTCCATAGTGCTCCTTCAAGCTAGAGTTGCATCACTAGAATAGAGCTTACAAGTCCCCACGAATGACAACCACAACGGCTACGGCGAGGTCGATTGCAATGAGAATGAGAGCCCGCGCTTGACCCAGATCCCAGAGCCCAAGAGGCGGAAGCGGTCGAAGAAGGCCGTCGCGGGCATCACCGCAGGGAGCCTTGCCGTGGTGCTCGCCGCCGTCGCAGCCGTGGACGCCTACGACGTCTTTCCTGAGCTCCCGGGAATCCTGACCACGAGCCCCGCGATCGAGGTCCAAGACGTCCCCGCCCCCCACGCCGCGGGAAAGGACCTGCCCGCGCCAGCCTCGGCGGTGGACGATTCCGCACCCGTGCCCACCGCGATCGCCGACAAGGTGGACAAGGTCCTCTCCGATTCCAAGGTCAAGGGCTTCGGGATCGAGATCCGCGACGGGCTCAGCGACGATGTTCTCTACGCCGAGAACGAAACCAAGCCCCGCACACCGGCATCCGTGACGAAGGTGCTCACCGCCTCGGCGGCACTGCTGACGATCGGTGGCGAGACGCGTCTGTCCACGACCACACAGTTCGATCCGGCGACGGCCACGGTGACATTGACCGGTGGCGGGGACTCGCTGTTGGGGGCCGGGGAGTCTCAGCCGGGAGCAGTGAACGGCCACGCCGGTCTGACGACCCTGGCGCAGGAGACCGCTGAGTCACTGCAGAACCGGAATGTCGCCGAGGTGGCCCTGGACTTGGACACGTCCCGGTACACGGGCGAGGACTTCAGCCCGGGATGGGAGCGTTCCGACATCGCCAAGGGCGTCATCGCACCGATCCAGCCGCTGATGATCGACACCGGGTACGTCGGCAGCAAGGACAAGGACTGGCGCGAGCGCAGCGAGCACCCGGCCAAGGACGCCTTCGCCGTCTTCACTAAGAAACTCGAGGCGGCCGGAATCACGGTCACCGACGACCCGAAGCCTGTGCAGGAGGCCGACGACGACGCGAAGGTCGACGGAGACTCTGAAACCGGTGAGCTGGCGAGCGTGGAGTCGGCCACGATCTCCGAGGTCGTCGAATACGCGCTCGTGCACAGCGACAATGTCGTCGCCGAGGTCCTCGGCAACGAGGTCGCCATCGCCCAGGGCGAGCCGGGCAGCCTGGATGCCGGCCCCCAGGCTGTGCTCGCGGCCCTGGCCGATTCCGTGGACCTGGGCACAACCCACCTCGAGGACACTTCGGGCCTGTCATATGACAACCAGATCAGCCCGCACGACCTGACGACCATCCTGCAGACATCGGTCGTTGCCGACGATTCGCTGTCCAACCTCATCAGCTACCTGCCCGTGGGCGGACTGACCGGCACATTGACTGACCGATTCACCAAGGACAAGAACGCAGCCGGGACGGTGCACGCGAAGACGGGGACCCTGTCGACCGTGACCTCACTGGCCGGAGGGGTGCTCGACGCCGATGGACGCTATCTCGTCTTCACCCTGCAGATCGACAACGTGGACAAGGACAGAATATTGGAAGCCAGGAAGACCGTGGACGACATCGTCGCAGCACTCGCGAATTGCGGCTGCCGATGATCGTCGACGAGAAATTCGCCGCCCGCACAGCCCGGGAACTCGTCCCCGCTGCGCGCATGCCCGACACCGCTGAACTCGACGAGTTGGTCACCGGGCTCAAGGACAACGCGCTCACGGCTCAGGACCTCGTCCTCGACTCGTTCCTGCTCGACCCCGCCCACGCCGACGAGGTGCGCACACGGTTGGGTGCCGGCTCCGTGCTCGTGCTCGATCAGCTCGGCTGGATCAAGGCCAACGCCCAATCGCTCAACGGCATGGTCGACGTGGACTCCCTGCCCGCACCAGTCGGACCGGGCTCGGCAAAGGCGGCCGCCGTGGAACTGGCCGGGGTGCTCTCGCTGCTGTCGACGCGAGTCCTGGGCCAGTTCGACCCGTTCGCGGTGGCTTCGGGGAGACTGATGTTCGTCGCACCCGCGGTTCTCATCGCCGAGGAGGCCATGAACGTCTCCCCACGCGACTTCCGCATGTGGGTGGCCCTGCACGAGGCCACACACCAAGTCCAGTTCGCCACCGCGCCCTGGTTGCGCGAGCACATGCGCTCCCTCCTGTCCCAGGTCGTCGCGACACCGCTCAAGACCTCCGGCTTCAGAGGCATCCCCGACGTATTCTCCACGGTGGGCAGGATCATCAAAGGGGAGGCGAGCATGGTCGACCTGATCCGTGACGAGGGAATGCGCAGCGCCCTCGACGAGGCCTCGGCGATCCTCAGCCTGCTCGAGGGCCACGCCGACGTGGTCATGGACGAGGTCGGGATCGAAGTGATCCCGAGCGTACGGAAGCTGCGCCGGAAGTTCGAAGCCCGACGCGACGCCGGGCAGGGCGGTTTCCTGTCGAATCTGCTGGGCATGAACCTCAAACTCGCCCAGTACCGTGACGGTGCCGCATTCGTCCGTGCCATCCGCAGAGAAGTCGGTCAGACCGGCTTCTCTGCCATCTATGCCAGCCCGGAGAACCTGCCGACGAGCGAGGAGATCGCGACCCCGAGTCTGTGGTTGGACCGTGTCCACGGCTGAGGATGGCTCACCTCGGCGACCGAGCCTCGATCCGGCCAGCGCGGCGATCCGCAACGCGGTCCGTGAAGCGGTGGCCCAGGTGGGCATCTCCCGGCCCGGCGTCATCGTCGCGGTCTCCGGGGGAGCGGACTCGATGGCGCTGCTGCACGCCTGCGCCTTCCTGCACCGACGTGGGGAGCTGCGAGCGCATGCCGTGACCGTCGACCATGGTCTGCAGACCTCGGCCGCCGAGGTGGCCCGCCGGGTCGTGGTCACCGCCGAATCCTGGGGGGTGCCCGCCGAGGTCGCCACCGTCACCGTCGATGCCGGTGCCGAGGGCCTCGAAGCCGCCGCCCGCGATGCCCGCTACGGCGCACTCGAGGCCGCTCGGACCGAGCACGCTGCCGATTGGGTGCTGACCGCACACACTCGAAGCGACCAGGCCGAGACCGTGCTGTTGGGGCTGATGCGCGGTTCGGGCACGAGGTCCCTGGCCGGAATGGCTCTGCGCACCGGCGAGGTGGTGCGTCCCCTGCTCGGTCTCGAACGGGCGACCAACGAAGCCTCGTGCCGGGCTCAGAGCATCGAGGTCTGGCACGACCCGATGAACGCCGACGACTCCTTCGCCCGGGTGCGGGCCCGCAGCCTCCTGGCGTCCCTGGAGACCGATCTGGGCCAGCCCGTCACCGCGAACCTGGCCCGCACCGCCGAACTGTGCCGCGCCGATGCCGATTGCCTCGATGAACTTGCCGAGACCTCGGCCGCTGCGGTGCGGGGACGCGACGAGGTGCCGCTGAGTGAGATAGCAGGACTGGGGGATGCGATTGCCTCCCGGGTCCTCCGCGAGTGGCTGATTTCCCTTCGCGTGCCGGCTCAGAGCTTCGGTGCCGCCCGCATCAGCGAACTGCTCACCCGGATCCGGGAAGCCCTGATCCGGGAACCTGAGCCACCGGGACGCGTACACACCAGACTGTCACTGCCCGGTGACACCGAAGTCATCATCACCGAGCAGTTCCTGCGCTTTCGACGCGACGCGAAGACAGGCTGATCTCAGGGCCCGGTCGTCGGTGTCAGCACCCAGTTGGGACTCAATGCTTGCCGCCGACGAGTCGGCCGCCGGTGGCCACGAGGCGTCCGCCCTTGTACACGTCTCGATCGGCAGGACAGTCCATGATCGCCGAGGTGACCGTGTCGGCGGTGACCAGCATGAAGTCCGCCGGAGCACCGATGCCCAGGCCGAAGCGCGCGTCATCGACCAGCGCGGTTCCCTCAGGTCGGGCACCGGCCATCACCTGGGCTCCGCCGCGAGAGGCGATGTCGAGGCAGGCTTCGATGTCCTCATCCCGGCGGTGGCCATTCGTGAATGCCAGTTGCCAGGTGCGCCGCAGCAGGTCGCCGTCGCCATAGGGGCTCCAGTAGTCGCGCTGTCCGTCCTCGCCGAGGGCGAGCGCCACCCGCTTCTCCCGGAGGCTGCGCTGCGGCAGGACGCCGTTGTGGGGTGCCACCGTCGTCAGGGAAATGCCTGCCTCAGCGAGGATGTCGACGATGCGTTCGACCTCCGGCTCCGGATTCGAGCTCAAGGCGAAGGCGTGGGAGATCGTCACCTGCCCCTGCATTCCGAGCGCCTTCGTGCGGTGGGCGATCTCCTCGATCGTGAACACCCCCGCGCTGCCGCGCTCATGCAGATGGATGTCGACGCCCTTGCCGTGCTTCTCCGCAAGCCCGAAGACGACGTCGAGATGCGCCACCGGATCGCGATCGTATTGGAGCGGGTCGAGGCCGCCGACCAGATCGGCGCCCTCGTTCAAGGCCGCATCGAGAAGGTCCCTGACGCCCTTCTCCCGGACGATTCCTGCCTGTGGGAACGCCACGATCTGAGAGTCGAGGACTTCGGCGTGAGCGGCGAGCGCGTCGCGGACGCCGCTGAAGCGTTCGAGGCCGCAGTCGGCATCGATCTGGGTGTGCGATCGGATGCGCGTGCCGCCGGAGGCGATGATCGTTGCGATCACGAAGTCCGCCTGGTCCCGGACGCTGCGCTCGCCGGCGCGCCAGTTCTCACGATCGTTCATGATGAGACCGTGCAGAGTTCCGTCTGCCGTATGAGGGCGGAAGGTCTGACCCGAGCGGTTCGAATCGAGATGGGCATGGACGTCGCCGAGGCTGGGCAGCAGGGCTCGGCCGGCACCTTCGATCGCCCCCGCCGAGGTGGTCCCAGGAGTGTGCGAGGTGAACGAGGAGAAACGTCCGTCCTCGATCTCGACATCGACTGCCGCGGTATCGGCGGTGCGGGGAAACAGCCGCACATTTCTCAGAATGGTCATCAGCGTCCTTCGACATCGGCGGGGCACATGGTCCTCAGATGGTATACCGTGGCTTTGCTGGGTTCGGCTTGAATCGGTTCGGCCCGTTCATGGGTCAACGATGGTGCACCGAGACGCGGCCCCGAGGATCGAGCGGACTCAGCGTCTGAAAGGATGAGCCAATGACCTCTTCGCCCGCACACAGCAATCGTATGGGGCGGGGGCTCGATGTGCTGGCACTCGCATGCATCATTCTCATCGCCTGCTCCCTGCGGCCGGCAGCATCGTCATTGGGTCCCGTCCTCTCCGAAGTCCAAGGCGCCTTTGCTCTGGCCGACTGGCAGACGGGTCTGCTCACCGCGCTGCCCGGACTGATCTTCGCGATCTGCGGATTCATCGCCGTGCCCGTGCTGAAGAGACTGGGGCTGTTTCGGTCTCTGCTCATCTCCTGCGTCCTCATCGCTGTGGGGGTGGGGTCGCGCGCACTTGTGGAAAGCTGGGTCAGCTTCGCCGGTCTGACCGTCGTGGCACTGGCAGGGATGTCGATCGGCAATGTCATCCTCCCGGTATTCGTGAAGGCGCGCTTCCCCACCAGGACCAGCCTCGGCGCCACAGCATTCACCGTCTCGCTCGGCCTGGGCTCGATGCTCCCCGCGTTTCTCACCGCACCTATTGCCGGCCATTTCGACAACTGGCGTGCCGGCCTCGGCGTGTGGGCCCTTGTGCCGGTCTGTGCCCTGGTCACCTGGATCGTGCTCAAACTCGCCCGCTCCGTGCCCAGCCTGGATCCGTCGGTCCAGGACACGCATGAGGCGGCCCCACCTCGGCGACATATCTTCACCTCCTCCAAAGCCAGGTACATGGCGATGTTCTTCGGTCTGCAGTCGGTCAACGCCTATGTTCAGTTCGGTTGGCTGCCACAGGTCTACCGCGATGCGGGACTCGACCCGATCCTGGCCGGACTCATGCTCACGATTGTGACTCTCGGCGGGATCCCCGGCGGATTCCTCGCCCCGCAGATCGTCATGCGCAGCATCCTGCCGCGCTTCTTCCTCGTCAGCTTCTCGGTCAGCGCTGTCGGCGGCTATCTCGGGCTGCTCCTCATGCCCGCTGCCATGCCCCTGCTGTGGGCGATCCTCCTGGGCTACGGCGGATTCGCCTTCCCCGCCGCGCTTGCGCTCATCACCGGCCGCACTCACGATGTGGCGATCACGGCACGGACCTCAGCGTTCGTGCAGTCCAGCGGCTACGTGCTGGCCGCGATCGGCCCCTTGGTCGTCGGCGGTCTGTTGGGATTCAGCGGCGGATGGACGGTGCCGCTGTGGTTCATGGTCGGCGTCTCCACGCTCATGGGCGTGACCGGATTCCTGGCCGCCTCTCCGGGCACGGTCGACGATGAGCTGGCCCCGGCGGGCGCTCGCGGTGGCTCGGCAGGCATCCGCGGTGGCTCGGCCGACGTCCGCGGTGGCATGCCAGGGCAGAAGTGAATCATAATGGAGACACACCCCACCCCAAGCAAGGAGAAACGACTGCAGTGGACATCAACGATCTCGGCAATGACATCGAAAAGGTACTTGTCTCGGAAGAACAGATAGCCGCCCGACTCGTTGAACTGGCAGCCGCCATCGATGAAGACTACAAGGGCAAAGACATCTTGCTCGTCGGTGTCCTCAAGGGTGCGGTGATGGTCATGGCAGATCTGGCTCGGGCGCTCCACTCGCCGGTCACCATGGACTGGATGGCCGTCTCCTCCTACGGCTCAGGCACCAAATCCTCCGGTGTCGTGCGCATCCTCAAGGACCTCGACACGGACCTCTCCGACCGTCATGTCCTCATCGTCGAGGACATCATCGACTCGGGTCTGACCCTGTCCTGGCTGGTTCAGAACCTGCGCTCGCGTGGCGCGGCCACCGTGGAGATCTGCACGATGCTGCGCAAGCCCGAGGCGGTCAAGGTCGACATCGACGTCACATACATCGGCTTCGACGTCCCGAACGAATTCGTCATCGGCTACGGACTCGACTATGCGGAGAAATACCGCAACGTTCCGTTCGTCGCCACCCTGGCTCAGCACGTCTACAGCTGAGTCTGATGCATGAGCGTTCCGTGCATTGACTGAACGCCCGCTTCACCTGGGAACAAAACCGGGTGCATTCGGGCTATGTCGGTGCGAGGTATTAGGCTGTGGGGGATGTTCCCAGGCAGCCTCGGTAGCCTGGACAGGTTGCCCCACATTTTTTCCTGAGAGGACTTATGGCCGAGTCGAAGAAGCGTCGCCCACTGCTCAACAAGGCGACGAAAGGCCCCTTGGTCTGGATCGTGCTGGCACTGCTCGTGGTGTCCATCGGTGCGCTGCTCTTCAGCCGTGCCGGATTCAGCCAGATCGACACCCAGCAAGGCCTCCAACTGCTCAAGGACGACAAGGTCGAACAGGCCAAGATCGTCGACCACGATCAGCGCGTCGACCTGACCTTGAAGGACGATCTCACGATCGAAGGCAAGGACTTCGGCAAGAAGGTGCAGTTCTTCTACGTGGAGCAGCGTGGAGACCAGATCGTCAAGGCCGTGGATTCGGCCGAGCCCAGCAAGGGATTCACCGACGAGGTGCCCAAGCAGAGCTGGCTCATGTCGCTGCTGGGGACCCTGATCCCATTCGTCATCATCTTCGTCGTCTTCTGGTTCCTCATCTCTCAGATGTCGGGCGGCAAGATGATGAACTTCGGCAAATCGAAGGCGAAACTCGTCAACAAGGAGGACCCGGACGTCACGTTCAAGGACGTCGCCGGCGTCGACGAGGCGCTCGAAGAGCTCGAAGAGATCAAGGAATTCCTGGCAGAGCCGGAGAAGTTCAAGGCAGTGGGCGCCAAGATCCCCAAGGGCGTCCTCCTCTACGGTCAGCCCGGTACGGGCAAGACCCTGCTTGCGAAGGCCGTGGCCGGTGAGGCCGGCGTCCCCTTCTACTCGATCTCCGGTTCTGACTTCGTCGAGATGTATGTCGGCGTGGGCGCCTCCCGTGTACGCGACCTGTTCGAGCAGGCCAAGGCGAACGAACCCTGCATCATCTTCATCGACGAGATCGACGCCGTCGGTCGCCAGCGCGGCGCCGGCATGGGCGGTGGCCACGACGAGCGCGAGCAGACGCTCAACCAGCTGCTCGTCGAAATGGACGGCTTCGACCTCAAGACCAATGTCATCCTCATCGCCGCGACCAACCGTCCCGACGTGCTCGATCCGGCACTTCTGCGCCCGGGCCGATTCGACAGACAGATCCCGGTCGATTCCCCGGACATGAAGGGTCGTCAGCACATCCTCGAGGTCCACGCCGAGGGCAAGCCGCTGGCCGCCGACGTCGATCTCGCCCAGATCGCCAAGCGCACCCCCGGATTCTCCGGTGCCGACCTGGCCAACGTCCTCAACGAGGCGGCCCTGCTGACCGCGCGCGAGAGCTCAGATGTCATCGACAATCGCATCCTCGATGAGGCGATCGACCGTGTCATTGCGGGGCCGCAGAAGCGGACCCGCCTGATGAACGACAAGGAACGACTCATCACCGCCTACCACGAGGGCGGGCACGCACTCGTCGCCGCGGCGATGAACCAGACCGATCCGGTCACCAAGGTCACCATTCTGCCCCGCGGCCGGGCCCTGGGCTACACCATGGTCCTGCCCAGCGAGGACAAGTACTCCACCACCCGCAACGAACTGCTCGACCAGTTGGCCTACGCCATGGGTGGCCGCGTGGCCGAGGAAGTCGTGTTCCACGATCCCACGACGGGTGCCAGCAGCGACATCGAGAAGGCGACGGACATCGCTCGGAAGATGGTCACCCAGTATGGCATGAGCGACAAGTTGGGCATGGTCAAGCTCGGCGACGATCAGGGTGAGCCCTTCGCCGGCCGTGGCTACGGTGGGGGAGACGAGTATGGTGATTCGACCCTGTCCTCGATCGACCGTGAAGTCCGGGAAATCATCGATGCCGCCCACGCCGACGCCTACTGGGCGCTGACGCACAACCGGGACGTCCTCGACGACCTCGCCTATCAGCTGCTCGAGCGCGAGACCCTCGACCAAGCGGCACTGGCAGAGATCTTCACCCCCATCGTCAAACGCCCCACACGCGATGTGTGGCTGGCCAACGACGAACGCCCGGTCTCCGAACGCGGTCCGATCGCTCCTCCCGCTCCGCTCAGCGGTGACCGCAATGGCAAGGACAACTCCGAGGTGGACACGCCCGACGTCCCGGGCGCCGGACCGACGAGTGCCAACGGACCCCACGGTTCGTACAACCCGACGGGGCCGATCAACCCCAACGATCCGACCGGCCCGACCGGCCCGAGCCATCCGGGTGATTCGAACAACTCCGACGGCGGCAGGGAGAGCGGCTACTGATGTCTGAGCTCGAAGAGGTGACGGCGGGCCTCGGCGAGGCACCTGCCGGCACCGGCAACAAGGTCGATCAGCCACGGATCGCCGCGGCCGTGCGCGAGATCCTCATCGCCGTCGGTGAGGATCCCGACCGAGCAGGACTGCTCGAGACTCCAGCCAGGGTCGCCCGCGCCTACGAGGAGGTCTTCGCCGGCCTCCACCGTGACCCTGCAGACGTCCTGGGCGTGACCTTCGACATCAGCCACGAGGAGATGGTCCTCGTCCGCGACATCGACCTGTACTCGATGTGCGAACACCACCTGGTGCCGTTCCACGGGGTGGCCCACATCGGCTACATCCCCAGCAAGCACGGCAAGGTCACGGGGCTGTCCAAGCTGGCCCGCCTCGTCGAGATCTATGCTCGTCGCCCCCAGGTCCAGGAACGTCTGACGACTCAGATCGCCGACGCCCTCGTCGAGCACCTCGAACCTCAGGGTGCGATAGTCGTCGTCGAGGCAGAACATCTGTGCATGACCATGCGGGGAGTCCGGAAGCCGGGCGCCTCGACCATCACCTCGGCGGTGCGCGGGCAGCTGCGCGAAACGGCATCGCGAGCAGAAGCCATGAGTCTGATCCTCCGGAGATAGAGGTCCAAGATGCCCACACCGGAACGCACGAAGATCATGGGCGTACTCAACGTCACGCCCGACTCCTTCTCCGACGGCGGTCGTTACTTCGACCATCCCGCCGCCGTCGCACACGGTTTCGAACTGCTGCGCTCGGGCGCTGACATCATCGATGTCGGTGGCGAGTCGACACGTCCCGGATCGGTCCGGGTCGATGAGGCGGAGGAGCTGCGCCGCGTTGTCCCGGTCATCCGTGAGTTGGCCGCTGCAGGAGCAGTGATCAGCGTCGACACCATGCGAGCCACAGTCGCCGAGGCATCACTGAACGTCGGCGCCCACATCATCAACGACGTCTCGGCAGGACTCTCCGATCCGACGATGCTGGCCGTCGCAGCCGAGACCGCGGCCCCGGTCGTGCTCATGCACTGGCGGGGCTACCTCGACCGTGCGTCGGCGTCCTTCCACTACGACGATGTCGTCGCCGAAGTGATCACGGAGTTGAAGACGAGAATCGACGAAGCCATCGCCGTCGGTGTGAAACCGGGCAACATCATCCTCGACCCGGGTCTGGGATTTTCGAAGAATGCAGAACACAACTGGCAGCTCCTGTCCGCTCTCGAAGAGTTCGCAAACCTGGATCACCGGCTCCTCGTCGCCGCGAGCCGCAAACGCTTCATCTCGACCCTGCTCTCACCGGAGGACCCGAAACTCGCCGAGGAATCTGCGAAGGACCAGGCCACGGCAGCGATCTCGGCCCTGTCGGCCAAAGCTGGAGCGTGGGCGGTGCGCGTCCACGAGCCCACCACCTCGGCGATTGCGTCCAGGGTCATCGCCGCAGTGACAGCTCATGACCCTCGGACCCAGGCCCATGACCCTCGGACCCAGGCCCATGACCCTCGGACCCAGGGACGAGTTCCGGATCCCGAGGGGGACGCATGACCGGCGATCGCCCGGACCGGATCGAACTGCGCGGACTGACGGTGCGCGGGAACCACGGGGTCTTTGACTTCGAGAAGCGCGAGGGTCAGGACTTCGTCATCGACGTCACCCTGCACACCTCGGTGAACCGGGCCGCGGCCACGGACGACATCGCAGACACCGTCCACTACGGTGAACTGGCCGAGGACGTCGCCCACATCGTCGAAGACAACACCTTCGACCTCATCGAAACCCTGGCCTCCAGGATCGCCGAGCACTGCCTGGGCCTGGCCGAACACGTCGAGGTCATCGTCCACAAACCCGGTGCACCGATCCAGCGCAGCTTCAGCGATGTCAGCGTCACCGTCGTCCGCTCCCGCGCGGCGAGCAACGGCACACCCCGTGCCGGGATCGTCGATGCGAAGCCTGCCGAGAGCGAGGCATACCTCAACCTCGGGGCCAACCTCGGCGACGCGGCGGACACACTTGACCAAGCCGTGGCCGCTCTCGACCTGCACCCCAGAATCAGCGTGCTCAGGCGATCCTCGCTGTATCGCACCGCGCCGTGGGGCGGAGTCGAACAGAACGACTTCCTCAACCTGGGCCTGATCGTGAGCACCAGGCTGCCGGCCCGGGAACTCCTGGCCGTGGCACAGGGAATCGAGGTCGCCAGCGGGCGGACTCGCGAAGTGCGCTGGGGACCACGCAGCCTCGACATCGACCTGATCCGATTCTTAAGCGACCACGAGGAACTCGTGCTCGATACCGAGGTGCTGACCCTTCCCCATCCACGGGCGCACGAACGTGCCTTCGTGCTCGCGCCCTGGGCCGAGCTCGATGCCGACGCCGCAATCGACACCCCCGCCGGTCGGCAATCGATCGCCACGGTCCTCGCCCAGCTGGGAGACCAGGAAATCACGCGAATCCCGGCACCATAGGCGCTCAGAGTTTGAGAGACTTGGAGCTATGCAGCGAACATCGTCGGGCACTCTCGTCATCTGGGCCGTCATCGGTGCCGTGCTGGCACCTGTGGTCGATGTGGTGCTCGAAAGCCAGGGCTTCTCACTGCCGGGCCTGCCGTGGTTCGCCATCATCGGAATGCTCGTGCTCGCCGCGGTGCTCCTCGTCCTGGGATGGCCGATCAAGAAATGGAATGACGGCGACCGGACCAAGGAGATCGACCCCCTCCAGGCTGCCCGCATAGCCGTCATGGCCAAGGCCAGCGCCCTGACAGGGGCCGGACTGGCCGGCTGGTATCTGGGCAACGCCGCCTACTATTTCCTGTCCGCACCGGGCATCCGCAATGATTTGGCGGCAGGTATGCTTTTCGCTATGATCGCAGCCGCAGCGTTGATGATCGTCGGCCTGATCGTCGAAGGTTTCTGCGAACTGCCCCCTCAAGATCCACCAGGAGCCGAAGCAGCATGAGCCGCGAATTCAACTACCTGACCGGAATGGATGCTGACTTCAACCGGGTCAGTCCCAAATATGGGCTCAAGGAGACGATCGCGACTCTGACGATCCTCGTCCCGATGATCATCGTGGCCCTCGTCTTCGCCATCATCTTCACCTCCGAAGTCCCGTGGCTGCACGCGATCTGGGCCGTCCTGGTGGCGCTCACCGTCTTCCTCGTCGTCATCATCATCCGTCAGGCCAAAGCCATCGGCTATGCGGAGAGGGCGGATGACCTTCTCATCCGGCGTGGAATCATGTTCCACAGGGCGACGGTGGTGCCATACGGACGGCTGCAGTTCGTCGACGTGGACGCGGGTCCCATCGATCGCATGTTCGGTCTGGCAACCGTCAAACTTCATACTGCCTCGGCAACGACCGATGCCACTATTCCCGGGTTGCCCCGTGACGAGGCCGATCGTCTGCGCGACAGCCTGGCCGGACTGGGCCAGGCCAACCTGGCCGGGCTGTGAACATGGACCAGGAGCAGCCGCCCGAAGAGGAATCTGAATCCACAGACAGCGAGGTCGCGGCCCCCGAGGTGTGGCATCGGGTTCACCCACTGACCCCGATCCTCGAGAGTCTGGGCGTGCTCGTGGGTATCTTCGTCGCCGCCGCCTACGGTCTGCAGAACTTCGTCCAATCGGCCGTCGAAGACCTGGCCCAAGGTGATGGCGTCGATCTCGGCTTCGCCGGTTGGCTGCGCGAGCATCCCCTCATCCTCCTCAGCGGTGCCGGCGGGATCGTGCTCATCCTCCTCATCACTGCCTTCCTCAGCTGGTTGGCGTGGAGGGTCATGGGCTATCGGATCGATTCCGAATCCATCTACTATCGGCGCGGTCTGCTGTCGAAGAAGCTGCGCAAGGCCAGACTCGACCGCGTCCAATCGATCGACCTGCAGCAGAAGCTGCTGCCCCGTCTCCTGGGCATGGCCGAACTGGTCTTCGACGTCGCCGGCGGCGCCGACTCCAACATCTCCCTGAAGTATCTGTCGAAGAAGCGCGCCGATGAGCTGCGAGATGACCTTCTCTCCGCTGTCCGTGCGAAGAAGCACGGCGGACGATCAGCGGATCGGAGCACAGCCTCGGGACGGCCCGCTAAGGCTGCGCCAGGGACAGCAGAGCCCACCGCGGATGCGACCGCCAGCTCGTTCGACACAGCTGATTCGGGCGGGGTCGAGGCCTCCGCCCAGGCCACCAGCGACGCCGAAGCGGTGAGGAGTCTCGAGGCAGAGGCCACCAATGATCGAGGCGTGCCAGAACGCCGCGATGACAGCATCGGAGTGCGGCTGAGCAAACGTCTCGGCTCACTGGCCGAAGGCGTCTCAGTCGAGGCCGAGGCCAGTCTCAATGAGCTGCTGGCTCCCTACCAAGTCTCTGCCAAGGTCGGCGGCGAGGGTGAGATCGTCCGTGTGCCCGTGCATCGGGTGGTCATCGCTTCACTGCTGAGGACCGAGACGATCATCTCGGTCCTGGCCGTCCTCTTCGTCATCGGCGTGGCCATCGTCCTCCTGGTGATGGGCCTCACTGAGGCCTTCATCCCGATGCTCGTCGCTGTCATCCCTGGTCTCTTCGCAGCCTTCTCCGTCTTCCGGAAGAACCTTGACAACGCAAATTTCGTCGTCAAACTGGGCGAGAACGGTCTGGCCGTCAACCACGGACTCGTCTCCACCTCCCGAAAGGTGATCCCGCTCGACCGTCTGCAGGCTGTGTGTGTGCATCAACCGCTGCTGTGGCGGCGGGCCGGTTGGTGGAAAGTCGAATACAACATCGCCAGCGCCGGGGGCGCGGACGAGTCGAACGTTCTCCTTCCGGTCGGCGACATCGATCAAGCGCTGCTCATGGTCGGTCTCGCGCTCCCGGACCCGCAGCTGGACGATGACGTCAGTGCGGCAGCCCTGGTCCGATCGGCCATGTACGACCGCAGGTCGCAAGATCCGCAGGCCGAATCGGCAGAGGCGCTCTTCCATGGTCAACCCCGTTCCTCCCGGCTGATCGACCCACTGGTGTGGAAGCGGCGAGCCTATGCGGTGACCGGAGCGCTCCTCGTTCTCCGTCTGGGGGTCCTCGATCGCCGAGTCGACTTCGTTCCACATGTGCGCGTGCAGTCGATGAGCTATCACCAGGGCCCGCTCATGCGCTCGCTCGGTCTGGGCACGGTCGCCGTGCACTCGACGGCCGGACCCATCGACCCCCGGGTCACCCATCAGAGTGTCGACGCCGCGAAGCGATTCTTCGACGAACACTCCGAACGCACCCGACTCGCGCGGCAGCGCTATGACGAGGAAGCACGCAGAGCCAAGGAAGGCAGGCCATGAGCAGACCAGGGATGAGCCGAGACGATGCCCCTCGCCTGGGCATCGGCATCATCGGCTGCGGAAAGGTCGGAGCGACCATCGGCGCCGCCTGGCGCGACGCCGGTCATGCCATCATCGGCGTCAGCGCCTCTTCGGCGGCGAGCCTCGAACGGGCCGAGGAGATGCTCCCAGGTGTGCCTGTTCTGCCCCCGGACGAGGTCGCAGACCGTGCCGAGCTGCTGCTCCTGACCGTCCCCGACGATGAGATCGAATCCCTGGTCAGCGGCCTCGCAAAGGTCTCACGAATCCACTCCGGACAGATCCTCGTCCACTGCTCGGGCCGATACGGCACGGACGTCCTCGAAGCCGGGACCGGCCTCGGCGCGCTGCCGATCGCACTGCACCCATCGTTGTCCTTCACCGGCACCGCCGTCGATCTGTCCCGTCTGCGGCAGTCGACGATCGCCGTCACCGCACCGGCGCCGATCCGTCCGGTGGGCCAGGCCCTCGTCGTCGAGATGGGCGCCGAACCGATCGATGTCGCCGAAGCGGACCGACCGCTCTATCATGCGGCCATCACCCACGCCTCGAACCACACGATCACGATCATCAGCGAAGCCATGGAGATGCTCGCCGAGGCGGGAGTGAGTGACCCCTCACGCGTGCTCACAGCCCTCGTCGATGCAAGCGTGACGAACACCTTGCAGAACGGTTCGCGGGCGCTGACCGGCCCCGTCAGCCGCGGAGACGTGGGCACTGTCTCCGCGCACCTGGCCGCGCTCAGTGAGTTCAGTCTCAGTGTTTCCAGCCCGGCAGCACGCGACAGCTACATTGCGCTGGCCAGATCCACCACCGCCAAGGCCCTGAGCCTGGGACGGATCACGGATTCGCAGGCGCAGGACATCCTGTCCCGTCTGGACTGATCCGGACTGCTCGGGATCGATCCGGACTGGTCTCCGAGTTGATCACCGGACTGGTCTGGCACTTGGGCCGAATTCCCCCTGGGGCCGCGCTCACGGTAGCCTTGATGGTATGGCAGATACCGAGTCGAACACGCCCGAAAACGCAGATCTTTCAGCCGAACATTTCGATCCAGAGCAGATTCGGATCCGAAAGGAAAAGCGCCAGCGGCTCTTGGACTCCGACACCGATGCCTATCCGGTGGGAATTCCGCGCACGCATACCCTCGCCGAAGTTCATGCCGCGCATGACGGGCTGGAAGCGGGAGACGAGACCGAAGACATCGTCGGCGTCGTCGGACGCGTCGTGTTCGTCCGCACTACGGGCAAGCTCTGCTTCGTGACCCTGCAGTCAGGAGACGGGGTGCGTCTCCAGGGCATGCTGTCCCTGCGCGAAGTCGGCGAGGAACGACTCGGAGATTTCAAGACCGACGTCGATCTGGGCGATTTCCTGTTCGTCCACGGCAAGGTCATCAAGTCCAAACGCGGCGAACTCTCTGTGCTCGCCGATTCATGGGCGATGGCCAGCAAGGCGCTGCGTCCACTGCCGGGTCTCCACACCGAGCTGGCCGAAGACACTCGTGTTCGCCAGCGCTACCTCGACCTGATCACCCGTGAAGACGCACGCCGGACCATGCTGACTCGAGCAGAGGTCATGTCCTCCCTGCGTCGGACGTTCGCCGGACAGGAGTTCGTCGAGATCGAGACTCCGATGCTCCAGGTCATGCACGGTGGCGCCGCGGCTCGCCCGTTCAAGACCCATATGAACGCCTACGACATCGATATGTTCCTGCGCATCGCACCTGAGCTCTTCCTCAAGCGTGCGATCGTCGGCGGCATTGAGAACGTCTTCGAGATCAACCGCAACTTCCGCAACGAGGGTGCCGACTCCACCCACTCACCGGAGTTCGCAATGCTCGAGGCCTACCAGTCCTACGGGGACTACCACTCGATCGCTGAGCTGACGAAGACGCTGGTGCAGAACGCTGCACAGGACGCTACAGGCTCCCTCGTGGTGAAGCTGGAGGACGGAGAGGACTACGACTTCGGTGGCGACTGGCCCGTCGTCAGCATGTACGAGACCCTGTCCGAGGAATCCGGAGTCAACGTCACCCCGGAGACCGGCCTTGACGTTCTCGACGCAATCGCAGAAGAGAACGATGTCGACCTGGCCGGAGTCTTCCGTTCGCACGGCAAATACGTCGAGGAGCTGTGGGAACACTTCTACCAGGACAAGCTGTGGGCACCGACGTTCGTCACCGACTTCCCCGTCGACACCTCACCGTTGGTCCGTGAGCACCGGACCAAGATGGGAGTCGTGGAGAAATGGGATCTCTATGTTCGCGGCTTCGAATTGGCCACAGGCTATTCCGAGCTCGTCGACCCGGTCATTCAGCGTGAACGGTTCGAGGCTCAGGCGGCGGACGCAGACAAGGGTGATGAAGAGGCGATGGGCCTCGACGAAGAATTCCTCACCGCTATGGAACACGGAATGCCGCCGACCGGCGGTATGGGAATGGGACTTGATCGTCTGCTCATGGCTTTGACCGGCTTGGGAATTCGAGAAACAATTCTCTTCCCATTCACGAAGCCAATTGCCTCCGGCAATTCGGAGACGGCTGAGGAAGGTTGAGCACATGATGGATCTGATGAAGGCTCTATTGCCGTCGATCTGTGTTGGATTGCTGTTCTGGTACGTGATGAGAAACATCTTGCGTGCGGACCGGACCGAGCGAGAGCAGATCGATAAGTTCTATTCAGAGCATGAGGTTAGCGAATTAGGCGATAATCAGGAATCAGATGTTAAGCTGACTTCGACAAATCCTTCTGATTATGAAAAGAGTGAACATGGCAAGGGAGATGCGACTCGTTCTCACGGATGATTTCGACGGCTCGGAAGCGTCGGAAACCGTTCGCTTCAGCCTCGACCAAGCTACCTACGAACTCGAATTGTCGACGGAGAACGCCGAAAAGCTCCGTGAAACTTTCGCTCCGTTCGTCGCCAAGGCTCGTCGAGTAGCGAACCCGAGCGGTCGCGGACGCCGCACAGGCTCCGGCTCCGCTGCGGGCCCGAAGCGCGATACAGCCAAGATCCGCGAATGGGCGCAGGCAAACGGTTACCAGTTGGGCGACCGCGGACGCATTCCGCTGGAAATCGTCCAGGCATACGAAGCTGCAGACAGCTGAATCGACTGGATTCACTTCACAGCCGATAATTGAAGCGGTATTGCGAATCGATTGAATGCCACTGATTCCATAATTGCTTCCTGAGGGGCCAACGGTTGATCCGTTGGCCCCTCAGAGTTTCCGCTTACGAATTCTGCAAGCCAGAAGTCCGGGCTCGGTGTGCATAGTCAACCATCGTAAGAAGTTCGTCTCAGGGAATTATCAGTGCGGTTGGTGAAAAGCGGCGTTGACTCCGACCATGTTGTCCCTGATGTCAGTCAGCGGAATATGACGGTTTACTCGATCCCGATGCTCAGCGATCTGTGGAATATCTCGATTGCCAGTTCAGGAGTACGGAATCGATCCAGATCGTCGACGCGCAGATTGGCGCAGTGTCGACCCAGTATTGGCGCAGAGGGGCCCATGCTGTCCTTCGCGTCCTGGAACTCGGCTGGGGCAAGGCGGGCAGCGCGGGACGTGGATGTGCTGTGCAGGAGTGCGCAGAAGGGGCGAACTGCGAATTTCGCCCACAGCCAAACGGGTTCGGCTGATGGCGAAACGTGCAATAGATCGTGGCCAATGGTCGTTAGGCTCTAAAGAATACGAAGACCGAGGAGGGTGAATATGTTCGAGCGGTTCACTGACCGAGCACGCCGAGTGGTAGTGCTTGCCCAGGAAGAAGCCAAACTACTCAAACATAACTACATCGGAACCGAGCACATCCTGCTCGGCCTGATCCACGAGGGTGAAGGCCTGGCAGCCAAAGCACTCGAGGGGATGGACATCTCCCTCGAGCAGGTCCGCGATCAAGTCCAAGAGATCATCGGACAGGGACAGCAGGCGCCGAGCGGGCACATCCCGTTCACTCCGCGCGCGAAGAAGGTCCTCGAGCTCAGCCTCCGTGAGGCTCTGCAGCTGGGACACAGCTACATCGGAACTGAGCACATTCTGCTCGGACTGATCCGTGAGGGTGAAGGTGTCGCCGCTCAGGTGCTCGTCAAGTTGGGTGCCGATCTGGGGCGGGTTCGTCAGGAAGTCATCAAGCTCCTGTCGGGCTACCAGGGCAAGGAGCCTGTGTCCGCGGGCGGACGCGAGGAGGGAACCCCCTCCGGTTCGCTGGTCCTCGACCAGTTCGGAACGAACCTGACCGCGGCTGCCCGTGAGGGCGACCTCGATCCGGTCATCGGCCGACACGAGCAGATGCAGCGCGTGATGCAGATCCTGTCGCGGCGGACCAAGAACAACCCTGTCCTCATCGGTGAACCCGGTGTCGGCAAGACAGCAGTGGTCGAGGGACTGGCCTTGGCGATCGTCAACGGCGAAGTGCCGGAGATCCTCGAGGGCAAACAGCTCTACACCTTGGACCTCGGTTCGCTGGTGGCCGGTTCCCGGTACCGCGGTGACTTCGAGGAACGCCTGAAGAAGGTGCTCAAGGAGATCCGCACTCGCGGCGACATCATCCTGTTCATCGACGAGATCCACACCTTGGTGGGTGCAGGTGCCGCCGAGGGTGCCATCGACGCTGCTTCGATTCTCAAGCCCATGCTGGCTCGGGGCGAGCTGCAGACCATCGGTGCCACGACTCTCGACGAGTACCGCAAGCACATCGAGAAGGATGCCGCGCTCGAGCGTCGGTTCCAGCCGATCCAGGTGCCCGAACCGTCCCTGGCGCATTCGATCGAGATCCTCAAGGGGCTGCGCGACAAGTACGAGGCGCACCACAAGGTCACGATCACGGAAGGTGCTCTCGCAGCTGCCGTGAATATGTCGGATCGCTACGTCAACGACAGGTACCTGCCGGACAAGGCGATCGACCTCATCGACGAAGCAGGTGCGAAACTGCGCATCTCGCGTCTGTCCGTGCCGCAGGAGATCCGCGACCTGGAGGAGCAGATCCTCGAGGCTCGCCACCGCAAGGAAGCCGCCATCGACGCTCAGGACTTCGAGCTGGCGGCCTCCGAACGCGACTCCGAGATGAACCTGCAGCAGAACAAGGACGAACAGACCGAGGCCTGGCGCAAGAGCGGTAAGGACACGTCCGCGACTGTGGACGCGGACCTGATCGCCGAGGTGCTGGCTGCGGCCACCGGCATTCCGATCTTCAAGCTCACCGAGGAAGAGTCCTCGCGTCTGCTGCGGATGGAAGACGAACTGCACAAGCGCATCATCGGACAGGACGACGCGGTCAAGTCGATCTCCCGTGCGATCCGTCGGACCCGTGCGGGTCTGAAGGATCCCAAGCGCCCCTCCGGCTCGTTCATCTTCGCCGGCCCCACAGGCGTCGGCAAGACCGAGTTGGCGAAGGCTCTGTCGGAATTCCTGTTCGGTGACGAGGATTCGCTCATCAGCCTGGACATGTCGGAGTACTCGGAGAAGCACACCGTTTCCCGACTCTTCGGTTCTCCTCCCGGCTACGTGGGCTACGAAGAGGGCGGTCAGCTGACAGAGAAGGTCCGTCGCAAGCCGTTCTCAGTGGTCCTCTTCGACGAGGTGGAGAAGGCTCACTCGGATATCTTCAACTCGCTGCTGCAGATTCTCGAAGACGGTCGGCTGACTGACTCGCAGGGTCGTGAGGTGGACTTCAAGAACACCATCATCATCATGACGACCAACCTGGGAACGCGGGACATCTCGAGTGGTCTGCAGTTGGGCTTCCAGGTCGAGGGAAGCGCGAACAACGACTACGAGCGCATGAAGCAGAAGGTCAACGAGGAGCTCAAGCAGCACTTCCGCCCAGAGTTCCTCAACCGTGTCGATGACACGATCGTGTTCCCGCAGCTGGGCAAGCACGAGATCCTGCAGATCGTCGATCAGTTCCTTGAACGCCTCGATACCCGTCTGGCGGACCAGGGCATGAAGGTCGAAGTCAGCGATGCGGCCAAGAGCCTCCTGGCTGATCGCGGCTACGATCCGGTGCTGGGCGCTCGTCCTCTGCGTCGCACGATCCAGCTCGAGATCGAGGACCATCTGTCCGAGAAGATCCTGTTCAAGGAGATCGGCAGCGGGCAGACCATCAAGGTCGACATGAAGGGAGAAGGCAAGGAGGCGGAGTTCACGTTCGAGGGCGTGGAGACCGAGGGCCTTGCCGCCAGCGGTCCGGATGATTCCGGTTCCGGTGGGGAACTCGCCGGTGCCGGTTCGTCCGGCGGCAGCGGTTCGGGAATCTCCACTCCCTGATCTTCACCCGGAGTGCTGAAGGGCCCGGGGACACGGCATCGGCCGCGTCCCCGGGCTTTTTCATGCCGCTTGTCGATGGTGTTGAATGAAGGTATGAGCTCATCCCCAGTCGACTTCGACCATGAACAGGTCTCATCGGACCATCACCTCAACCATTCCCTCCCCGGCGGCCTCTACCTGCGCCGAGCCCGGACGAGCGACGTCAAGGGGATCGAGGCACTGGTCGCGCCGCTGGCCGAAGAGCGCATCCTGCTGGCCAAGGACACCGTCACCTACTTCGAAACCCTGCAGGAGTTCTGGCTGGTGGTGGATCCGCAGCCTGACGGTACTGAGATCCTGGCCGGATGCGGGGCTCTGCACATCATCTGGGCCGACCTCGCGGAGGCGCGCACGGTCGCCACCTCGCCGTCCTACCGGGGACGTGGGGTGGGCAAGGCCCTCATCAGGCAGCTGCTGGCGGATGCGGTGGCCATCGGCGTCGACCGAGTCTTCTGCCTGACCTTCGAGACTGGGTTCTTCGGTTCGCTCGGGTTCGAGCCGATCAAGGGCATTCCGGTGTCCCCGGAGGTCTACGTCGAGCTTCTGCACTCCGCTGACGAAGGCGTGGCCGAGTTCCTTGATCTGGCCCGCGTCAAACCCAATACGCTGGGCAATGCCCGCATGATCAAGTTCCTGTGAGCATCATTGATCATCGGTTCTCGAGATGAACTCCTCGACAGTCGAGACGAACTCCTCGACAAGCGGTCACGTGTCCCTGGCTGTCACCCGGGAAGACGCAGCGCCTCACTGTCTCGGGCGGCCAGACCATCGGAGATCAGATCGTCGATGAGACGAGAGACCCGATCCGCATCCGCGCTGAGGTCCCTGACCCGGTCCAGCTTCGTCGTCGTCTGCGAAGGGAGCGAGTCGAGCAGCTCGAGATCCACCTCGGCGGTGGTGGCGGTGAAGAGGTCAAGAGGGACGAAACCGACCTTGTCGCTGCCCTCAGACTGCTCGTGCGCAGACTTGAGGACATCCATAATGGCGCCGCGCAGCTGACGGTCCGTGCCCGCCCATTTCTGGGCTTTCGGTTTCGCCGTCGAGGTGGGACGTCCCGCCTTCTGCCAGGCGCAGATGTCACTGAGCGGGCAGGTCTCGCATTGGGGGCTCCTGGCTGTGCACACGAGAGCACCGAACTCCATGACTCCCGCGTTCCACTTCGTGTGGTCCGTTTCGGGAACGAATTGGCCGGCCCATTCGGTCTCTGTGCGGCCCGGGGAGGCTGAAGGCCGATCGCGGCCGGCGAAGAGCCGAATGAGGACGCGGCGCACATTCGTATCCAGCACAGTGGTGCGCTCACCGTGGGCGAAGGAGGCCACGGCCGCTGCGGTGTAAGCACCGATGCCGGGCAGCCGTTCGAGCTCTTCTGCGGTCTGCGGCACCTGGCCGTCGAGTTCCTCGGCGATCACCCGCGCGGCTTCCTGAAGCCGCAGCGCCCTCCGCGGGTAGCCGAGACGGTCCCACCGATGGAGCACCTCGGCGGTAGAAGCCTGCGCCAGATCTGAGGGTGCGGGCCACCGCTGCATCCACTCCCGCCAGCGGGGCTCGACCCGCGATACGGGAGTCTGCTGCGACATGATCTCGCTGACCAGGACGGCCCACGCACTGGTGTCGGCAGCTCGCCACGGCAAGGGGCGAGCTGCGGTTTCGAACCACGTGATGATCGTCTCCCGAACACGGTCGATGTCCGTGGTCGCAACTGCGGGGAAGGGGGAATCGGGATGAGAAGATCTCGATTCGGCAGAGGCTCGGTGTGTCATTTGGATGCTCATACGCTTCGGCCTAGGCTCAAAGCGATGACTCCTTCCGATCGTGGTTCGCAGCCGAAGAACGGTGCCAGGCAGCCCCGCCAGTCTATCGGGAAGCTGCCGGCACACGTGTACCGTCGGCGGCGCTACATGCTGTTGGTGGCCGGCCTCGTGGTGATCGCCCTGCTGGTGCTCGGTGTCGTCGGAATCGTCAGCGGGCTGGGCAGAGGCGGCGAAGAAGAACCTGCCGCTGAAAACACGCCGTCGGCGAGCCCGACGAAAGCGCCGGTGCCGGATGAGAAGGCGGCGAGTGGAAAATGTCCCGAGGACAAGGTCGGACTCAAGGCTTCGGTCGATGAGAAGAGCTTCGACGAGGATGCGAAACCCAAGTTCGAGCTGGAGATCAAGAACAACCACACCGCGACCTGCCTGATCGAGGTCGGCACCAAGAAGCAGGAATTCCTGGTCAAGAAGAATGGCGATGTGGTCTGGTCGTCGAAGTTCTGCGCCGCCGACGATGATGAGAATGCTGAGGTCTCGACCGAGTTCGCGCCTGAGTCGAAGAAGACTTCACAGTTCGAATGGAACCGAGTCCAGGTCGACAAGAACTGCAACCGAACGAACAGGGCTTTCGGCCCGGGGGAGTACGAACTCATCGTCAAACTCGGCGACAAGAAGAGCAAGCCCGCGAAGTTCAAGCTCGAGAAGGACGCCGCCACCAAGGCCAAAGAGAAGAAAGAGGCAGAGGACACGAAGTCCGAGGACACGAAGTCCGAAACGCCTGATGAGAAGAAGCCAGAGAGCTCGGACTCCTCGGATAACTGAGCTGTTCAATGGCGGTCGGATAGCTCAGAGGTCAGGCTCCGCGGCAGAGGTCAGGCTCCGCGGTAGGAGCCCACGCCCCAGGAGTTGCCATCATGGTCGCGGAAGTCGAATTCCCTGCCGCCATGAGGCTGCGTTGCCACCGGACGGACGATCGCATGGCCCATGTCGATGATCTCCTCGTAGAGACGGTCGACTTCTCGTTCAGTGTCGACGACGACGTAGACGGAGCTCCCGCCGACGCTGTCGAGGGCCGACCCGTCGTTGCGGACGGAACCGAACATGATTCCGCCCGTCTCACCCAGCGCATATTCGGCATGGACGATGATCTCGGGATCGTTTTCGTCTTTGACCGTGAGCCGCTCAGTGAAGCCGAGCGCGATCAGCAGAGCGGTCGTCGCGGCCGCATCTGTGGTCCTCATTGCCGGAAAAACTGTCGTGGTCATACTTCCAGGATGCGCCATTTTCGCGCAGATGTCCCGGAAATATCACCGATTGGCTCCCAAAAGCAGCTCGACGGCTTCTGACACGTGTTCACATTCCTTCACACGCATCCCCTGAGGTGTGGAAACATTGCGCAGCGCGCCATGTGCGACGATCGCATGGGTGATGCCGAGACGGGAGGCCTCATTGAGTCTCTGACCCAGGTTGGGGACATTGCGGATCTCACCCGAGAGGCTGATCTCACCGATCGCAACGAATTTGGCAGCCATGGGCTTGCCTATCGCAGCTGAAGCCAGCGAGAGGCAGATCGCGAGATCGCTGGCCGGTTCTGCCAGCTTCGCACCCCCGACTGTGGCGGTGAAGACATCGGACTTGGCCAAACTGATCGTGCCGATCTTCTGACTGAGCACGGCGAGCATCATGGCCACGCGCGAGGAATCCACACCGGAGACGGACCTGCGGGACTGCCCGCCGGCGGATTCGGTGATGAGTGACTGGACTTCGACGAGGAGCGGACGTTTGCCTTCCTGCGTCACCGTCAGACAGGTGCCCGGGGGATTGCTGCCGCTGCGGGAGAGGAAGAGGCCCGAAGGGTCTTCGAGGCTCTTGATGCCGTTCTCCTCCATGTCGAAGCAGCCGACATCATCGGTGGGACCGAACCGGTTCTTCACAGCTCGCAGCAGGCGCAGTCGGGAGTGACGTTCTCCCTCGAAGTTGCACACAACGTCGACGAGGTGCTCGAGAAGTCGGGGGCCGGCGATCGTCCCGTCCTTCGTGATGTGGCCGACGAGCACTGTCGGCAGCGACCGGGCTTTCGCTTCGCGAATGAGGGCAGCGGCCACTTCTCTGACCTGAGTGACACCACCGGGCACACCGTCGATCTCAGAGGATGCGAGTGTCTGGATGGAGTCGACGACGAGCATGTCGGGCGACTCTGCCTCGATCATCCCCAGCACCGCGCCCAGATCTGTCTCCGCAGCCAGCAGCAGAGTGTCCTCGAGCGCGTTGATGCGTTCGGCGCGCAGTCGCACCTGACCGGCTGATTCTTCGCCCGTGACATAGAGGACCTTGGACCCGAATTTGGCGACGCGGGCCGCTACGTCAAGCAGCAGTGTCGATTTGCCGACGCCTGGCTCGCCGGAGAGGAGGACGACGGCGCCGGGGACAATGCCACCGCCGAGGACGCGGTCGAATTCGCTGACGTAGGTGGTCGTGGCCTGAGCCAGAGTGGAGTCGATCTGGTTGATCGATTTTGCCCCGCTGGACTTCTTGACCTTCGTCTTCACCGAGGTCTTCCCAGCGCCCTTCTCCTCGAGCGTGCCCCAGGCTTGGCATTCGGGGCATCGCCCCAGCCATTTGACGGTCGAATAGCCGCATTCGGTGCAGGTGAAAGACATAGGACGAGTCTGACACGACCCACTGACACGAGGCTCTGCTCTCGTGAAAGTGCCGCAAGCCTCAGAGGCGTCTCCAAGCGAGCGCTGTGGCATACGGGCGGAGCGGCGAGGTATGTGAGCGACGAGACACGCGTCCAGCTGTTGTTACTGGAATTCTGTGGAAACGCACAATGTTGCATGCAGTGAGAAGTCAATAACGATATTCGAGGCAGGTCTGCCTCGAGAAGGAGGATGCATGAGTTCGCCTTTCACCGGTGAGCAGTCGCCGGGAATGATCGACTGGGCAGCGATGCCCACCTACAACACCATCATGTCCGTAGCAGTCGGCGCAGGACTGCTCGCAGTCGTGCTGCTTTTCGTAGATCTGCGGAAGGCCAGCGGAGGCGACGAGACGTCCGAACGACGGAGGTTGCTGAGCACCGACGGCTGGGCCATCACATTCGGTGTCCTCGGAGTATTGCTGACGGCGACCGGTCTGCACATGACATTGTCCTGGCCTCTGGCAGCGGGCGGATTCGCCTTCGACAACATCATCTTCGGCGAGACGAGCCTGGCCTTCGGTGTCATTATGCTCGGCGCCGCCATCTACCTTTGGAAGCGCGGGGCAGAGCTCAAAGCAGATCCCGCCCCACTGAGGCTGGCAGCGCGCACGGCCCGTCCGCTGTCCATCTTCATCGCTGCTTTGGGGCTGGCCTTGTTTGCCATCGCGATCGCCGGCGTCACCTACCAGTTGTTTGCCGCCCCACCACAGGAGCCGATCTCGGGCGCCTTCGCTGACTACCCGATGATCGAGGCGACCTTCATGTCATTGCTCTTCGCGCTTGTCGGTGTCGGAGCAGTCGTGTTCCCGTTCGCCGTGAATTCTGTCCTGCGGACTGCTGCTACGGCCAAATCCGGGGCCGCAGTCACGACCGTCGGAATCATGTTCACGATCACCGGCGTCATCTTCGTGCTCTTCGGCGCCATGAACTACTTCACCCACATCGGACTCGTCGTCAACACGATGTGACCGAGGCGAAGACCACGAAACCGGTCGCGCAATGAAAATCGGGCTCCCAAGGAACGCTGTCGTTGGGAGCCCGATTTGTGTCCGGATCGATGTCAGTCGAGGGCGGTGAGGACCCTGGGTCCGTCCTCGGTGATGGCGATCGTGTTCTCTGAATGCGCGCCGTTCGAGCCGTCGGCCAAACGCAGGGTCCAGCCGTCCTTGTCGACGGAGAGCTGCTTCGAGGTGAATGACCACCAGGGTTCGATCGCGAGAGTGAGACCCGGCTTGAGCACGAGGCCGCGTCCGCCCTTGCCTCGGTTGGCCACGTGTGGATCCTCGTGCATCGTGTGTCCCAGTCCGTGCCCGCCGAAGTCGAGGTTGACAGGAATGCGCTGTTCATCGGCGACATCGCCGATGGCCTTCGAAATGTCGCCGAGGCGGTTGCCCGGCTGTGCGGCCGAAATGCCGGCTTCCAGCCCTGCCCACGTGGAGTCGATGAGGCGCTGATCCTCGTCGCTGCCGTTGCCGACGACGACGGAGCGCGCGGCATCGGCGACCCAGCCGTCGATGGACACGGCGAAGTCCAGGGTGAGCAGGTCACCGTCCTTCATCACATGGTCATGGGGCTTGCCGTGGAGGACGCCATCGTTGACGGAGAGGCAGATGACGTTCCGGAAGGGGCCTTCACCGAAAGAAGGGGCATAGTCCCAATAGCAGGACTCGGCGCCGGCCTCTTCGATGAGCTTTCGTGCGCGCTTCTCCAGGTGCATGATGTTCATGCCCGGTTCCGCGATCGAAGACAATTCGGCCAGTGTCTTCGCGACAAATCGGCCGGTGACCGCCATCTTGTCGATCTCGGCGGGTGTCTTCAGCTCAATCACAGGTGTTCTCCTTCAGTCGTCACGGGCTCAATCGCAACTTTAGTCGGTCTGGCCCCTCCAGTCGCGGTTGCGTCGCCCTTCCGTGATCAAGCAGACATCTCCGAGCGAATTTCATTGCAAGGAATGTTGTTGCCGGGTAGATTCCGCAACATGAGCTGGATCTTTCTGCTGATCGTCTTCCCGCTCTTCGCGCTGGCGGGAATCGTGTCGCTGCTTCTCAAGCATAGAAAGAAACGGGCGCCGGACGAAAGCCGACGCCCGAATTCTCAGGAACCAGATCAGGCAACAAACCAGCCTCGCTGACTCGCGCCCCTCAGAGGAACTCCACTCCCTGGGCCAGCGGCAGTTCACCCGAGTAGTTGACAGTGTTCGTGGCCTGCCGCATATAGGCCTTCCAGGAATCAGTGCCGGACTCGCGGCCGCCGCCGGTTTCCTTCTCACCGCCGAAGGCTCCACCGATCTCCGCACCGGAGGTGCCGATGTTGACGTTGGCGATGCCGCAATCTGAGCGGGACAGGAACTTCTCCGACTCGGCCAGCTCAGAAGTGAAGATCGCCGAGGACAGCCCCTGCGGCACCCCGTTGTGGATCTCGAGTGCCTCGTCGAGGTCGGAATAGGTGACGACGTAGAGGATCGGAGCGAAGGTCTCCGACTCCATCACCGCCGTCTGAGCAGGCATCCGCACGACCGCCGGCTCCACGTAGTGTGCCTCGGGCCGGTCATCATCGAGGACGCGTCCGCCGCCGCAGAGTACGGTGCCGCCTTCCGACTCGGCCTGTTTCAGAGCCGCCTGCATCGCGTCGTAGGAGCCTTCGTTGATGAGTGGCCCCACCAGCACCCCGTCCTCGGTGGGGGATCCGATGCTCAAGGTCTTGTAGGCGGCGACGATCTTGTCCACGAAGTCGTCGGCAATCGATTCGTGGACGATGAGGCGCCGCAGGGTGGTGCAGCGCTGACCGGCCGTGCCCGCAGCTGCGAAGACGACGCCGCGCAGCGCCAGGTCGATGTCCGCACTCGGGGCGACGATCGCACCATTGTTGCCGCCGAGCTCCAACAGAACTCGACCGAAGCGCTCGGCAACGACGGGTCCGACTTCGCGGCCCATGCGCACCGAGCCGGTGGCCGAGACGAGGGCCACACGCTCATCGCGAACCATGGCATCGCCGATGTCCCGACCGCCGACGAGGACAGGGACGAGCCCTTCCGGAGCCCCCACCTCGGCGGCGGCCTGGGCCAGCAGGGATTGGGCGCCCAGGGCCGCGAGGACGGCGTTCTCCGAGGGCTTCCACACCACGGCATCCCCGGCGACCAGTGCCAGGGCGGTGTTCCAGGAGTACACAGCGACGGGGAAGTTGAAGGCGGAGATGACACCGACGACTCCGAGCGGATGCCAGGTCTCCATGAGCTTGTGACCGGGACGTTCGCTGGGCATCGTCTTGCCCCACAGCTGCCTGGACTGGCCCAGGGCGAACTCGCAGACATCGATCATTTCCTGCACCTCACCGGCGGCTTCTGACGGGGTCTTGCCCGCCTCGACGGTGATGATCTTCGCCAGGTCCTCCTTGTGCTCGCCCAGCAGCTGCCCCCAGCGCTGCACCAATTGGCCGCGCGCAGGCGCGGGGACATCTCGCCAGTCGGCGAAGGCCTCGGCGGCTGCGGCGATCTTCTCCGCTGCGGACTCCTTTGTGTCCGCTGCCAGGGTGCCCAGGCTCTGGCCGGTGATGGGGGAGCGGGCAGGCAGGCTCGCGGGGGCTCCGGGCCCGGCATTGAGCACGGAGGCCTCGACCCCGCAGGCTTTGAGTCCGGAGGTGAGGAGATCGGTGATGGCCTGGTCGGTGGGCAATGCGGTCATTGCTGTCCTTTCGTGGATGTCTGTGCTGACTGATGTTTGTACTGAAGCGGGTCTGACGGTGGGAGTGAGGGGCACGGCGTCAGACGATATTGAGCTCCTTGCGCAGGCCCGAGGTGGCGAAGCGCCGTTTGTCCAGGCCGGAGACGTCGACGAAGGGCTGACGGCCGGTCATGAGATCGGCGACGACCTCTCCGACGGCCGGGCCCATGAGGAACCCATGGCCGGAGAAGCCGCACGCGTAGAAGAAGCCGGAGAGCTCCTCGGCCTCACCGATGAGCGCATTGTGATCGGGCGTCATCTCGTAGAGTCCCGCCCAACCGCTCTTGGGCTCGACATCGCCCAGGGCCGGGGCGCGAGATTCGATGAGCTCGGCCAAGGTAGGCAGCCAATCCGGGCTGCGCTTGTCGTCGAACTCCCACACATCCGCCTCGTCCGGGCATCCGAAGAGCAGACTCGGGCCTTCAGGATGAACGTAGAAGCTCGTGGAGAAATCGATGGTGAAGGGCATCCGCGCCAGGTCGATGCCCAGCGCCCCCTCGTCCACGGGTTCGCTGACCATGATCTCGCGGCGCAAGGGTCTGACAGGCAGATCGACCCCGGCCGCCTCGCCGATCAGCCCGGACCAGGCGCCTGCGGCACAGACGACCTGCGAACACTCGATTGTGCCCTTATCCGTCGTCACCGCGGTGACCTTCCGGCCATGCTCGTCCCCGACCGAATCGGCCCCGCTGGCTTCGAACCCGGTCACCTCGCAGTTCTTGAGGATCTGCACTCCGCGATCCCGTGCGGCGCTGACATATCCGGAGACCACGGCCTCGGGGGTGCAGTGCCCATCACGGGGATTGAAGGCCCCGGCCACGAGGCCCTCCGTGCTGATGTAGGGGGCCAGTTCGGCCACCTCGGCGACGGTGAGCATCTGGGAATCCAATCCCATGCGCTGCTGCAGGTCGACGTTGGCGGCGAAGGCCTCGGCGTCCTCGGCTGAATCGAGGAGGAACAGGTACCCGTTGCTGACCAGATCGATGTCGATGCCGAACTCGGCTTCGAAGTTGCGCAGCACTTCGAGGCTGCGCGTGGCCAAAGCGATGTTGACCTCATCGGAGAACTGGCAGCGGACCCCACCGGCGGCCTTCGATGTCGAACCCGAACCGGGAGTGTCCCGCTCGACGAGAACGATGTCGTTCACGCCATGCTTGGCCAGGTGATAGGCGATGGATGCTCCCATGACTCCGGCGCCGATGATGACCACCTCGGCGCTGCCCGGGGTTGTTGATGTGCTCTCCACCTTCCACCTCACTTCTGTGTGTTGCGGCGGCCGTCCTTGGCCGCCTCAGTGTCGGAAATCGCCGGCTTCGACGTCGACGAACTGTGGCTCATTCACCATTGTGGAACCGATCACGTTTAAGGACAAGAGTGAGTTCATGAAAACTGTTTTTAGGAAACGTGAAAAGAGCTAAGATGTGGCCATGGCATGGACCTTGGGACAGCTGCGCACCTTCGTCACCGTGGTCGAACTCGGGTCGATGACCAGGGCGGCAGAACAGTTGGGCTACAGCATCGGTGCGGTCTCCCAGCATATGAGTGCTCTGCGCCGTGCCGTCGGTTCCGAACTCCTCCTCCGCCGAGGCAAGGGGATGGTCCTCGCCGAGGCCGGACGAACGCTGCTCCCGCGCGCCCGAAGCATCCTCGCTGCCCAGAAACAGGCCGAGATGGCGATGCTGGGCAGAGATTTCCGCAGTGAAGCCATCGTGACTCTCGGAGTCTTCGGATCGGCATCGACGAGAGCACTGCCGTCGATCGTCAGAGCACTCGGCGAGCTTTACCCGCACATCGAGGTCCGAGCTCGCGAGATCAACGTCGAGACCATGTCCTCGGCGGTCATCGACGGGGCCATCGACCTAGGGATCGGCATCAACTATCCGGCCGTGCCGCTTCCGCCCATGCGTGGCCTGAGCTGGACGACCGTGGCCAGCGAGGACTTCGGCATCGTCGTACCAGCCGGCTCAACTCCGCCCGCGGGCGAAGAGTTGGCCGAGGCCGATTGGATCCTGCCTCCGGCCGAGGAGCTCTTCGGGCGAGCGATGCGACTGGCCACCTCGGCGATGGGAATCGCTGCGAAGGAGACCCACATCGTCACCGACACCGCGGTTGCGCTCGCCCTGGCCGGCACGGGCCTCGGACTGACGCTGGCCACGCCGATCATGATGTCCTTGGGCGGGCCCGATGTCGATCTCCGTCCCATCGCTCCGGCCTCGGGGCAATCCGGAGCCGAGGCGGGCGGTCGGGAGATCATCGTCCTGACCTCCCCGGACCCGGCAGATCCGGTCCGGGCCGTCGCCGAGGTGGTGGCCGAGGTCTTTCGTCCTAGGATGGGGGCCATGAGCTTCGATCATCAGTGGAACCGTATCCGTGAGACCAATCCCGACCACTCCGCGAACTATGCGCAGCGGTGGCGCACTCTCGCCGCCGCCGGACATGACATCGGGGGAGAGGCGAGGTTCGTCAACGCGATGGCACCGCGTGGTGGCCGCATCCTCGACGCCGGCTGCGGAACCGGTCGAGCCGGAGGCCTGCTCTTAGGCGAAGGGCACAGCGTCTACGGAGTCGACCTCGACGAGTTCCTCATCGCAGTCGCCGAAGAGGACTTCCCGAGCGGTGAATGGCACACAGGCGACCTCGCCGAATTCGATTTCCTGGGTGCAGGGATCAACGACATCGACGTGGCGTTCTGCGCCGGCAACGTCCTATCCTTCCTCGACCCGGCCTCACGCAGGCAGACCCTGGCGAACATCAAGTCGACGCTGAAGTCCGGCGGACGCTTCGTCGCCGGATTCGGGGCGGGCCGCGGCTACGACTTCGCAGACTTCATCGAGGATGTGGAGTCGACCGGGATGCTCGTCAACCTCAAGCTCTCCACCTGGGAACTCCACCCCTATGAACCCGACAGTGAATTCCTCGTCCTCATCGCCGAGCGCGTGTGAACTTGGATTCTCAGGCGAGCAATCGCGCCTACGAAGATGAGCTTCTGGCTGCCATCTACGACGAAGACAATCCAGATGGACCCGATCACGACTACTTTCGCGAACTCGCACTGGAACTGTCGGCGACTCGCATCACAGATCTGGGATGCGGCACAGGAATCCTGACCGCGACATTGACCGGGCCGGGGCGCACCGTCGTCGGAATCGACCCTGCCGAGGCAATGCTTGAACATGCTGCAGCGCGCCCCGGAGGCGACACAGTCGAATGGCGACTTGGAACGTCTGAACTGATCGAGCCCGATTCCAGCGACCTCATCGTGATGAGCGGCAATGTCGCGATGCACATCCTCGGCGATGCCTGGACTGCCACCTTGAGCGACATCAGCCGAGGACTGCGCACAGGCGGGGTCCTGGCCTTCGAGGCACGGAACCCTCTGGCTCAGGCGTGGAGAAATTGGAACAAGCCGGTCCAGACGCGTGAGACCGCGGCCGGGTCGCTGCGAGAGACAACAACCACCTCGGCGCCGGACGACGAGGGCATCATCACCATGGACAGTGTCAACGAATTCCACGATGCCGATCAGGTGATCAGCGTCAGCCAGCGACTGCAGTTTCGAACCTTCGACACTCTGCGTGACGACCTCAGTGCAGCCGGTATGGGAGTGCGCGACGTCTGGCGGAACTGGGATCGCACACCGTTCACCGGGTCCGCGGATGAGCCGCTGATGATCATTGAAGCTGTGAACGCCGACGATCTGCACACCTGACAACTTCCCGTGCGAGTCTTAGGACGCTCCAAGGCGGCTCTTGGAGCGGGAGCCGAAACATGATTGGCTGGTTGCGTCGGTACGACACTGTCCGACGGAGTTCGCACAAACACAGGAGCGGTCAGCATGATTTTCATCGTTGTGAAGTACGACGTGAAGCCCGAAAGCGTCGAGAAGTTCCCCGAAGCCGTGCGCGCCTTCACCGAGGCAGTGCGAGACGAGCCGGGCAACTTGTGGTTCGAATGGTCGAAGAGCCTGGAGAAGGACAACGAGTTCGTGCTCATCGAAGCATTCACCGACGAAGGGGCAGAGCCTCACGTCAAGAGCGATCATTTCGCAGCCGGTCTCGAGGCCATGCGCCCACACCTGGCATCGACGCCGAAGATCATCTCCCGCAAGATCGACGGCGAAGGCTGGGACGAGATGGGTGAACTTCAGGTCGACTGATCTGCACCATCCGCAGGCAGCCTGCAAGGGCGCCGACCCTGTTGCTTCGGGTCGGGGTTGCCTAGACTTCTCTCATGGCGACCAAAGCGATGAATGTGGCGGCAATCGAAAAGGCTCTCGGTGAGCCTTGGGCAGACACCCGCGCCCGCCTCGAAGCGGCTGGAGGGGCGTCGGCGAGTCACAAGGAACTCGCCGACGCTCTCTACCCGCAGTTCGACGGAGTTGTGGACAAACACGGCTGGTGGGTCCAGGGCGCGGTCGTCGCCTACGAGCAGGAGATCGGTCGGCGAGTGCCCGGCCAGCGGGCCGATGGCACCTTCGACGTCGCCGTCTCACGCACTGTGACCGGGGGTCGTGACGACGTCATCACCCGATTCGCTTTCCTCATCGACGAGGGAACGTTGGCCGGAGTGGCTCTCGACGGTGCGGCTCGCACGTCGAAGACGCCGAAGCGCTCCTTCTGGCGGGCGAACCTCGAGGGCGGAACCACGTTCGAGGCCGCGGCCGAACCGAAGGACGACAACAGAACACTCCTCGTTCTCACCGTCTCCAAACTCCCCAGCGCCGAGTCGCTCGAAGACTGGCGAACCGACCTGAAGAACCTTCTCCAACAGCTGTGACATTTCGTTGACGGTGTGCGCTCAGCCACCTGCGAAGCGCCTGCCTAGCCGCCGACGATCGGGTTCCAGGTTCCGAACATGTGAGCGGCCACGATCGCAAGGACACAGACGGTCAGTGACACCACCAGCGCCACGCAGTCACCGGAGCCGAAGGTCGACGTTCGACGCCATGTGCGTCCCGGTCGACCGAACGCTCGGCCCTCCATGGCCATTGCCAAGGTGGTGCCGCGTCGGATCGATTGCACCAGCAGCACGAAGATGCCGGCGAACAGGCTGCCTGTGCGCCGCACGATCGAACCGCCGGCGATACCTCGGGCCCGTCTGGCCATCGACAGAGTCTGCCATTCGCTGACCAGCAGACCGAGCAGCCTGCTGGCCGCGAGCACCGAGACGACCACCACCTCGGGCAGCCGCAGCCGCTGAACAAGCGCATCCGAGAGATCGCGAGGGTCGATGGTCGAGGCGAGCACGATGAGCGGTATCGCCAAGGCCAGAGCGCGCAGGAAGATCGCTGCCGCAGCTCCAAGAGAGCCGGTGGTCATCAGGATCGGACCGAGGTCGATGACCACCGCTCCGGTCTTCTCTGCCAAGATCGCTGTGCCCCATGCGGCCAAGAGGGCGCCGAGAGGCAGGAACCATAGTCGTTTGAGCCCCGCGCGCAGATCGAGTCCCGTCGCCGGCAGTCCAAACAGGCAGAATCCGAGGACGACTCCCGCCGACACCACATCGATGCTGAGCAGCGTGCCTACCATGAGGATGAGTGCCACAGCGATCTTCGTCAGCGGATTGCACCTGACCAGCGGCGTCCGGCGCACAATCGGGATGAGCTGACCGGGATCGTGAACAGTGACTTCGGGTGCACCGATTTTGTCGACAGCTGAGGGCGGAGACAATGCTTCACTCATTTCACTCGCCCCTCCCTGGTGTCGCCAGCCACAGACGTCTGCAGCTTGGGGCTCTCAGCACCATTGAGAAAGAAACGGTGGGCCCCGATCGCGTCGAGGAAGGCATGGTCGTGGCTGATGGCCACCACCGTCGATCCGTGATCGAGAGTGTCGAGGAACAACTCGACAAGTCCCGCCCAAGTCAAGGCGTCCTGACCGAAGGTCGGCTCGTCGACGATGAGCACCTGCGGCCGGGGAGCCATCATGGCCGCCACGGACAGACGCCGCTTCTCACCACCGGAGAGCCCCTGAGGATGGGCATCGGAGAGCTTCTCAAGTCCTAACACCCCCAGAAGTTCGGCGACACGTTCCTCGACCTGAGCCGTCGACCATCCGGCCAAACGAGGGCCCAGCGCAAGCTCCTCGGCGACGCTTGAGCGCAGGAACTGATGCTCAGGCTCCTGGAATACCATCCCGATCCGCGGTGCCAGAAACGCCGATGGCCAGAGGAAGGGCCGGGCACGCTTGGCTCCAGAACCCAGAGAACCCAGCGCACTGACCTGCCCATCGAACTCGGGAATGAGGCCGGCCAGGGTCAGCGCCAGCGTGGACTTACCGGCCCCATTCGCGCCGACAATACCCACCGCTTCACCAGCCCGGATGGACAGATCGAGGCCGATAGCGGCCGGCACCTTCGCCCTGGGGCGAGCGACACTGAGCTGCTCGGTCCTGAGGACGACCTCACCGGCGGACATCGAAGAGGCATCCGGTACCGAGTCCACCGGATTCCGATCGTCTCCGGTCAAGGAACCGGCACTTCCCGGCACCCAGATTCCACATTCGGCCAGTGCTTCGGCGAGTTCCGGATCACCGAAGACCCGCCTCGGCGATCCCTGCGTGAGCAGACCATCTGGGCCGAGGACGATCACGGAGTCCACATGATCGAGCCACAGATCGACCCGGTGTTCGACGATGATCACCGTCGCCGAGGTGGCCGCTTGGGTTTCGAGGACAGCATCACGAACGGAGACGGCCGAGTCCGGATCGATGTTCGCCGTCGGCTCGTCGAGGATGATCACCTGTGGTGCCATGGCGTGGATTCCGGCCAGCGCCAGACGCTGCTTCTGGCCCCCAGACAAGGCAGCGGTGGGATGGTCGTGGGACAGATTGAGGCCCATGGCCGTGAGGGAACTGGAGACCCGGCCCTCGATGACATCAGCGGGCAGCCCCAGATTCTCCATGCCGAAGGCGACATCGTCACCGACCCGGGAGAAGATCACCTGCGAATCAGGATCCTGGAGGACCAGCCCGGTTTCACCTCGGCGAGGATCAGGCGGTTGATCACCGATGAACAGTTCGCCGGTGGCCTCACCGGATTCGGCAGGCAGCACCCCGGCGATCGCATGCAGGAGAGTGGTCTTGCCTGCCCCGGATGGCCCGAGCAGCAGCACCTTCTCACCTGCATCGATGCTCAGGTCGAGCGGGCCGACGGCGAGTTCATCACGGTCGGCATGACGCCACGAATACCCGTGGGCAGTGATCGACAGGGCCATCAGCGCAGGCGCCCGGAGGCGAACGAGCCCAGCGCTCCGGTCTTCGCGATCGCACGGTAGGCGAACCAGGCACCGATGCCGGAGATGACTATGCCGGAGATGATCGCGCACACCGTGTAGGCGGCTTGGAAACCGAACTGCCATTCGGCGTTGTACATGATGTTCTCGCTCACGGACATGAACGCGGCGGCCAGCAATCCGGCCAGGCTCGTGACCCACAGGCTGAACCTGCGATAGCCGAAGGCGGCGAAGATGAGTTCGGCGCCGAGGCCCTGGACGAGCCCGGAGAGCAGAACGGTGGCGCCGAAGTGGGAGCCCAGCACTGCCTCGACGATCGCGGCGATCATCTCGCACAGCAATGCGGCACCGGGTTTGCGGATGATGACCCCGGCCAAGGGACCGGCAAGGACCCACAAGCCGGCGATGAGCCCGATCGAGGGCGGGAAGGCCTGGAACCCGAGTTCAAGGACCTTCCAGCTCAGGGCCAGGACCCAGAAGATGAGTCCGACACCGATTCCGAGCACGGCGGTGACAACGTAGTCGACGACCCGCCACTGCTTCGTCGCCGGTGCGTGGGAATAGGCTCGCGCGGTCTTCGCTGTGGATTGCGGTGCGGTTGTTTCTGGCATTGTGCCTCCTTGGATCAAGGAGGGGTAGAAGAGTCTCGACTTCCTTCGGCGGTACTGACCGCATCAGGTTCGAGGGTCTGCAGCTTCTTCTGCACTCTCAGCGCCCATTTCAGCGCTCCCCTGTCGTAGACCCCACTGTACAACAGTCCGCCGCGGACAAGGCTTCGTCGACGAAACTCAGTTCGGGACGACCATCACCGGACCCGCGGCCTGGTGCAGGACTCCGCGTGAGATCGACCCCAGCAGAGCGCTCCTGAAGGATCCGCGGCCCCGGGTGCCGAGGACGGTCAGCTGCGCAGTCTCCGTCATCGTCGCCAGAACCTCGGTCGGCATTCCGACCGGCACCGCGGCGCTGACCTTCAGATCGGGGAACTGCCCAGCCACCGCCGTGACCTGGGAGTCGAGTGCGGCCTCGAGTTCAGCCTTCCTCCTGCCGGTCACCTCGGCGCTGAGCTCCAACTCGGGATACCAATAGAGCCATTCGTGCCCTGAGGGCAGGACGGAGACGATCTCGAGCGGGGCTCCACGTGAGCTGGCCACCTCGGCAGCCGTGAACATCGCCAGGCGCCCAGCGTCGGAACCGTCGACGGCGACAACGACGGGGGCATCGGCTGCATCCGATCGGTGGCCGGGAACCACAACCGTCGGGCAGTGGGAATGCGAGGGCAGAGCAGTGGAGACCGAGCCGAGGAGTCGACCGATGAAACCACCGCGTCCCCTGGCCCCGACAACGACTGTGCGGGCATGGGAACTCAGAGCGACCAATACGCCAGCGGCATCGCCGACCTCGGCGCGGTAGGTGACCGTGCCCGCGTGGCTTCGTCGGAGGAGGAGTCCTGCCGCCTCGCCGAGGAGTCTCTCGACCGCTCGGTGCGCGGCGTCTGCCTCGTTCTCCTCCGGCATGGACGCGATGTTCGGATAGATCATGGTGGGAACGGTGTATGCGGAGACGACAGTGAGGGTGACGCTGCGGCGGGTGGCTTCGGCGGCCCCGTGCTCGAGGGCGCGGGCGGCGAGTTCGGAGCCGTCATAGCCGACGAGGACGCCGAGGTCCGTCGGCGTCTGGTCAGCGAGGTGGTTCTCGGCAGTCATGGCAGGCCTTCCAAAAGGGGGCCGACTCTACCCGGACGAGGACGATGGCCCCGTCATCAGAACCGTCCTCGTCGACTCAGTCTACCAAGAGGGTTCTACGGAGTGTAGAAAAACCGTCAGATTGCGAAGCCCATGTGGGCCAGTGCGCAGCGGAGGATGTGCTCCTGACCGTGGCACATCTCCCCGACGATATCGGGGCGCAGGGCCTCCTCCGGAGTCAGCCAGTCGAGGCTCAGCGCATCGGCGCGGGGAGTGCATTCGCCGCGGACTTCGAGGATGAAGCACATCGAGATCGCATGCTGGCGGGGGTCATGGAGAAGAGATGATCCCTCTGTGGGGAAGTACTCGGCGATGTGGAATGGTGAGATTGCGGGCGGGATGACCGGCAGGGCCATGGGGCCGAGGTCGTTCTCCGCATGGCGCATCAGCGCTGTGCGGATGCTCTCATGGAAGCGGATGCGTCCGCCGACGACCTCCCGGCCCAAGGTTCCGTCATCAAGACTGCGCAGCAGCAGCCCGATCCGCTCGACGTTTCCTGATTGGCCCACACGCACGGGAATCGCATTGACATAGGGGATCGGCAGGCGTCGTCGCAGCTGAGCGAACTCCTCATCATCGAACCAGTTGTCGTCGAAGTCCAGAGCAGTGCGCGTCATGACTTCATTGTGGCACAGTTCACTGGCCGGCTCGATGGGTTCGCTGGATGGGTCGGGTGGTGCCAACTCGCTGCAGTCGGGTAAAGTATCTTGATATCGAGATAAAATTCTGGCCAGACCGTGACAGTGACGTGACGTAACCTACAGTTGAGTCAGCCACTGCCAGACCTGAACGGTCAAGGACGTTTGAAGGGGTTAACCATGATCGATCATGAAGTCCGCACGCATAAGAGCTCAGAGAACCTGGCTCGCGAAGACCAGCTCGCCTGGAAGATCGCCGAGGTCGCATCCGATACGACACCGGTGGACTCCGATGTCACCGAAATGGTGATCAACCGCGTCATCGACAACGCTTCGGTGGCCGCGGCCTCGGTGCGCCGCTCGGCACCGCTGCACGCTCGCGAACAGGCACAGACTCACCCGTACACACCCGGAGCCACCGTCTTCGGCCTGCCCCTGGGCGAGCGCTTCTCCCCGGAATGGGCGGCCTGGGCAAACGGAGTCGCCGTTCGCGAACTCGACTTCCATGACACCTTCCTCGCCGCCGAGTACTCGCACCCCGGCGACAACATCCCACCGGTCCTCGCGGTTGCCCAGCACAAGGGCATCAGCGGCAAGGACCTCATCAACGGCATCGCCACCGGCTATGAGATCCAGGTCGATCTGGTCAAGGGAATGTGCCTGCACGAGCACAAGATCGACCACGTCGCCCACCTCGGCCCATCCGCGGCCGCCGGCATCGGCGCCATGCTCGGCCTCGATACCGAGGTCACCTTCCAGGCGATCCAGCAGGCCCTGCACGTGACCACCGCGACCCGTCAGTCTCGCAAGGGCGAGATCTCGTCGTGGAAGGCACATGCCCCCGCATTCGCCGGCAAGATGGCCGTCGAATCCGTCGACCGTGCCATGCGCGGCGAAGGCGCGCCCAACCCGATCTACGAAGGTGAAGACGGCTTCATCGCCTGGATCCTGTCCGGACCCGAGGCCCGCTACACCATTCCTCTGCCCGGTGCGGGTGAGGCTAAGCGCGCGATCCTCGACACCTACACCAAGGAGCACTCCGCCGAGTATCAGGCGCAGGCTCTCATCGACCTCGCCCGCAAGCTCGGCGGCCAGATCGAAGATCTGTCGAACATCAAGCGCGTCGTCATCCACACCTCGCACCACACGCACAATGTCATCGGCACCGGCGCGAACGATCCGCAGAAGATGGATCCGGGGGCCAGCCGTGAGACCCTCGACCACTCGATCATGTACATCTTCGCCGTGGCCATGGAGGATCAGGGCTGGCACCACGAGGCTTCCTACGCTCCTGAGCGCGCCGGGCGCCCGGAGACCGTGAAGCTGTGGCACAAGATCGAGACCACCGAAGACAAGGAATGGACTCGCCGCTACCACTCGACCGATCCCAATGAGAAGGCCTTCGGCGGCCGCGTCGAGATCGAATTCGAGGACGGCTCGACGCTGGTCGACGAGATCGCCGTGGCCGATGCGCACCCCTTCGGTGCCCGTCCCTTCGCCCGCGCGAACTACATCGAGAAATTCAAGACCCTGTCCGAGGGCATCCTCACCGGTGCCGAGCAGACTCGTTTCATCGACCTGGCCGAGAACCTCGAGAACCTCGACGCCAAGGGTGTGGCCGAACTCAGCTTCACCGTCGACGGACTCGAGCACACCGGTTCGAAGGGAATCTTCTGATGTTGGGCGCGACAGCAACGCCGGCCGAGCGCCGCGCGAAGTTCCGCGAGCTCCTCGCCGGTGACCAGATCGTTCAGTTCCCCGGCGCCATCAACCCGATCAACGCTCAGATCATCGAGCAGACCGGTTTCGAGGGCGTCTACATCTCCGGCGGCGCCTTCTCTGCAGCCATGGGCCTGCCCGATATCGGACTGACCACGCTGACCGAGGTGGCCGATCACGGACGCAACATCGCCCGAGTGACGAACCTGCCGACCTTCATCGACGCCGACACGGGCTGGGGCGAAGCCATGAACGTGGCGCGCACCATCCAGGAATTCGAAGACGCCGGAATCTCGGGGATGCACCTCGAGGATCAGGTGAACCCGAAGCGCTGCGGCCACCTCGACGGAAAAGAGGTTGTCACCGCTGCCGAGATGAGCAAGCGCATCAAAGCCGCCGTCAAGGGCCGCCGGGACGAGAACTTCGTCATCAGCGCCCGCACCGACTCCCGAGCAGGCGAAGGACTCGACGCGGCGATCGACCGCGCCAAGGCCTACGTCGACGCCGGCGCAGACCTCATCTTTCCCGAAGCCATGCGCGACTTGGGCGAATTCGAGAAACTCGCCAGCAGCGTGGATGTGCCGATTCTGGCGAACATGACAGAATTCGGTAAGAGCGAACTGTTCACGACCGAGCAGTTGGCGAACGTCGGAGTCAAAGTCGTGATCTACCCGGTCACTACTCTGCGTCTCGCCATGGGTGCGATCAAATCGGGCCTGCAGACCATTCGCGACCAGGGCACCCAGGTGGACCTGCTCGAGGGAATGCAGACCCGTGCGGACCTGTACGACACGATCGACTACGCTGCGTACAACGATTTTGACGCTGCCGTATTCAACTTTTCACAGGAGGGTCACCAGTGACCGAAGAAATCAAGAAGGGCCTCGCCGGCGTCGTCGTCGATACCACGGCCGTTTCGAAAGTAGTCCAGGAAACGAACTCGCTCACCTACCGCGGTTACCCCGTGCAGGAGCTCGCTGCCAAGTGCAGCTCCGAGGAAGTCTCTTACCTGATCTGGAACGGCGAACTGCCGACGGCGGCTCAGCTCGAGGAGTTCACGGCCCGCGAGCGTGCTCAGCGGACCATCGACGACAAGCTCGTCCAGCTCATCCTCGACCTGCCCAAGGACTGCCACCCGATGCACGTGGTGCAGACCGCGGTGGCCTACCTTGGTGCTGTCGACCCCGATGCTGACGTGGAAGGTGCCGAAGCCAACCTCGCGAAGGCCGAGCGTCTCTACGCGCAGCTGCCGACGATCGTGGCCATCGATCACCGTCGCCGCCACGGACTCGATCCGATCGCACCGACGAAGGACCTCGGCTACGCCGCGAACTTCTTCAAGATGGTCTTCGACGAGGTTCCCGCCGAGGAGGTCGTGCGCTGCTTCGACATCTCGATGATCCTCTACGCGGAGCACTCGTTCAACGCTTCGACGTTCACCAGCCGTGTCATCACCTCCACGACGTCTGATCTGTACTCGGCGGTCGCCGGTGGCATCGGCGCTCTCAAGGGGCCCCTGCACGGCGGCGCCAACGAGGCGGTCATGGCGATGCTCGAAGAGGTCGGCACCGCCGACAAGGCTTCGGCCTGGATCGACGACGCTCTGGCGAAGAAGTCCAAGATCATGGGCTTCGGTCACCGTGTCTACAAGAACGGCGACTCGCGTGTGCCGACCATGCGCAAGGCCTTCGAGGACATGGTCGCGGCCAAGGGCGCAACCGATCTGCTCGACCTCTACAACGCCTTCGAGGAAGACTTCGTCGAGCGCAAGGGCATCTACCCGAACCTCGACTACCCCTCGGGTCCGGCGTACCACCTCATGGGCTTCGACACCGATCAGTTCACCCCGATCTTCGTCATTGCCCGCATCACCGGCTGGACCGCTCACATCATGGAACAGCAGGCCGACAACGCCCTGATCCGCCCGCTGAGCGCCTACGACGGTCACGATCAGCGCGAAGTCCCCGACGACCGGGGCTGAAGCGCCGCAGCTGAAAGGCTATGTACATGACCGTTGACGGAACCTACCGTCCGGTCGATCTCGAGGGTTTCGACTTCACCGTCTCTGGTGGAGTCGGAACCCTCGTCATTGATCGGCCCGAAAAGCGCAACGCCATCTCTCGTCCGATGTGGCGGGCACTGCCGGACATCATCGCCGGTGTCGACGCCGATGACTCGATCGGGGCGCTGGTGATCACCGGTGCGGCCGGGCACTTCTCCGCCGGTTCCGACATCGCGGACCTCAACGTGGCGCTGGCCGACTTCTGGGAGCTCAATTCCACCGCCGAGGCGGCCGTGGCCGATGCCCGAACGACGACCATTGCGGCCATCACCGGCAACTGCGTCGGCGGGGGCACCGAGATCGCCGCCGCCTGCGACATCCGCATCGCCGCCCCCGGCTCGATCTTCGGCGTCACCGCAGCGAAGCTCGGCCTCGTCTACCCGCCGGGACCGACCCTCCGGCTGGCCGCTGTCCTCGGTGATTCCTGGGCCAGGTACCTGCTGGTCACAGCCTCGATCGTGACGTTCGAGACGATGCGCGAGCTCGGTTTCTTCCATGAGGTCTCCGAGACTCCACTGGAAGCGGCACAGACGATGGGGGAGAAGATCGTCGGACTCTCACGGCTGTCCCAGATCGGGTCGAAGGCGGTCCTCGCAGGCGAGCTGACGGAGAACGCTGACGCTGTTGACAGTGCGGCCTTCAACCCACCGCAGTGGCTCGACGAGGCCTATCAGGACGAGATCGCGCGCGGCCAGGAGGCCTTCTTCGCCAAACGTGCGCCCGAGTTCGGCTTCGCCGCAACGGACTGGTCAACGCAGTGAGCACCGTGGTGGCAATTGCTCCTCAGACCGGTGACTGCGGTCCGGAAAACCCGCCTCCTATGGTTAAACTGATCGAATGCGCCTAGCAGTCCTCGACATCGGTTCCAACAGCGTCCACCTCCTCGTGGTCGACGCCCATGTCGGAGCCCCTCCCCTGCCCGCCACCTCGCACAAGGAGATCCTGCGCCTCGCGGAGTACCTCGGCGACGACGGCATGATCGACGCTGCAGGTCAGGAACGTCTGCACAGCTTCATCGCCGAGGCGGTGGAGATCGCCGAAGACCAAGGGTCGGAGCAGATCCTGGCGTTCGCCACCTCGGCGATCAGGGACGCACCGAACGGTGCCGAGCTCATCGACGCGATCAACTCGCAGCTCGGTGTCACTCTCAACGTGATGTCGGGCAAGGACGAAGCGCGGGTGACGTTCCTCGCGGTCAGGCGGTGGTTCGGCTGGTCGGCAGGGAAGATCCTGCTGCTCGACATCGGCGGCGGCTCCCTCGAGATCGCTGCCGGACAGGATGAGTACCCGGAAGCGGCAGTGTCCGTGCCGCTGGGCGCCGGTCGCACCTATTCCGATTTCCTCCCCGATCCTCTGCCCAGCGCCGAGGACGTCCACGGCCTGCAGAAGTACGCCCGGGCCCAGATCGGCCGCATCGCCGGCAAGATCAACCGTGTGGGCTCTGCCGATCAGGTGGTGGGATCGTCGAAGACATTCCGTTCACTGGCCCGGATCGCGGGTGCGGCACCGAGCGGGGACGGCATCTACGCCCCGCGCAAACTCTTCCGCCGCGATCTCGCAGGAATCATAGAGACTCTGTCCTCCCGGACACCGGAAGAACGTGCGACGCTGCCGGGGGTCTCCCAGGCGCGGGCCGGTCAGGTCCTTGCCGGCGCCATCGTCGCCGATGCAGCGTTCGCGATCTTCGACGTCAATGTCATGAACATCTCCCCATGGGCACTGCGTGAAGGCATCATCATGCGCAAACTCGACTTGCTCGATTCTGCGGAGACATCCTCGGCGATGCGGGTGGAACTGGTGTGAGCCCTTTCGGATCTGAGCGTTGTGTTTCGCTTCTGCGCATTGCCTGTTAGATTTTCCCTATCTGCCGCGCACGGATCACATGTTGAGTTCGGAGCGCAATAATGGTCGGAACGCACACGCTCTGAGAAGGAAACGAACTGTCAATGCGAAATGGCGAGTTGTCCCCATCGTTCCGCGATGAAGCCCTGCACACCCTCGAGAACACCACCCCCGACAATCCCCTGGACGTCTTCGTCGTCGGCGGAGGCGTCACCGGAGCCGGTTCCGCGTTCGACGCGGCCACCCGCGGACTCAAGGTCGGGGTCGTCGATGCCAAGGACTGGGCCTCTGGCACCTCATCCCGGTCCTCGAAGCTCATGCACGGCGGACTGCGCTACCTGGAGATGCTCGACTTCAAACTCGTGGCGGAGGCGCTGAAGGAACGCGACCTCCTCCTCCAGCACACGGCTACCCACCTGGTCGAGCCGGTGGCCTTCGTCTTCCCCTTCGAACACCGCCTCATCGACCGGGCATTCATCGGATCCGGCGTTCTGCTCTATGACACGATGGCCACCCGACCCGGACGCAAACGCGCCGTGCCGATGCACCGTCACCTGAGTAAGAAGGCCCTGACCTCACATTTCCCTGGTCTTGCCGATGAGGCCGCCGTCGGCGCCCTCGAATACTACGATGCGAAGGTCGACGACGCCCGTTTCGTCATGACGCTCATCCGCTCCGCTGTGGGCTACGGCGCAGCAGCGGCCAACCACGTCTCCGTCATCGACTACCTTCACGACGGGGACCGGGTCTCCGGAGTCCGCGCCCGTGATGAGATGACCGGCCGCGAGTTCGACATCCACGCCCGCCGCACGATTCTGGCCGGGGGAGTCTGGACCGAGGAGCAGCAGGACCTGGCCAAGGCCGATGCCGGGCTCCAGGTGCTGGCCTCCAAGGGCGTGCACATCACCGTCGACCAGGACAAGATCAAGGCCGACCCGAACACCGGCATCATCTCGAAGACGGAGAAGTCCGTGCTCTTCGTGATCCCGTGGGAGGGCTACTGGGTCATCGGCACCACGGACACCCCGTGGGACCAGGACGTCGACTCGCCGGTGGCCAACTCCGATGACATCGACTACCTGCTCAAGCATGCGAACGCGATCCTGACCGAAAAACTCACCCGCAATGACGTCATCGGCGTCTACTCCGGGCTCCGCCCCCTGCTCCAGCCCGTGGTCAAGGAGGGACAGGCCTCGACAAAGGTCTCGCGCGAACACACTGTGATGGAGGTCGAGCCCGCTCTGGCAGCCATCGCCGGCGGCAAGTTCACGACCTATCGCGTGATGGCCGAGGACGCCGTCGACTTCGTCCTCGGCGACGATGCGAAGGATCGGCGCTCACTGACCGAATCGATTCCGCTGCTCGGCGCCCAGGGCGTCGGCGCCGTGAGACGCGGACAGTCCGGCATCGCCGAGAAGTACGGGTGGGACGAAGACCGTGTGAAGCGACTCATCCGTCGCTACGGCACCCTCGTTGAGGACATCTTCGACCTCGTCGACGAGGATCCCGAGCTCGGTCGGCCGCTGCCGGGAGCGCAGCGCTACCTCCGCGCCGAAGCCCACTACGCGGCGACCTCGGAAGGGGCCGTCCACCTCGGCGATATTCTGGAGCGCCGGATGCGGCTCAACTACGAGGTCAGAGACCGTGGCAAGGCCTCCGCCGAGGCGGTCGCTGCCATCGTGGCCCCGATCCTCGGCTGGGATGACGAGCGGGAGGCGAGCGAGATCGCTGACTTCAACGCCCACGTTGACGCCCAGATCGCCGCAGAATCCACCCACGACGATGCCTCGGCCGCAGCACTCATCGAAGAGTCCCTGAAACCGTAAGACCCGCAGTTAGACAAACAGACAATAGGAGTTTGTGAGATATGGGTACAATTTTCCTCTTCGAGATCGGCGGCACGGCGATGCTCACGCTGCTCGGCGTCGGCGTCGTCGCCAACGTCGTTCTGGGCAAGACGAAGGGCAACGGAGGAGGCTGGCTCCTCATCTCGTTCGGCTGGGGCCTGGCCGTCTTCGCCGGTGTCTTCGTCGCCTACAAGACCGGTGCGCACATCAACCCGGCAGTGACCTTCGGCATCCTCGCCAGCGGAGCCGGCGAATACGCAGACGGCATCCCGGTCACCTTCGCCAACACCGTTGCCTATCTCGCGGCCGAGATGATCGGTGCCATGATCGGTGCCTTGCTCGCCTGGGCCGTGTACAAGAAGCACTACGACGAGGAGAAGGAAGCCGGCAACATCCTCGGCACCTTCTCCACCGGACCAGAGATCCGCAGCTACGGATGGAACTTCCTCACGGAGGTCATCGCCACCTTCGTCCTCGTGTTCGTCATCCTCCTCTTCGGCGGAACCCCGGACAAACTTGGACCACTGGCCGTCGCCCTTCTCGTCGTCGCCATCGGCGCATCGCTGGGCGGACCCACCGGCTACGCGATCAACCCCGCACGCGACCTCGGGCCGCGCATCGTCCACGCCTTGCTGCCGATCCCGAACAAGGGCAGTTCCGACTGGGCCTACTCATGGGTGCCGATCGCCGGTCCCCTCGTCGGCGCCGTCGCCGCCGGACTGGTCTCCCGGGCATTCGTCTGAGCCAACCGCAATAGATCACCTCGACATAGGAGTCAGAATGAGTCAGGAAAAGTACATCCTCGCCATCGACCAGGGCACCACCTCCTCGCGGGCCATCGTCTTCGACCACGACGGGCAGATCGTGTCCACGGGCCAACTCGAACACGAACAGATCTTCCCCCGCGCCGGATGGGTCGAACACGACCCGATGGAGATCATCAGAAACACGAACGAAGCGATCGGGCAGGCCCTGACCCGCGCCGACATCAACCGTCACCAGCTCGAAGGCGTGGGCATCACGAACCAACGTGAGACGACGGTGATCTGGAACAAGAACACAGGCAAGCCCGTCTACAACGCGATCGTCTGGCAGGACACCAGAACGCAGAAGATCTGCGACGAACTCGCCGGAGACGTTGGGCCCGACAAGTACAAGGAACGAGTCGGTCTGCCCTTGGCCACCTACTTCGCCGGACCGAAGGCCAAGTGGGTCTTCGACAACATCGACGGCGTCAAGGAGTCCGCCGAGGCCGGTGAACTGCTCTTCGGCACCATGGACACCTGGGTGATCTGGAACCTCACCGGCGGCGTCAACGGCGGAATCCACGTCACCGACGTCACGAATGCCTCGCGCACGATGCTCATGAACGTCAAGAGCCTCGACTGGAACGAGGAGATCGCCGGCGATATGGGCATCCCCGTCTCGATGCTGCCCGAGATCAAATCCTGCTCGGAGGTCTACGGCTACGGCGCCAAGAACGGCCTCATCATCGACACCCCGATCTGCGGTATCCTCGGTGATCAGCAGGCGGCGACCTTCGGTCAGGCGTGCTTCGAGAAGGGCCAGGCCAAGAATACCTATGGCACCGGCAACTTCATGCTCATCAATACCGGTACCGAGCCAGTGGCCAGTAAGAACGGCCTGCTGACCACGGTGGCCTACAAGATCGGCGACGCCGAAGCGGTCTACGCCCTCGAAGGCTCCATCGCCGTCACAGGTTCCCTCGTGCAGTGGTTGCGCGACAATCTCGGAATCATCTCCGAGGCCCCCGAGGTCGAGACGCTGGCGAAACAGGTCGACGACAACGGCGGCTGCTACATCGTGCCGGCCTTCTCGGGTCTCTTCGCCCCGCACTGGGCATCCGATGCACGTGGTGTGTTCGTGGGGCTGACCCGTTTCGTCAACAAGAACCACATCGCTCGTGCGGCTCTCGAGTCGGTCGCGTTCCAGTCCCGCGAGGTCCTCGATGCGATGGATCTCGATTCGGGTGTGGGGCTCACCGAGCTCAAGGTCGACGGCGGCATGGTCGCCAACGAAACGCTCATGCAGTTCCAGGCGGACCTCCTCGGCGTGCCCGTCATCCGTCCCGAGGTCATCGAGACCACGGCTCTGGGTGCGGCATACGCCGCGGGTATCGCCGTGAAGTTCTGGAACGGTGAGGAAGACGTCAAGGCCAACTGGCGTGAGGGCAAACGCTGGCAGCCGTCGATGGACGGCGACAAGGTCGCTCGCGTCTACCGACTGTGGAACAAGGCCGTCGAGAAGTCGAAGGCGTGGGTCGACGAGGACGTCGAAGAGCTCTACAGCTGATCAGAGCTCTACGGCTGATCAATCGCCGAGGTCGATCGTGAACATGCGCTCTGGCACCGCCGGGGACACTGCGTCGAAGACGTGTGTGATCTCCGTGCGGTGCCAGCCGTGTTTGGCATAGAAGCCCATCGCGCGTGCGTTTCCCTCGGCGACCATGAGGTAGGCGTGCGTGTAGCCCAGGGCCCGCAGCTCGTCCTCCAGTGCGTGGAGGAGGAGCGCGCCGACGCCGGTGCCGAACGCCTCGGGGCGGAGGTTGATCGCTGCGAGCTGACCCAGTCCGGATGCCTCGGGAAGCCGATCGAGCACCTCGGCGGTGTCCCGGGGCGGGCACACTCCGCCGAAGCCGACAATTCGATCCGCTGGAGCCTCAGCGCCGGCAGAGGCACCAGCGACGGGTTGAACCGCGGCCAGGGTCGACATCGGATTCTGCTCAGCGCTGAGACTCTTGGCCCAGCCGGCAGTCTGCCGGTCGAGGTCGAGGGAGTCGAGGATCTCGTCGGCCATGATGCCGCGATAGGCGGCCGACCACGCCGCGATGTGGACCTCGGCAATCCCGGCGGCATCATCGACGTGGGCCCGACGAACTCGACAATCTGCCATTGCTCCAGCCTAGCGGTCTCAGGACTTATGCTTTCTGAGGGAATATGGAATCTTCGAGGACTAAACTGGGTGAGATGAACAGGGCGAAACGGTCGAAGTCAGCGCGCAAAGTGTACACCGCGAAGAATTCCGCGCGGTCCAATTCGCGGCGGCATCGCGAGTACTTCGACCGCCATGAGGTCTACGACCACGAGACCCAGCACAGTTCGGATCAGCAGATTCGGCTCGGTCTCTCCAGCTCCTCTGTGTCCCCGATGACCGTGGCCGAGACCTTCTCCCAAGCGTTCAAGCACGGCTACGACGGCGTCGAGCTCATGGTCACCCACAACGCCGAAACCCGCGATGTCGACCTCATCAACGGGCTCGCAGCGGAGACCGGCCTCGAGGTCATGTCCCTGCACGCGCCGACTCTGCTCTTCCTGCCCCGCGTCCTGCACAAGGACCATTGGGAGAAGCTGCGCATCACCGCGAACCTCGCCAAGGCCGTCGGTGCCAAGACCGTAGTCCTGCACCCGCCATTCCGGTGGCAGGGGGACTACGCCCTGGGATTCGTCGATGGTGTGCGGCAGGTCTCGGAGGAAACCGGAGTCGTCCTCGCCGTGGAGAACATGTATCCCTGGCGCGCCGGCGTGCGTGAGATCCTCGTCTACTATCCGGACTGGAACCCACTCGACGAAGACTACGATGCGCTGACCTTCGACTTCTCGCACGCCTCGACGGCCGGAATGAATGCTGTCGAGACCGTGTCGGAGATCTTCGACAGGCTCCGCCACGTTCACGTCACCGATGGTTCCGGGTCCCTCAAGGACGAGCACTTGGTGCCCGGTGCCGGCACCATGCCGGTGGCCGAAACCCTCCAGTACCTTGCCAAGCACAATTGGGCCGGCGACGTCGTCGTCGAGGTCAACACGCGCTTCGTGACGAAGCAGTCCACCCGGGAGCAGATGCTCGCCGACTCCCTCGCCTTCGCCCGCACCCACCTCGGGCTCGAGTCCGAGGCCCGCCACCGCAATGCCTCGAGCCATGTGCGCACGAGCGAGACGCGCACGGGCGAGACGTGCACGGGCGAGACGCGCGCCAACGACGGACAGCCGAACTCCTGAACGCACCACGAACCAGTCAACGAACATCGAACAACCACAGAAAGGCAGGTCTGAATTGACCTCCATCGCCTCCATCGGCACGGGAAACATGGGCTCGGCACTGATCAAGGGAATCCTCAGCGCCGACGAGAAGCTCGACGTCCGAGCGACGACGAACTCGGCCGCCTCGGCGAAGAGACTCGCCGAGGAGCTCCCGAACGCCACCGTCACCTCGGTGGAGGACGATGCCGAAGCCAACCGGAAGGCTGCCGAAGGTGCGGATTTCGTCTTCCTCGGCGTCAAACCGTGGATGATGGCCGACACCGTGCGGGACCTGGCCCCGAGCCTGGGCACCGACACCGTGCTCGTGTCGATGGCCGCCGGCGTCGCGATGGCCGACCTGAGCACGCTGGCTCCCGACAACGCGATTGTGCGGATCATGCCCAACACGCCCAGCTCCATCGGACACGGTGTCATCGCTCTTGCTCCCTCCGCCGAGGTGGCCGAGACCACCGTGGACACACTGCGGACCCTGTTGTCCGGGGCCGGGCTCGTCGTGGAACTGGATGAGACGGAGATTCCAGCCATGACCGGGATCTCCGGGTCGGGCGTGGCCTACTTCTTCCTCCTGGCCGAAACCATGATCGCCGCCGGTGTGAAGATGGGGCTGAGCGAAGAGACCGCCAAGCAGATGGTCGTGGCCACCGCAGACGGGGCCGGACGGCTCCTGACCGAGAAGCCGGACCCGAGCGCCCAGCGGCAGGCCGTCAGCAGCAAGGGAGGCACGACGCTCGCCGGGCTGAACGCCTTCATCGACGCAGGGATCTTCGACATCGCCGAGGCGGCTGCGCAGGCCGCAGGCGACCGCTCCCTCGAGATGGAGAACGAGAACTCCGGCGTCATCAACGGCTGAGAGGCATCCCTGCAGGTCGAGTCAGGGCAGGGCCCCGGCCGACCTCGCAACGGACACCGCTTCGTGCCTGGTTCCGGCCGAGAGTTTGACCATGGCCGTGTTCAGGTAGGACTTCACCGTCGACTCCCGCAGTCCCAGCCCCTCGGCGATCCGGGCATTCGACCAGCCCAGCGCCACGTGCGAGAGAATGTCGGTTTCCCTGGGGGAGAGGCTGACGGTGGGCGTCGGGTTCGGAAACAGATCCGGATTGTGACCGGAGAGGATGTCTGCCAGACGATTCTCCACGAGGGTCAGTCGCTGGCGCATTTCGTTCTCATCAACGCCTGAACGGATCGAGCGCAGCTCCGCATAAGTGCGGCGCAGAGCTTCCCGGCTCGAGGATTCGAGATCAGAGTACATGCGCTCGGGCTCGGCCGGCTCCTCAGGAGGTCGGGGCTGACCCAGCCGCCCCAGATCCACTGACAGCTGCCTGACGCGTTTGACCAGGCCGCTCGTCTTCGGTGCGGCCGCATTGTAGTTCTTGCGGTGACCGCAGTAGATCATTCCTGTGACATCACCACCGCGCAGGGTCGGCACTGCGATGAGGACCTGGATGCCCTCGCCGAGGACCTCCTCGTCATAGTGATGGGTGATGAAGGGGTCGATTCCATAGTCTTTGGTCAGCTGTGGGGTGCCTTCGGTGAGTGCACGTCCGCCGAGCCCGCGCCCGGTGCTGACGATGAGCGAGGACAGGCGGCCCTTGCCGCCTCCGGCCACCGCCTCGACGGCGACCTCGTCGTCTTCGACCATGCCGCCGAAGACGACATCCCCGGTCCCGCTGCGATGCAGGGAGTCGACTGCTTCGACGAAGAGCCGGCGCGTCGCGGCCTTCAGCGCCCGAGATTCCTTGGCTTTGACGTCCATGTGAACAAGCTACCAACTTTCGGTGGTATTCCCCAGCGCGAGCTGAGAGTTAGTTTGAGGTTGTGTGATTCAGACCACTGATGCTCGACGCACATCCGAATGGAGAGACAATGACCGATCCTGTCAGTACTCGGGTCGATTTCCTCGTCGAAGAGGAGAATCCCGATTTCAAAGCACTCAAGCGCAAACGGTTCTCGGTGGTGATACCACTGTCGATCGGATTCATGGCGTGGTACTTCCTCTACGTCATCCTGAGCACCTACGCGCACGATTTCATGGCCACGAAGGTCATCGGTGAGATCAACCTCGGGTTGGTCCTCGGCCTCTTGCAGTTTGTCACGACCTTCGCGATCACGATGTTCTACGTCTCTTTCGCGAACAGGAAGCTCGATCCGCCGGCATCGGCGATCCGCGAGCGCCTCCAGCGGCACTCGGAAGGAGCTACCCCATGAGCGCAATCGCTATAGGAGACCTGTTCGCCTCGGGCCTGGACACAGTGTCGCAGGGCGTGACTGAGGTCGAGAACAATCCGATTCTCAACATCACGATCTTCGCAGCGTTCGTCGCGGTGACGATGTTCATCGTTCTGCGAGCCAGCAGGAACAACAAGTCGGCCTCCGACTACTACGCGGGCGGACGATCCTTCACCGGTCCCCAGAACGGCTTCGCGATCTCGGGTGACTACCTGTCCGCAGCTTCGTTCCTGGGCATCTGCGGAGCCATCGCGGTCAACGGCTACGACGGCTTCCTGTACTCGATCGGGTTCCTCGTCGCCTGGCTCGTCGCCCTGCTCATCGTCGCAGAGCTGATGCGCAACACGGGCAAGTTCACGATGGCCGACGTACTCTCGTTCCGCCTCAAGCAGCGCCCGGTGCGGATGGCGGCAGCCCTGTCGACGCTGGCGGTCTGCTTCTTCTATCTCCTGGCACAGATGGCCGGAGCCGGTGGTCTGGTGTCGCTGCTCATGGGCATCGACGGCAAGGTCGGCCAATCGCTGGTCGTCGCCGTGGTCGGTGCGCTCATGATCATCTACGTGCTCGTCGGCGGCATGAAGGGAACGACCTGGGTGCAGATCGTCAAAGCGGTGCTGCTCATCCTCGGTGCCTTCGCGATGACCATCTGGGTGCTCGCACTCAACGGGTTCAACCTCTCGACCCTGCTTTCTTCGGCAGTCAACAATTCAGGCGTCGGTGAGGCGATCCTCGAACCCGGCCAGAAGTACGGTGAGAATCCGCTCGACTTCATCTCCCTGGCGCTGGCACTGGTGCTCGGCACCGCCGGTCTGCCGCACGTCCTGATGCGCTTCTACACGGTTCCGACCGCGAAGGAAGCCCGTCGTTCGGTTGTCTGGGCGATCTGGCTCATCGGCCTGTTCTACCTGTTCACCCTCGTCCTGGGATACGGTGCGGCGGCGCTTGTCGGTGCCGACGCGATCGAGAACGCACCCGGGGGCGTGAATTCGGCGGCACCGCTGCTGGCGCTCCACCTCGGCGGGCCCATACTCATGGGCTTCATCTCGGCCGTGGCCTTCGCAACGATCCTCGCCGTGGTGGCCGGTCTGGCCATCACAGCGGCCGCGTCCTTCGCTCACGACATCTACGCCAGCGTGATCAAGAAGGGCAAGGTCGAGGACCCCGACGCGGAGGTCAAGATCGCCCGACGCACGGTCATCGTCATCGGCGTCGTCGCCATCGTCGGCGGCATCGGAGTGCAGGGCCAGAACATCGCGTTCCTCGTAGCGCTCGCCTTCGCCGTCGCGGCCAGTGCGAACCTGCCGACGATCATCTACTCGCTGTTCTGGAAGCGCTTCACCACTCGCGGTGCGGTGTTCTCGATCTACGGCGGTCTGGGATCGGCGATCCTGCTGATCGCGTTCTCACCGGTCGTCTCCGGATCCGAGACCGCGATGATCTCGGGAGCCGACTTCGTGCTCTTCCCACTGTCGAATCCCGGGATCATCTCGATTCCGCTCGGCTTCATCCTCGGCTGGATCGCGTCTGTCACCGACAAAACCGTTGAGAGCCCTGAGCTCGCAGCGGAGATGGATGTGCGGGCGCACACCGGTTTCGGAGCAGAGGAGGCAAACGAGCACTGAACGTGCTGCTGCTGCGCACCGGCAGTGCGGCCCGTAGCGGGGCGCCAGCGCCGTCGCACCCGGTGCGGAAACTTCTGAGGGGGTGGCTTCGGCCGCCCCCTCGGGCGTTGCCGCGATGTGTCGGCCTGCTGGAAGGAGGCCCCAGTGCCATGACTTCGCGTCGAGGCGTTACACTGGAGCGAGTCGTCAGGGGCGACCCACCGTCGCAGCGGATCATCAGCACGGGTGGGCCGTATTCCGGCGGCGACACGCGGGCGTAGCTTAATGGTAGAGCCTCGGCTTCCCAAGCCGATGACGCGGGTTCGATTCCCGTCGCCCGCTCCAGTGGCTCGTTCCGGTCGCGCCCACTCCGGTGGCTCATTCTGAGGCGTTGCAGTTTTTCTGAGGCCCTGCGTGTGCTGTCTAGGGCAACCGCTTGGCAAACATGCATTCGTTCGTCATGTGTGCTCTACCCGCGCACTTATGTCCAGCGCTTGTGCAGACCGCCATCAGAAGTCGGCACCGCGCACCGCGAGAAGGACAGACAGTCATTGGTGGTATGCCGGCCCGGCGGTGGTGATTTCCTCGCTTCGTCCTGCGTCTCTGGCTCTCCCGGTGTCCATTTTGCCCTCGCAGCGCCCACTGCCGACTCGTGTTCATTCCCTCGTGGATGACACATGCACTCGCGTGCATCAAGCCTGTGGACGAAGTACCGGTTTCCACAGGGATGTGCGAGTCTCTTGAATGGCGCCGGGTCCGAACTCGAGCATCGACTCATGTACAACATTGTGCGAACTCGAGAACTGAATGCCCAAGGGATTCTCAGCCGGACCGTCAGAAGTGCCGTCGGCTGTTGCCTGCTCAAGCTCACACACGGGATGTATTCGATCGTGGCCAGGTGCCAGATTCCACGTCACAGCAGAATTGGGAACCTCATCAGTGACGATGCGTGGATCGAGCAGTTTGCTGCTCAGACGGACGCGTCGGGACGCAAGAGCTTCACTCTCCTCGACACGATCGAGAAGCTGCGGGTTGCATCATATCCGCTGTACCGGAATGACGATGTGGTGTGCGGAGTCTCGGCCGCCTACATCCATGATCTACCGCTGTACCGGCCGCCTCGTGGGCTGATCCATGTGGCGAACCCCTCCCTGAGGTGGAAGAGCAATGATCTGTCCCGCACGACCAAGTCGATACCGGAAGAAGACACAGTCCACATCGGCAAACTGGTACTCACCTCACCCGTCAGGACGGCATTCGATCTCATCGGCCAGCTCGGGGAGCCGGAGGCTTTTGCCGCGCTGGAGAAGGTCCTGCGCAAGGCAGTGTTCGGTTCGGACATCAACGCCGACAATGCGGCGCGATTCGGTTATCCGAAGAACACCGAGTTGATGGCTCGAACGAAGATGGAGGAGAGTCTTGTTCCGACCCTCCGAAGGCTCTCGAAAGGTCAGACGCGGGCGGAACGTCTCCTGGTCGGCGTCGGGCCGCTGTCGGAGAGCTACGCTGAAAGCAGATGCGGCTATAACCTTGGGCTCCTGAAGATTGAAGGTTTCGATCAGCAAGTCGATGTGTTCGATGGCAGTCGCCACATCGCGCGAGTTGATTTCATGCACAGGGAGACGAAGACGATCATCTTTGTTGATGGAGTCACGAAGTACGTCGACCACGGATTCTCACTCATGCGGAAAGAGTCGGCACAGTACAACCAGCTCATCGCGATGGGGTATCGAATCATCCGACTCAGCTTCGCCGAAACGCTCGATCTGGAAGCCCTGGCAACCAAACTGTTCGGTCAAGCACCATGGCTGCGCGCCGCCGGGAGCCGCTGAACAGACGTGGTGAGTCGCTCCTGCGAAGCTGTGAGATCCTATTGCGAAGCTTCAGCTTGCCAAACGTGTGTTCGTTCGTCATGTGTGCTCTACCTGAGCACGTTCGGCAAGCGGATGTATCTGCCTCTGCTTTGCCGCGCGCGTTTCGCTAGCGAATGCAGTTTCCGCGCCGCAATGGTCCCGCGTGTCGCGCACGCCATAACATTACAGCGCCCCAGCGCCCCAGCG
>JAKDSA010000145.1 GCA_030457025.1 Brevibacterium sp. | reverse complement strand
CCGAAGTGAAGCCGATCGATCCGAACTGGTCGGCGTTACTTCTTACCGACGAACCAGCCTTGGAGCTTCTTGATCCGAGCCTGGATCTGTTCCCGGGTCGCCTGCGCCACGGCTGGCCCGCCGCAGGCCTTACGCAGCTCGACGTGGACGGTCTTGTGCGGTGAACCGGTCCGACGTGACCAGGCACCGACGAGGCTCTGGAGCTGGTTGCGCTCCTCTTTCATCGCTCGGTGATCGAGTTCGCTCGGCTGCGTCTCTGGTGCCGGTGGTGCAGCGGCGGTCTTCCGCTTCGCCTGACGTGCCTGTTGGGTTCGCAGCAGTTCGTGGACTTGGTCGGGTTCGAGCAGTCCGGGAATGCCGATGAAGTCGAGTTCGTCCTCTGAGCCGATCGCTCCGCCTGTGCCGAATTCGCCGCCGTCGAAGAGCACCCGGTCGAAGAGCGCCTCGGCGCCGAGTGCTTCGAAGGAACCCATCTGGTCGGAGGCCCCTTCCTCGCGGTTCGCCTGCTCCATGGCTTGGTCGTCGAAGACGACGACATCGTTCTCGTCCTCGTTCTTCGGCCGGTCGAGAGCATGGTCGCGTTCGACTTCCATCGAGTTGGCCAGGGCCATGAGGATCGGGACGGAGGGGAGGAACACCGAGGCGGTCTCACCGCGTTTGCGTGCGCGAACGAAACGGCCGATTGCCTGCGCGAAGAACAGCGGAGTCGCCGATGACGTCGCGTAGACACCGACGCACAGGCGTGGCACGTCGACGCCTTCGGAGACCATCCTGACGGCCACCATCCACCGGTCGGTGGAGTTCTGGAACTGCTCGATCCGTGCCGAGGCTCCCGCTTCGTCGGAGAGCACGACCGTGGGTGCTTCACCGGTGAGTTCGCGCAGGACCTTGGCATAGGCGCGTGCGTTGTCCTGGTCTGTGGCGATGACGAGGCCACCGGCATCGTGGACAGTTCGTCGCACTTCGGTCAGGCGCAGGTCGGCGGCTTTGAGCACGGCCGGGATCCAGTCGCCGGCAGGGTCGAGCGCCGTGCGCCATGCCTGAGCGTTGATGTCCTTCGTCGTCTCTTCCCCGAGCACGTGTGACATCTCGTCGCCGGCTCTGGTCCGCCAGGACATGGCACCGGCGTAGGCGAGGAACATGACGGGGCGGACGACGGAGTCCTTGAGCGCGCGTCCGTAGCCATAGGAGTAGTCCGCCACCGAGGTGCGGATGCCGTTCTCATCGGGGGCATAGGTCACGAACGGGATCGGGGAGGTGTCTGATCGGAAGGGAGTACCGGTCAGGGAGAGCCTGCGCACTGCGGGATCGAACGCCTCCCGGACAGCATCGCCCCAGGACAGGGCGTCACCTCCGTGATGGACCTCGTCGAGGATGACCAGCGTGCGCCCCGCTGCGGTGCGATTGTGGTGGAGGACTGGTTTGGCGGCTACCTGCGCGTAGGTGATGGCGACACCGTGATAGCCGGGGGCGTGTTTGCCCTGAGCGTTTTTGAACTGCGGGTCGAGTTTGATGCCGACGCGTGAAGCCGAATCGGCCCACTGCACCTTGAGATGCTCCGTGGGAGCGACAACGGTGACTCTGTTGACGACGCGCTGCGCGAGCAGTTCGGCAGCGACTCGCAGTGCGAATGTGGTCTTGCCCGCGCCCGGTGTCGCGACTGCAAGAAAGTCCTTCGGCTGATCCCGAAAATACTGTTCCAGAGCCTCAGCCTGCCAGGCGCGCAACTTTCCGGCCGTTCCCCAAGCAGCACGCTCGGGAAAGGCCGGTGGCAGTTGTTCGGCGGCGGAGGTCCCGGGGAGACGATCCGCGGACATTTACTCCTTGGGTCCTTCAGACATCGTGGAGTAGATCTCTTTGCACCGTGGGCACACGGGGAACCGCTCGGGATCTCTGGTGGGCACCCACACCTTTCCGCACAGGGCGATCAGCGGTGTGCCCGTGACCATGGATTCCATGATCTTGTCTTTGGGTGCGTAGTGGCTGAAACGTTCGTGGTCGCCGGGTTCAACACGCTGCTCGGACTGCTCACGCTCGATTGTTGCTGAACCACCTGTTGCTGGATAGGTCATGGCTCCATTGTAGTTCCCTAGAATGAGTGCCATGGACAGAACTCACGAGGATTCCCTCACAGAACGCTATCGCGAACTCAGCGACGACATCACCGCGGCCGTGGCTGTGGTCTCCGCCAAGCGCGGCAATGCGCTGCATGCGGTCACCGTCGACTCGTTTCTCGATGTGTCCTACGATCCTCCGACCATGGCGGTCAGCATCTACGGCGGATCACGGATGATGGAGACGCTGGAGATGAGTGACCATTACGCCATCTCTGTGCTCAGTTCCTCCCAACGAGACATCTCCGAGCGGCTCGGCGCGCCCGGCCAACCCCTCTACGGTGCGCTCAAGGGCATCGACACGTTTCCTGCTCCCCATTCGGGTCAACCTGTGCTCACTGACGCAATCGCCTGGTTCGAGCTGCGGACAACGGAGATCCTCGAAGTGGCCACTCACAGTCTCGTCGTCGGAGAGGTGGTGTCTCTGGGAGCCGGCACCGACAGCAATAGGAGCAAACCACTGCTGCGGTGGCGCAAGGCCTACGGAACGATGGGGCCTCGCTGACTCGAGACTGCGGGTGAATGCCAGCAGCCCTCCGATGCCTCATCAGCTCTGATGAAAGCTGAGGAGCATCGGAGGGCCGCTGCGCGCCGATCGGTGCCGACCGCTGTGGCCGGCACGTCAGTCAAGTCAGACGACGCCCTGTGCGAGCATTGCTTCGGAGACACGGGTGAAGCCGGCGATGTTGGCACCGGCAACATAGTCACCGGGTGAACCGAATTCGGCGGAAGCCGCGGCACAGCTGTCGTGGATGTCGCCCATGATCTCGGCCAGGCGGGCTTCGGTGAAGTCGAAGTCCCAGGTGTCGCGGCTGGCGTTCTGCTGCATTTCCAGTGCGCTGGTCGCCACACCGCCGGCGTTGGCTGCCTTGCCCGGGGCGAAGAGCACGCCGGCATCGGAGAAGGTCTTCACAGCTTCGGGCGTACACGGCATGTTCGCACCTTCGGCAAGGGCGATGACTCCGTTGCGCACGAGCGTCTGAGCGGAGTCGGCATCGAGCTCGTTCTGAGTGGCGCACGGAAGCGCGACGTCGACTTCGACATCCCAGACGTTGCCACCCTCATGGTAGCTGGAGCGCCCTCCGCGTTCGTCGACGTATTCGGAGATGCGACCACGCTGTTCGAATTTGATGCGTTTGACGATGTCCGTGTCGATTCCGTCGGGGTCGTGGATGAAGCCACTGGAGTCGGACATGGTGATGACGGTGCCGCCGAAGGCCGTGGCCTTCTCCGCGGCGAAGACGGCCACGTTCCCTGATCCGGAGACTGAGATCGTGCGTCCGTCGATGTTCTTCTTCGCGGCGCTGAGCATGTCCTTGAGGAAGTAGACGACTCCGAACCCGGTGGCTTCGGTGCGGACCATCGACCCGCCGTAGGACAGTCCCTTGCCGGTGAGGACGCCGGCCTCATATTCGTTCTTCATCCGCTTGTACTGGCCGAACAGGTAGCCGATCTCGCGGCCGCCGACGCCGATGTCGCCGGCCGGGACATCACGGTATTCGCCGATGTGGCGGCTGAGTTCGGTCATAAATGACTGGCAGAAGCGCATCACTTCAAGATCGCTGCGACCCTTGGGATCGAAGTCGGATCCGCCCTTGCCGCCGCCGATGGGCAGCCCAGTGATTGCGTTTTTGAAGATCTGTTCGAAGCCCAGGAATTTGACGATGCCCAGGTTCACCGAAGGGTGGAAGCGCAAACCGCCCTTGTACGGGCCCAGCGCGGAGTTGAATTGCACACGGAATGCACGGTTGATCTGGACGACACCCCGGTCATCGATCCACGGCACCCGGAAGATGATCTGCCGTTCCGGTTCACAGAGGCGCTCGAAGGCTGAGAGTTCGAGGTATTCGGGGTGCTTGTCAACAACAGGGCCCAAGGAATGGAGAACTTCCTGTACCGCTTGATGAAACTCCGACTCTCCGGGATTGCGATGGAGCACAGTGTCGAAGATTGGCTGCAGTGATGGATGTAAGCTCATGGGATCAACTTACCGTGACCGGCATAACATGAGCAGAAACGACCGAATAATGGACAGCCCGGTGTCAGAAAACACGTGCGGTATAATGCGAATCTTGCCGACTTTCGGCGCCGAAAGCTAACCGAGGTGAGTATCGGCAGATGGAGTTACAAGAGATGTGGCCCCCTTTGCCCTGAGAATTCGCTGCGGTGACATGGAATTGTCCCCTGTGCGCGAATCCGACTATCCGGAATTGGCCGATATCGCCGGCGGCAGGATTCGCAGACACGGCCTGCCGGCGTTTCTCGTCGATTGGGTTTCGGGCATTCGTGAGGAAATCGCTCATTCCATAGCGCAGTACCAGTGGGGCACCCGGGCGAAGTTCCGAGTCGATGCCTGGACCATCGAGTTCACCGTCAGAGTCGACGGTCGTGTTGTCGGCGTACAGGGGGTGAGCGCACAGGACTTCCCGGCCACTCGTTCGGTCTCGACTGGATCCTGGCTGGGGCTGCACGACCAGGGCAAGGGGTACGGCACACAGATGAGGAGGATTGCGGTCACGGCGTTTGCCGATCATTTCGATGTGGTGTCCTTCCACTCTGGATTTTTCGCGGGGAATCACGCGAGTCGCAGGGTTTCAGAGAAGCTCGGATACTCCCCCAATGGGGTGAGGACCATCGTTCCCAATGGGGTGAGGACCATCGTTGCGCAAGATGGACGGGCCCACGTTGAGCACCAAGTCATCCTGGCTGCCTCGAATATCGATCGAGGACCAGATTCGGTCGAGGTTTCCGGCGCCGAGGTGGTACGCCGTTTCCTCGGGCTCGACGCTTCCTGAACGGCGCGTTGGTCAACCTATGGAGGGTCAGTAGGCCCCACCAGCCCGAAGACCAACAGGAACACCGTCCCCGCACACAAGAAAGGCCACCCCAAACAAGGGATGGCCGATATGTGAATACAAGTAAGGGGCCACCCCACCGAAGTGGAATGACCCCAAACTCTAAGAATATTGCGGCGGTCACCTACTCTCCCACAACCACCAAGTTGCAGTA
>JAKDSA010000065.1 GCA_030457025.1 Brevibacterium sp. | reverse complement strand
CTCCTGAATCTGTGGGAACAACTATCTGTGGAACAACGGTTCATGGATCAACGGTTCATGGATCAACGGTGAAACCGGTCGAGTCCTCTTCGAGGCTACGACCGAATTCTGGATCCGAGCTGAAGTGTCCACATGAGTGCGCACCCGGTCTCACCGGCAGGAACCCCTCACCGTCAGGAATGTCCGACCGGCAGGAATGTCCGACTGGCGGTGAGACCGGGGGCCACAGCGCTCAGAACGCCGAGTGCGGTGCACCGATGCCCGGGTCGATCTGCGTCGGTCCCTTGGAGCTGGGCGAGATGTCGACATCGAACATCGCCGTCGGCAGGTACACGGTGGCGCAGGCGTTGGGAATATCGACGACGCCGGAGAACCTGCCCTCGATCGGTGCGGCTCCGAGCAGCAGATAGGCCTGCTCTGGGCTGTAGCCGAACTTAGTCAGGTAGTCGATGGCGTGCAGACACGCCCGCTGGTAGGCCAGATGGGAATCGAGATAGCGCTGCTCACCGTCAAGCGTCACCGAGGTTCCGGAGAATGCCAGCCATTCGGAGTACTGCGGGGCCGTGTTGCCGGGTTGGAAGATGGCGTTCTCGCTCACCCCGTAGGTGTCCATTCCGCCCTTGATGAGGTCGACGCTGATGTCGACGAAGCCGCCCATCTCGATGCCGCCGCAGAAGGTGATCTCACCGTCGCCCTGGCTGAAGTGAAGATCGCCGACGGAGAAATTCGCGCCGTCGACGAACACCGGGTAGAAGATTCGGGTGCCCTTGGTGAGGTTCTTGATGTCCTGGTTGCCGCCGTTCTCCCGCGGGGGAGCCGTGCGTGCACCTTCGGATGCCACCCGGTCGAACTCCGAATCGCTCAGGGAGCCGAGGATTGCACCCTGTGGTTCCGGTGGCAGTGCCAGGGGCGGTTCACGGTTCGGGTCGGTGGCGATGAGGGCTGCCTCGCGGGTGTTCCACTTGCCCAGCATGTCTTTGCTGGGTGCTGTGCCCATGAGGCCCGGGTGGACGATCCCGGTGAAGGACACCCCCGGGACGTGGCGCGATGTTGCTGTCCCACCGGAGAAGTCCCAGACTGCTTTGTAGGCGTCGGGGAACTGGTCGACGAGGAACGAGCCGCCGTTCTTCTTCGCGAAGATGCCGGTGTATCCCCACCCCTGGCCCGCCAGTGGGCCCTCCTCCTGTGGGATCGGCCCGACATCGAGGATATCGACGATGAGCAGGTCACCGGGCTTCGCACCTTCGATCGCCACCGGCCCGGACAGGGCGTGGACGATGTCCATCGGTGCGTCGCGGATGTCATCGGCGCTGTCATCGTTCTTGATGGCCCCGTCGAACCATTCGCGGCAATCCAGTCGGAAGGATTCGCCGGGCTTCACGTGCACGGCTGCGGGAATGTCGGGGTGCCAGCGGTTGTGACCGGTGACCTCCTGGGCGGTGAAGGGCTGAGTCGAGTCGAGTGGAAACACATTGTCCGGCATTGTTCTTTCCCTTTCGTTGCTCTCCGCCCACAGGCCGGTCGACCTCAGGCGCGGGGAAGCTTGGCGTGCCGCGGATCCCGGGTGACCGGCTGCTCACGGCGACCGGAGGAGGGAATGCGCGAGACGACGGGTGGTGACTCTGCTGTTCTCTTCGTCGCGTCGATGACGCCGAAGACAGTCCCGGAACCGGCGCCGAGGTGGGGGGAAGTGAATGCGGACACGGCCGTGCCGCGGCAGTCGGGACATGTGACGGATTCCGGTTTCCGGCTCATCGGAAAGACCTGTTCGGTGTCGCCGCAGGTCGTGCATCGGTAGACGTAGGTGGGCACTGGATCACTCTTCTCGAAATCATTGCCGACATAGGAGCCTTGATGCATTCCTACACCGTCACCAGGAAAGACTCAAGGGTATCAACGAGAATTCATTCCTCGGCCACGGTGATTTCGGTGAAGGTGAGCCCGGGGGCGTGGCGCTTCGCAGCACGCCGGATCCGCTCCGCAGTCAGCCTGCTGATCTCGAGGAAGCCGTCATCGGAGGCCGCGTCCACCAGGCTGCGCGCATTCTTCGCCCGCAACGGCTCGGGGGTTTGGGCGAGGATGAACTTGCGTGAGCCTTCGTCGCGTTGGTTGGCCGCCATCACTGCCTGCGCGGTGGTTCCGGAGCCGGCGAAGAAGTCGAGGACGATGGCCTCGGGGTCGAAGAAGGTCTGTGAGGCCACGAGCGTCTTGACCAGGTCGACGGGCTTGGGATAGCTGAAGATCCCACCCAGCCCGAGGTCCTCGAGATCGTTCTGCCCGCCCAGGGCCTTGATGATCGAGTAGAGCTTCGAGCTCGCCTTCTCAGCAGGCGTGATTCGCACGACCGCGTGCTTGCCCATCGGCCCCCAGGGTCGCAGAACATATTCACTCGAGGCCAACTTCGCGTCCACCTCGGCGAGCTTCTTCGCGCCTTTGACGTCGAGGATGTCCTCGTACATGAGCCGGCGCTCCCGGCCCCGGGCATAGCGACCGAATCCGGCGCGCAGCACGTCGGTCTCGACGAGCATGCGTTTGCCGTCGATGATCTCAAGTTTCGCCGGGGCCTTCTTCTCCGTCAGGAATGCACCCGCCTGATCAGCGACTTTGGCCCACACATGAACGTAGTCGTGGCCGCGGACGAACGAGGGAGAGTTGCCTCCGCCCTTCGCGCGCTGATGGATCAGGGTGCCCAGTGAATTGTCCTCACCGAAGATCTCATGTCCCAGCAGCTGCGCCCACGCGCTCTCCCCGTCGTCGAGGTGGATGAAGATCACCCCGTCATCGCGCATGAGTTCGCGCGCAAGCATCAGCCGCGGAGTCATGAAGTTCAGCCAGCTCGCGTGATCGTGGCCGTGATCCTTGTACGCCAGCGCATTGCCCGTGTTGTAGGGCGGATCGATGTAGACGACCTTGACCCGCCGGCGATGCGTGGCCAGCAGCCCGGTCAGAGCCGGCAGATTGTCCCCGACGACCAGCATATTCTCATCGACGGCTGGAACGTGGGCCTCACCTCGGCGAATGAAGTGCGGACCCTCGCCGAGGCGGCTGCGCTGTTCCAGCCGTCGACCGAGTGCGAAGGCGGCGTCCTTGCCAGTCCAGTTCAGGGCCGTCGACATCCTTCTCCTTCTCCGCGATCGGTGCCAAGATTGCTGTATGAGTATTTCACGAGTGGCCGTGGTCGGTGCCGGAATCATCGGAGTGGCGCTCGCCCGCGAGATCACCAGCCGGTTCCCGGACGCCGAAGTCACCGTCTTCGACAAGGCCGAGCACCTCGCCGCCCATCAGAGCGGGCACACATCCGGAATCGTGGACCCCGCCCTCGACGCGAAACCAGGGTCACCGGAAGCGAAGCTCGCCCGCCGAGGTGTTGAGCTGTTGGTTCCGTTCGTGTCCGAACGCGGCATCCCCTACCGCGAGTGCGGGCAGCTGCTGATTGCGCAGAACACCGACGAAGCCGACCGCCTCGAAGAGATCCTCGCCCGCGCCGAAGCGAACAAGGTCCCGGGAGTCCGCCTGCTCGACCGCAAGCAGATGCGGGAGGTCGAGCCCAACGCCAGGGGAGTGCTCGCCCTGTATTCGCCGCACACAGCCGTCACCGATTTCACCGCCCTGACCGAGGCCTTCGCCTCCGATGTCAGCGCTGCCGGGGGTACGTTCCGCTTCGGCACGGAGGTCACCGGCATCGACGTGATGAGCAACGAGGTCCGCCTCCGTGTGCGTGCGGCAGCGCCCGAGCCACGAGAAGATGCGGCCGGTGACGCCGATGACGACGCTGACTCCCAAAGTCGTGGCCGTGATATCGACGATCAGGTCCACGATGCTCCGCGGACATATCGCGGTGAGGACACCACCGGGCCGGTCGTCGACTTCCGCGATGAGCTGCGCAGCCGCTTCGGTGAGCAGAACTGGTTCAAACAGGTCGAGGACACCATCGGCACCCTCAGCGACCGCTTCTCGAATCCCGCCTCGGAGCGAGGCTCAGGTGCTCGTGAGCACGAACGACCAGGGGCGCACGAGCGTCAACGTCCGGCCAAGGCTGAGGAAACGGAAGTCTTCGACCTCGTCATCGTCTGCGCCGGCCTCCAGGCCGACCGCCTGGCCGTGGCGGCCGGCTTCGACGAGGAGCCTCGCATCGTGGCTTTCACCAGCGACTACTACCTTGCCGATGAGTCCGCCGAGGTGGTTCGCGGGGTCGTCGGAACGGTCCCCGACCCGGCCTCCCCGTTCTCCGAGAGATCCGTGGTCCGCGGTGTCAGCGACGCAGTGACCCTGGGCCCGAACACCTTCGTGTCCCTGGGCCGAGAACGCTACGACAAACACGGATTCGACCTCGGCGATATGGGCTCCACGGTTGGTTTCAAGGGGTTCTGGAAGTCCGCGGCGCAGACGGCGAAGACCGCCGCTCGTGGCGCCAGATCGACCGTCAGCACCTCCGCCTTCGTCGAAGGGATCCAGAGGTTCGTCCCCGCAATCGATGCCTCGAGCGTTCGCCCGGGCACACGCGGCATCCGGGCACAGGCGATCGATGCCGACGGCACACTGGTCGACGAATTGCGTGTGACCACGCGCGGCAGGGTGGCCATGGTCAGGAGCCTGCCTGCGTCAGGGGCCACCTCGGCGCTGGCAGTGGCCGAGCGCATCGCAGACCAAGTCCTCGACGCCGGCTCGCCTCAGCCGGAGTGGCGTTCGAGGAACTCGTAGACCTCGGTGTCATCGACACCCGGGACAGCACCGGGCGGAACAGCCGCCAGCAGAGACGCGTGCATCTGTGCCGAGGGCAGCGATTGCTTCTCCCACTTCTCGGCCAGATCCTCCGGTGCCTGCCGGCAGCATGCAGGATCCGGGCATGAAGACTTGGAACGGATCTGCGATTCACGACCTTCGAACCACTTCACATGGGCGAAGGGAACGCCGACGCTGATCGCATAATCACCGCCGGGCAGCACTCGCGCCGTGCACCAATAGGAGCCCTCTGGGGTGTCCGTGTACTGGTAGTACGGGCTGAACCTGTCCGCGACCCGGAACACCGTGCGCGAGGTGAAGCGTTTGCACGCGAACTGTCCCTCGATGGCACCCAGCGGATCCGTGGGGTAGGGCAGGCCGTCGTTCGAATACGCCTTGTGGATCGTCCCGGAGCGGTGGACCTTCATGAAGTGCACGGGCAGACCCAAGTGCTCGGTGGCCAGGTTCGTGAATCGGTGGGCGGCCATCTCGTAACCCACGCCGAACATATCGCGCAGGTGCTCGACCGATATCTCGCGCCGCTTCTTCTCCTCGACGAGCATCGGCACGGCCGAACTCTGCGGCAACAGCACCGCTGCGGCCAGATAGTTCGCCTCGACTCGCTGCTGGAGGAACTCGCTGAAGTCCTTCGGGGAGTCGTGGCCGAGCACGTGTGCGGCCAGGCTCGTGAGCAGATGTGAGCGCGGATCTGCGGCGGCATCGGAGTTGGGCAGGTAGAGACGGCTGTTCGCCGTGTCCGAGATCGACCGGGTCGAGCTCGGCAGATCGGAGACGTAGTGGAGGCTGAAGCCCAGCTTCTCCGCGATCGTCGCCGTCTGCCGTTGGGAGACGGTGCCCGATTCATAGCCGGCCAGGCGCAGGAGCTCCGCGGCCTGGGTCTCGAGGTCGGCGAAGTAGTTGTTCTTCTCGCGCATCTTCTCTCGCAGTTCCCGGTTGGCTCGGCGTGCTTCCTCCGGGGTCGCGGCGCGGCGTTCGAGGACTTGGCCGAGCTGTCTCTGCAGTCCCACTATCGCCTCGAGGGCATCGTGGGGCAGTGACTTGGTCCGGACCTGCGGCAGGCCGAGTGAGGAGTACATCGGCGAGGCCTGATTGCGTTCGGCTTCGAGCTCGAGGGCCTGTCTGCCATCGACGGGAGTGGGGTCGATGAGTTCGGCGACTTCGGTGTGCAGGGCCTTCGCGATCGCGCTCAGCAGGGTGACAGAAGTTTCTCGCTTCCCGTTCTCGATCGTCGAGATCTGGGAGGCTGCGCGGCCCACCTTCTCGCCCAGCTCGCTCAGCGTCAGATCCCGCTGCTTGCGAAAAAACCGAATTCTTCTGCCGATGCTGAGTGGGTCGGCCTCTTGTTCTTCGTTCCTCAGATCAGCTGTGTTGCTTGTCATTGTGGCTCCCGTCGATGCTGTGTGCTGGTTCACATGCGCTGAAAATCAGTATGACAGAACAATGAAATTTCTAAAACCAGAAAACTAGCGATTATTCCTAGCAGAAACCCCTATCGACCCCCTTGCGGTCACGGCAGACTGAACTCACCAACCCCGAACGAGTAGGAGTGAATGACAATGACTGAGAACACCACGCAGGCCAGCTTGCACGATGTTGAGGCCATCCGCCGCGACTGGGCGACCAACGCCCGCTGGTCGGGAGTCGCTCGTGACTACGAGCCCGAGGACGTCGTCAAACTGCGCGGTTCGCTGATCGAGGAGCACACCTTGGCCCGTCACGGAGCCGAGCGCCTGTGGAACCAGGTGGCCTCCACCGACATCAAGTCCGGCGACTACGTCAATGCACTCGGTGCACTGACCGGCAACCAGGCCGTTGAGCAGGTCAAGGCCGGCCTCAACGCCATCTACCTTTCCGGCTGGCAGGTCGCCGCCGATGCGAACGCCGCGGGACAGACCTACCCCGATCAGTCGATCTACCCGGCGAACTCGGTGCCGCAGGTCGTGCGTCGGATCAACAACGCGCTCCAGCGCGCCGACCAGATCGAGACCTCCGAAGGCAAGAAGAACGTCGACGACTGGTTCGCTCCGATCGTTGCTGACGCGGAAGCCGGATTCGGCGGCGCGCTCAACGTCTACGAGCTCATGCGTTCGATGATCGCCTCCGGCGCGGCCGGTGTGCACTTCGAGGACCAGCTCGGTTCCGAGAAGAAGTGCGGCCACCTCGGCGGCAAGGTTCTCGTCCCGACCTCGCAGCACATCCGCACCCTCAACGCGGCTCGCCTGGCAGCCGACGTCGAAAACGTGCCCAGCCTCGTCATCGCCCGCACGGACGCTGAGGCAGCCACCCTCATGACCTCGGACATCGACGAGCGCGATCAGCGCTTCGTCACCGGTGAGCGCACCGCAGAGGGCTACTACAAGATCACGAACGGGATCGAAGCAGGCATCGCCCGCGGGCTGTCCTTCGCTCCGTACTCGGATCTGCTGTGGATGGAGACTTCGACCCCGGATCTCGCAGCTGCCAAGCAGTTCGCGGACGCGATCCATGCGGAGTACCCGGACCAGATGCTGGCCTACAACTGCTCACCGTCGTTCAACTGGCGCAAGCACCTCGACGATGCCACCATCGCGAAGTTCCAGCGCGAGCTGGGAGCCATGGGCTACAAGTTCCAGTTCATCACCCTGGCCGGTTTCCACGCGCTCAACTACTCGATGTTCGATCTGGCTCACGGCTACGCCCGCGAACAGATGACTGCCTACGTCGACCTGCAGGAACGCGAGTTCGCTGCCGAGGATCGCGGCTACACCGCGACCAAGCACCAGCGCGAAGTCGGCACCGGATACTTCGACCTGGTCTCGACGGCACTCAACCCGGAGTCCTCGACGACAGCTCTGGCCGGTTCGACCGAAAGCGCTCAGTTCAGCTGAGCCTTCGGTGACCTGACCTGACGCCGGCAGTGACGGCTGAACGGTCATCACAGACTCGGCGCGGATCGACAGTGTTTTCACGGGGTTTGCACTGTTGATCCGCGCCGGCACACCGGTCGTCACGGACCCATCGACAACCTCGGCGATATCAGCACCACCACAGATAGCAGAGCACCACCGCACCACAGCCACCGCAACGCACATCAGCAGCACACATTCCGACGGGTGAGGAGAAGCCCCATGTCTCACATCAAAATCAACGCCCCTATCGAACCCGGCTTCGACACAATCCTCTCGGAGTCCGCCCTCAACTTCATCGCGGCACTCCACGATCGCTTCAGCGACCGTCTGGGCAAGCTGCTGGGAGTTCGCGGACGTCAGGCGCAGAGCATCCGGAACGGCACGTTCCCGAGGTTCACCCCCGACACCGCAGGAATCCGGGCCGACACCTCATGGAAGGTTGCCGGCGCGACCGGCGCACCCGGTCTCGAGGACCGACGCGTCGAGCTGACCGGCCCCGTGACCGAACCTGAAGTCGTTGCGGCGCTGAATTCCCGTGCGAAGGTCTGGCTCGCCGACCTCGAAGACGCAACCAGCCCCACCTGGGGCAATGTCATCGGCGGACAGCTCAACCTGTTCAACGCCATCCGCGGCAATCTGCCGGGCGTGAACAACCGCCTCCAGCCCACCATCGGTCTGCGTCCCCGCGGCTGGCATCTGCCGGAGAAGCACCTGCTCCACGTCGATGATCAGGGCAGGGAATCAGAGACCTCGGGTGCCATGGTCGACTTCGGTCTCTACTTCTTCCACAATGTCCGCCGACTCATCGACAACGGCTCGGGACCCTACTTTTACCTGCCGAAGCTCGAGTCCTTCCGCGAAGCACGTCTGTGGAACGAGATCTTCGTCTTCGCACAGGACTACATGGGCATCCCGCAGGGAACCATCCGGGCGACCGCCCACATCGAGACGATCACCGCGGTGTTCCAGATGGAGGAGATCCTCTGGGAGCTGCGCGACCACTGCGCCGGTCTCAATGCAGCAGGCTGGGACTACCTGTTCTCGCTGGTGAAGAACTTCCGCAACTCCCCGAAGTGGGTGCTGCCGGACCGCGAGCACCTGACAATGGGACTGCCGCTGCTGCAGGCATTCGCCGACCGTCTCGTTTCGACCTGCCACCGTCGCGGAGCCCACGCGATCGGGACCATGGGCAACCTCATGACCACACACCCGGACAGGGAATTCGTCGCTGCAGAACTGGCGAAGATGCGCGAAGACAAGGCTCGCGAAGCCTCACGCGGCTTCGACGGCACCTGGGTGGCCGAGCCGGGACTGGTCGACGATGCGCTGGAGGTCTTCGACGCGGCACTCGGTGACAAGCCGAACCAGCTCGACAACCGCCGGGTCGATGCCCACGCCTGCGCGGAGCACATGCTCGACGTGTCGGGTCTGGACACCACAGTCACCGAGGAAGGCGTTCGTCTGAACATCCGTGTGGCCATCGGCTACATGAACGAATGGCTGGGCGGCAACGGCAACGTCGCACTCGAGAACCTGCTCGAAGACGCGTCGACCGCTGAGATCTCTCGGTCGCAGATCTGGCAGTGGATCCGTCACTCGGTGACACTGGACAACGGGAAGCAGGTCACCCGCGACCTGGTGGAGCGGTACATGGGCGAAGAGCTCGCCGTCATCGAGCGCCACCCCGCCGATCACTACACCGAGGCCGTCGAGATCTTCCGCAAGAGCGCACTGGGTGAGGACTTCCCCGAATTCCTCACCATGCCCGCCTACACCGACCACCTGGTCGACAGGGTGTCGAAGGGCGCCGTGTACGCGGCCTGATCGTCACGCTTCGGCTACCCGAACCTGCAATAGCGTTGCGTGCGCACGACGCTATTGCAGGTTCGGGTAGCTTTTGCGTGCCGCACGTCGAGGCGGCCGCAACGCCGCCCCAGCTGCAGGCGCCAGCCACGAGCGCAGGCTGGCTCAGCTCCACTCCGCGGGAGGCCAGGGCTGACCATCGGCCTGGGCGTTGAGCTGATAGGCGATCGATCCGTCGATGGACTCGCGGATGATGTCGGCGTGGCCAGCATGGCGGGCGATCTCGGTGGTGAGGTGGCACAGGATCCACCGGACATTCATGACGAAGTCCTTGGGCATCCACGGATTCCCGGGCATCGGGACCACAGTGCCGAGGTCTGTTCCGTTCTCCTCGACAGTTCGACGTGCCACCTCGATTTCGGCAATGCTCTTCTCGAAGATCACAACCACCTCGGCGATGCCGAGGTCGGGGACAGCCGAGCCATCGAACATCCCGTCGAGACCGAGTCCGTCATTGATCGTCGGATATTCCTCCTCATCGATGTAGCGCTCAGGCTCCTTCACCTGCAGCAGCCACCCGTTGAGGACCTGCGCGGCATGGGCCAGCAGCCCCGAAATGCTCAGCGGGCTCGCAGTCGGAGCGCTGCGCGCCTGTTCATCTGTGAGGTCGAGCGCAGTGAGCTTGAGCTGGTTGGACTGCTGCTCCAGGAAGGAGAACAGGGCGTCGGCTTCGGTCGTGACGGACGGGGCGAAGAATGGCATGGAATCTCCTGGTCATCTGTGGCTGATCCGCTCGTTCGGATCTGTGACACAAGCCTCTGACCGAACGCGGACATATACTGTCCGCTATGACCGCCGACTCCCGTCTGCTCTCTGTGTTGGGAATGCTCGCCGCAGGACGGACCTACTCCGCGACCGAATTGGCTGCCCGCTTCGGCGTCACCCCGCGCTCCATCCGCCGCGACATCGCAAGCCTGCGTGAGCTCGGCTATGTCATCGAATCCCTGCCCGGTGCCGCCGGCGGATACCGCGCACAGTCGCGGACCGTCCTGCCTCCGCTGCAGCTCGAAACCGGCGAGGCACTGGCCACAGCGGTCGGACTGGCACTGCTCAACGGCGCCGGATTGGGCACCGCGCATGCGAACTCGGCCACCGCGAAACTGCGGGCGATGCTGCCTCCCACAATGCGCGAGACAATCGGGGACATCAGCACGGCCGTGTCCGTCCTTCCTGGTCATGAACCCGGAGTCGACATGACAGCGGTCATGACGACAACCTCGGCGATCGCGTCGTGCAACGTTCTGACATTCACGCATGAGAAGCGCAGACCCACCGGCTCCGCGACGACACGGCGCCGGGTGGAGCCGGTGCGGATGGTCGTCCTCGGCGCGCACTGGTATCTCTATGCCTGGGATCTCACCCGCGCCGACTGGAGGGTCTTCCGCCTCGACCGGATGAGCGAGGTCCATGAGACGACGTTCGCTTTCGCCCCCAGGAACCATCCCGACGCCGAGGCGGCCGTGAGTTCGGCTGTGACCACCAATGCCTACCGCCACACTGTGATCCTGGGCGTCGACGCCACCGCCGCCGAGGCCGAAGCGTGGTTCCCGACGAGGACCGCGACGATCACGGAGACCGACGAGGGCGCCCGCGTCGAATTCGGAGTCGAGGATCTGACCTGGGCGGCCGTGATCACCGCGGCAACGCCCGTGGATTTCCGGGTCATCGAGCCACCGGAGCTGCTGACAGCGCTGCGGGAACTCGGCGAGCGTGCGACCCGTGTGAGCAGATCCGGCACAAGCCGTTCGGACTGAGCAGCGCTGCAGTTACCGCGAGGTGTCCTCACGGTGATACGGGAATGAACGAATCAGGGCAGAGCCAATATACTGGTCGATATGACGATTCTCATTGGCTATCTTCCTGCTCCTGAGGGTGAGGCGGCTCTGCGCGCGGGCTTCGCAGAAGCCAGACTTCGGTCGAGCAACGCTGTCGTGATCAACTCCCAACGACGCGGAGCCAGTGGAACCCCGACCGAGATCGACCAGGACGTCATCGACCGCATCGTCTCTTTGGGCAAGGAATCGGATGTCGACGTCGAGGTGCTCCAGCCCGACCACGAAGACGACCTGCCGGGAACGCTGAACGACCTCGTCGAAGAACACGAAGCCCAGCTCATCGTCATCGGTCTGCGCAAACGTTCGGCGATCGGCAAGTTCATCCTCGGCTCGCAGGCACAGCGAATCCTGCTCGAAGCCGAGGTTCCGGTCCTCACCGCCAAGGCCTGAGCCAGCGCCTAGGCCCCCTACCGTGTGGGGTCGAGATCCCAGCCCCAAGCGAGCAGCTCCGGCAGCGACACACCCTGCGCGTCGCTGAGGTCAGTGATCTGAGTGCGGCAGGAATAGCCATCGGCCAAGACGACACGCGTCGGTTCGCCGTCGCCGGCAACTCCTCCTGTCCCCGCAGCTCCTCCGGCCCCGACTGCATTCGGTGCCCGATCGCGCAGTGCCTCCTGCTCACGCAGCGCCGGCAGCAGAGCCACCTCGGCCACGGCGACCGAGGTCTCGTAGTGCCCCTCTTCGACGCCGAAGTTTCCGGCCAGACCGCAGCACCCGCCCAGGAACGTCGATACCGCCCCGGTTCTGGCCAGCAGCTCCTTGTCCGCGGCGTTGCCGAAGATCGCCGACTGATGACAGTGGGGCTGGACAAGCGCCTCGACCCGGTCCAATCGGGGCAGCTCGGCGCCCACACTGAGCAGGTACTGGGCGAAGGTCTGCACGCGTGCGGCGACTCGGGCCGAGGCCTCATCGGCCAAGAGCTTCTGCGAATCGTCCTTGAGCGTCGCCAGACATGATGGTTCGACCCCGATGATGGGCACGTCCCCGGTCACATCGAGTGCGCTGATCGTCGCTCCCAGATTCGCCTTCGCCGCATCGAGCTGACCGGTCGAGATCAGAGGCAGGCCGCAGCACACGGTCTGGTCGATGACGCGGACTGTCACGCCTGCGCGCTCGAGGACGGCAACGGCTGCGGCGAGGACGCGGGGCGCGAAGTGATTCGACCACGAATCGGCGAACAGAATCACCTCACGGGTCTTCGCTGCGGAACTAACCTCGGCGGGCCCAACCTCGGCGGGGGTGTCGCCTGAGGTCTTCCACCATTTCCGGAACGTCGTCGATGCGAACTGCGGGATGGATCTGCGGACGTCGATCCCGGCCAGCTTCTTGGCCACGGTCGTCAGCCCCGGCAGGCCCGAGACGCGGTTGACCACGGGAGCCAGGGGCGTGATGGCGCGCGCCAGCTGCGGCAGGAAGCCGAGCGAGTAGTGCTGCATCGGGCGCAGCTTCCCGCGATAGGACTGGTAGAGCACTTCGGCCTTGTATGTGGCCATGTCCGTGCCGGTCGGGCACTCGGTGCCGCAGGCCTTGCAGGACAGGCACAGATCGAGGGCCTCGGCCACCTCGGGGGAGGACCAGTCGGTGTCGATCAGATCCCCGGACACCATTTCCTGCAACACCCTGGCCCGTCCCCGCGTGGAATGCTTTTCATCATGGGTGGCCTGGAACGATGGACACATCACTCCGCCGTCGGATGCCGAATCGGCAACGCATTTCCCCACACCGGTGCACCGATGCACGGCAGAGGCGAACCCGGAGGAATCATCGGCGTACTGCATCGCCAATTCTCCGGGCAGCTCCTCGCGCAGCGGAAACTGGGTCAGGCGGAGGGACTCGTCGAGCGCGTCGGGGTCGACGATGACCCCAGGGTTGAGCAGGTACTGCGGGTCGAAGAGCTCCTTGACCCGCTTGAACAGATCGAGCACCTCAGGTCGGTACATCAGCCGGAGCAGTTCCGACCGTGCCCTGCCGTCCCCGTGCTCGCCGGAGACCGATCCTCCGTAGCGGGCCACGAGTTTGGTCGCGGCCTCGATGAATGTCCTCAGCACTTCGCGCCCATCGGGGTCCTCGAGCGGGAAGTCCACGCGCATGTGCAGGCAGCCGTCACCGAAGTGCCCATACGGAATGCCCCACAGGCCATGCTCGGCGAGGAGATCCATGAGATCACGCAGATAGTCGCCGAGGTGGTCGACCGGAACCGCGGAATCCTCCCAGCCGGCGTGGGCGTCGCGCCCATCCGGCGTCCGGGAGACGAGGCCGGCACCATCGGCACGGATCGCCCACACCTCCGCGGCGGCCCGGGCATCGAGCACCGCCGAATCGCGGGCGCTCGACTCCCTGATCAGTCGCTTCGTCTCCGCAGTCAGCTCGGATTCGTCCTCGCCGGTGAGCTCGACGACGAGCCAGCCCGCGCCCTCCGGCAGGGGTGGGATCGCCTCGGCGCCCTTGGTCTCGATGACGCGGTCGAGCATGCGGGAGTCGATCCCTTCACACGCGGCCACGGGGAAGTCCTTCAGCAGGGGAGCGTCATAGGCGGCGGCGACCATATCCTCGTATCCGAGCACCACCGCCGAGGTGTGGGTCGGGTTCTTGACCAGGCGCATCTTCGCGGCCAGGACGATGCCCCAGGTGCCCTCGGTTCCGGCGAAGGCCCGGCGCAGATCGAAGTCGTTCTCCGGCAGCAACGATTCCAACCCGTACCCGGACACCTGCCGAGAGAAGGTGCCGAGATTCGTCCGAATGGTGCCCAGTTCCTTCGCGACGAGTTCGTGCAGACGCGGGAACTGCTCTGAGGAGTCGGTCTCGTCGAGGGTGACGACCGTACCGTCGACGAGCATGACCTGCAGCGCGAGGATGTTGTCGCCGGTGCGACCGTAGCCCAGCGCGCGCGGTCCGCAGGCGTTGTTGCCGATCATCCCGCCGATCGTGCAGCGAGTATGGGTGGAGGGGTCCGGCCCGAAGCGCAGACCGTGTGGCCGCGCCTGTCCCTGCAGGTGAGCGTGGACGCACCCGGCCTGGACCCACGCCGACTGTGCGTCCGGGTCGAGTGAGAGGACCTCGTTCATGTAGCGGGAGAAGTCGAGGATGATGCCCGTGCCGATCGCATTGCCGGCGATCGAGGTGCCGGCGCCGCGACTGGTGACGGAGATGCCCAGCCGGCGCGCGATCGCCAGAGTGCGCGAAACATCGGTCTCGTCGTGCGGGAACACGATGGCCTGCGGTACAAGGCGGAAGAGAGAGGCATCGGTGGTGTAGGCAGCACGGTCGGTGTCTTTGAGGCTGAACTCGCGGACCCCCGCGGATCGGAGCTCGGCCGAGAGAACATCGGTGAGGGACGTCTCTGTCTCCGCAGAATTCCGAGGTGCACTGGAGCTGTGAGCCAATGTGGTCATGTCCGCATTGTGCCACTTCAGTTGTCAGTCGGATACTCCCTCGACGGTGGGTGGGATGCGGTCGGCTGTGCGCGGGGTGCTCCGACGCCAAGGAGCGTGAATCTCGGCATTTGTTATCAAAACGTTATGAAAAAAGATTAAGATACTGCATCGATTTCTATAATTCGGGAATTATTGGCCTATTGTCATATATGTGGTATCTAATGGAACTACATCATTAGGTGGCATCGCGCCACAGTCGTATGCAAGGGAAGAAACCATGTCGCGTCGCGCCCGTGAATTAACAGTTGACCAGACAGCCTTAGTTGGTGCAGTTCGAAAGGTTTCTCGTCAGCGAGCCAAAATCAACACCGATTACGTGATGGCGATTCTTCGCGCTCGTGATGAGGGGGCGACCTTCGGGTCCATCGCCGAGGCTGCCGGCACCTCCTCGCAGGCGGTGCAGGAGATCGTGCGCAGGCATGGCCAGGTCCAGCGCCCCGACACCGCGAAAGCCGCATCGGCCCCCGCGAAGTGAGGTCAGGAGGGTGCCCCAGGGTGCCCGCTGACTGAGAGTGGACCGAGGTCGTCGTCCCGTCTGCGGGTCACAATGACGTGATCCGCGCGGACGCGCACTTCGGGCGCACAATCGTGGCCCGAGTCATTCGTCTGGTCACCGTTTGATAACAAGAGTTCTTTATTGTGGAATTCATGTGAAAAGCATGCATGCGGCGTAAATGAGATGGTTGCGCAGGAGCAATGAAGACTCCGTCCGGCCGAGTGCTCATGTGATCGAGAAGTCTGGTCTCGGGTCGTCGAGTTCGGCGCCCGTCCACGAAATGCGGCTGTGCAGGTTCGAGGTCGTGATCTGGCCGGATGTCGTCCTCAATGCGGCTTAGATACAAGAAATACACACTCATGCACGTATTGCAGTGTTGTTACAGGCGAGGGCTGGCCAAGGGCGACTGGGGCTGGCCAGGGCTGACTAGGGCAGGTGAGGGCCGACTAGGGTTGAACCATGAGCTCAGAGACCGACCTTCTGCCCAGTGATGTCAACGATCTGCCATTGATCCGCATCGCCTCGGATCTGTCGACGATGGCGTGGGAGCAGATGGCAGCCTGGCGCGGCTCCCTCGGCGCGCAGCTTGATGCCTCGGTTGTGGACACGAAGACCTCGCCCAATGACCTCGTGACGCTTGCAGATGCGCAGATCGAATCACTTGTCCGCGGGTATCTGGCGAAGGTTCGCCCCGGAGACACCATGGTCGGCGAGGAGGGGGCCCAGGCCCTGGACCCCACTGACTTCTTCGACGCGCAGTTCCTGCGCAGGCTCAACTGCTTCGACCCGAGCAGCAATGATCTCCTCGACACGAGTGACGGCAGCCAGCCCCTGGAATGGCACGTCGACCCCATCGATGGGACCGTCAACTATGTCCGCAACATCGAACACTATGCGTTCTCCGTCGGCGTCTGCGAGGCCGGCGGGAGCCATGGAGGGAGCCTGGACGAGGACCGCTGGCTGATCGGCCTCGTCGCGTCTCCCGGACTGAACGCCACATGGGTGGGCGTCAAGGGCCGCGGCGCCTATCGCATCGAGGGGTGTCTCTCCGAGGCCGGTGGCTCGACGTCGGCTGGAGGTCCGACGTCGCCCAGGGGCTCGGGGCGGGGTGTGCGTGCGCGGAGGCTGCGTGGCACGCCCCCCGG